>NSIG01000047.1 GCA_002737275.1 Opitutia bacterium
CGTCGAGGCGCGCCTCTCGCACGCCCTCGTGAAAGGCATCGACGCCTTCATCGACACCGACACCGAGGAAGCCCGCCAGAAATACGGCAAGCCGCTCACGATTATCGAGGGCCCGCTCATGGACGGCATGCGCGTCGTCGGCGACCTCTTCGGCGCCGGAAAAATGTTTCTCCCGCAAGTGGTGAAGTCCGCCCGCGTCATGAAGAAGGCCGTCGGCTATCTCCAGCCGTTCATGGAGCAGGAAAAGGCCGAGCTCGTCGCCGCCGGCGGCGTCGCCAAGGCCCAGGGCCGCATCATCATGGCGACCGTGAAGGGCGACGTGCACGACATCGGCAAGAACATCGTCGGCGTCGTCCTCGCCTGTAACAATTACGAGGTCATCGATCTCGGCGTCATGGTATCGTGCGAAAAGATTCTCACCGCCGCGAAGGAAAAGGGCGCCGACGTCATCGGGCTCTCCGGCCTCATCACGCCCTCACTCGACGAGATGGTGCACACCGCCAAGGAAATGGAGCGCCAGGGCTTCAAGATTCCGCTGCTCATCGGCGGCGCCACCACCTCCGCCGCGCACAACGCCGTGAAGATCGCACCGCACTACTCCGAGCCGGTCATCCACGTCCTCGATGCATCGCGCGTCATCGGCGTCGTCTCCCAACTGCTCAATCCCGACAACAAACCCAAGTTCGTCGCCGAGACCCGCGCGAAGCAGGAAAAACAGCGCGTCGAATTCGCCGACCGCAAAGGCGCGCGAAAAATGCTCCCGCTCGCCGAAGTCCGTAACCGTCGCCAGCCCACCGATTGGACGACCGTTGAAATTCCGAAGCCCGAGTTCATCGGCACCCGCGCCTTCACGACCGACGAAGCGGTTATCCGTGCCCAGCGCACCAACGTTCGCGGTCAGGGAAATCAGGCTCTCAACTCTCAACTCTCCGCTTTCAACTTATCTGAAATAGCCGACTACATCGACTGGGGCCCGTTCTTCTCCTCGTGGGAACTCCACGGCCGTTTCCCCGACATCCTCACGGATGAAGTCGTCGGCACCGAAGCCACCAAGCTCTACGCCGACGCGCAGGCGATGCTCAAAAAGATCATCGCCGAAAAACGCTACACCGCCCGCGCCGTCCTCGGCTTCTGGCCCGCCAACTCCGTCGGCGACAGCGTCGAACTCTATGCCGACGAATCGCGCACGACTGTCATCCAGACGTTCCACTTCCTGCGTCAGCAAAACGAAAAGACGCCCGGCCAGTTCAACCACTGCCTCGCCGACTACATCGCACCGAAGTCTTCGGGTCGCGCTGACTACCTCGGCGGATTCGCCGTCACGACCGGTCACGGCGTCGAGGAATTCGCCAAGACTTTCGAGGCCAACAACGACGACTACGGCGCGATCATGGCCAAAGCCCTCGGCGATCGCCTCGCCGAAGCCTGCGCCGAGCTGATGCACAAAAAAGAGCGCGACTACTGCGGCTTCGGCAAAACAGAAAATCTCGAGATGCGAGACATTATCCGCGAAAAATACCTCGGGATCCGTCCCGCCCCCGGCTACCCCGCGTGCCCCGATCACACCGAGAAACCGCCGCTCTTCGCCCTGCTTAACGCGACCGAGTTCACCGGCATCACGCTCACCGAGAGCAACGCCATGCACCCGCCGAGTTCCGTCTCCGGGCATTACTTCAACCACCCGGACTCGAAATATTTCGCCGTCGGCAAACTCTCGCAGGACCAAGTCGAGGACTACTCCGCCCGCAAAAACCTCCCTGTCGCCGCCTGCGAGAAATGGCTCGGGCCGTATCTCGACTACGACACGGATTGATCCCCTGCCGGGCATTTGAATCCCAAACTGTAGGAGCGGCTTTACGCCGCGATCCCCCCGCCGCGATCCCCCACCCCGGGCGGCGCCTGCGCCCCCGCCGCCGACGGCAGCTGCCCCGTGGACGTTCACCAAGCCGCGCAATCATCGCTCCGCCGGAAGCGGAAGGCGTCCATTCCTCATAACGCCCCTACTGCGGACGATAACGTGAACTCCCACGGCGTATTGGGCGCCGAAGGCCGTCGGCCTCTCTCGCCATTTCCACTTCGCCCACCCTCGCCACGGTGACCTGACGCCCTTTTTTCCTCTTGGCACAGTTCGGCCGCGCCGCGGCTCGTACCTTCGAGCGTCGCAGCGCAGCTCGCAGCGCGCCGCTTGGTTTAGCCCCGGTCTGCGGCTCCGCCGTCGCAGCGATTGCCGCTTAAACCCTAGTGATAATCATGACTCGCCTGTGCGGGCATTCCGGCGACCGGCAACGCCGTGATCGTCTCGGCCAACACGTGGATCACACCCCGTTCGTTTTGCAGCCGGCCCGCGATCAGCAGCGCGGGCTCCAGATTGATGATGAGCCGCGCCGACTCGAACAGCCCTGGCCGCACGAGCGCGTTGGCGTGTCCGGTTTCATCTTCGAGCGTGATGAAGCACACGCCTTTGGCCGTGCCTGGCCGTTGCCGTGTGATGACCGCTCCGGCAATCCGCACGCGCGCCCCCGATGACAATTCTCCCAACTTCTCCGCCGGTGTCACCCCGGGCAACTGCGCCCGCAACAGCCGCATCGGGTGCGCGCCCACCGTGAGTTCGAGGTGTTCGTAGTCCGCCTGCAACCGCTCGCCGAGCGTCATCGCCGCCAGCGGCGACTCCGTCTCCGCGTCCGCCGCCGGCGCGTGCCGAAATAGATCGTCGTCGCTGTTCACCGCCTCGACCGCCCAGAGCGCGGCGCGCCGGTGGGTCGACAACGTGTTCAACGCCCCCGCACCCGACAGCGCGCGCCGCTCCGCCGCACTGCACACCGTGCGCCGCAGGAAATCCGCCATCGAGGCAAACGGCCGCTCGCGCCGCGCCGCTAGAATCGATTGCACCGCCGCCGCCCGCACGCCTTTCACCGCCGCCAGCCCGAGCCGGATCGTGTCGTCCGCGTCCACCCGGCACCGCTCATCCGACGCCAGCACGCACGGCGGCAACGTCTTCACGCCGCGCCGGCGCGCGTCCTGCACGAGCGACGCGCTCGAATAAAAACCCATCGGCTGGCAGTTGAGCAGCGCCGCATAAAACGCCGCCGTCCGGTGCACCTTCAGCCACGCCGAGGCATACACGATCAACGCAAAGCTGATCGCGTGGCTCTCCGGGAATCCGTAGAGCGCAAACGACGCCAGCGATTTCAAAATGTGCTCCGACGCCGCCGGCGTGACGCCGTTCTTCGCCAGTGCCGCGCCCAATTTCGCCCGCGAGCGGTTCAGCCGCTCCTGCGAGCGCGTGAACCCGATCGCCCGCCGCAACTCGTCCGCCTCCGCCGCGCTGAATCCGCCCAGCTCCATCGCGATCCGCAGAATCTGCTCCTGAAAAAGCACCACGCCGAGCGTGCGTTCCAAGATCGGTCGCGCGCGTTCGTCGAGATAAGTCACGGGTTCCTCGCCCGTGCGTCGTTTCAGATACGGGTTCACTGCGTCGCCTTGGATCGGTCCCGGCCGGATGATCGCCACCTCGATCGCGAGGTCGTAGAACGTCACCGGTTTCATGCGCGGCAACGTCGCCATCTGCGCGCGGCTCTCGATCTGAAAAACGCCCACCGTGTCCGCCGCGCGGATCATCGCAAACGTCGCGGCGTCGTCTTTCGGCAACCGCGCTAAGTCCACCGGTTGCCCGCGCGACGCGCAGATTTCCAATGTCTCCTGCATCGCCGCCATCATGCCGAGCCCGAGCAGATCGACCTTGATGATGCCCATGTCCTCGCAGTCGCTTTTGTCCCATTGCAGCACGCTGCGCCCCGGCATCCGCGCGTTCTCCAGCGGCACGTAGTGGGAAAGATTTCCCGCGCTCAACACCATGCCGCCCGAGTGTTGCCCGAGATGGCGCGGCAGTCCGTTTACCTGCTGGCACGTCCCCACGAGCGCTTCCAGCCGCGGGTGGTCCGCCGTGATCCCTGCCAATTTCAACTGCTCCTTCAACGCCAGCGTGTGCGGATAATCTCCGCCGTGAAATAGACTGCTGAAGCGGTCCAACACATCGTCGGGCAGGCCGAGCACTTTGCCCACCTCGCGCATCGTGCTTTTCCCACGAAACGAGATCACGTTGGCCGTCATCGCCGCGCCCAGTTTCCCGTAGCGCCGATACACTTCCTGGATGACGCTCTCGCGCGCGTCGCCGCTCGGCAAATCGAGGTCGATATCAGGCCAGTCCGAGCGGCCCTCTGAGAGAAACCGCTCGAAGAGCAACTTGCTCGCGATCGGATCCACCGCCGTGATCCCGAGCGCGTAGCAGACCACGCTGTTGGCCGCGCTCCCCCGCCCTTGCACCAGAATCCCGCGTTCCCGGGCAAACGTGCACAGGTCCCACACGATCAAAAAATACCCGCTGAACCCCAGCTTCGCGATCAGCGCCAACTCGCGGTCAAGTTGCCGCCTCACATCGCCCGTGACCGAGCCGTAGCGTTGTTGCGCGCCGAAATACGCCATCTTGTGCGCAAAGGTATCCTGCGTCTCCCCCGCCGGCACCGCGTAATCCGGAAACCGATAGCCGAGATTCGCCAGCGTGAACTCCAACCGCTCCGCCAGCCGCGCCGTATTGGCGACCGCCTCGGGCAGATCGCAAAAAAGCTCCGCCATCGCCGCGCCGGTTTTCACGTGCCGCTCGCTGTTGATCGCCAGTCGTCGCCCCGCCCCGTCGAGCGTCGTGTGCTCGCGCAGGCAGGTGAACACATCGAGCACCGCCCGCGCCGCCGGGGTGGCGTGGAGCACGCCGTTGGTCGCCAAAAGCGGCAGGCCGTGCGCCCGCGCCCAGTCGGTCAAAAACTCGTTTTCATTTTCCTCCCCAGCGACGAGGTGCCGCTGCACTTCGACAAAAAGCCGGTCGCGCCCGAAGATTCGCCGTAACTTCTCCCCGCCCTCGTCCGCCGCCCTCGCCCCGTGCGCCCGCCACGCGCGCCGCACCGGGCCGGCTTCGTCGCCCGTGAGCGCGATCAGCCCAGCGTTGTCTTCGGCCAACTCCGACCACGCCACGCGCCCTTCGCCCTTCGCCGCCCGCAGGTGCGCCGTCGTCAGCAGCCCGCACAGCCGCCGATAGCCCGCCTGCGTCGCCACCAACACCGGCACTACGCTCCCGTCCTCCATCGTGAGTTCACTCCCCACGAGCGCGCGCACGCCCGCCTCCTTGCCCGCCAGGTGCAACCGCACCGCCCCGTAAACTCCGTCCCGGTCGCACAACGCCACCGCCGGCAACTCCCGCCGCCCCGCCTCCGCTGCGAGTGTTTCCGGCAGCGAGCCGCCCCGCAGAAACGAAAACGCACTCCGCGCGTGCAACTCGACGTAATCCCCGCCCGCCATCAGTCGAAAACTCCCTCGACGCACCAGCCGTTCGCCGTCCGCGCCAGTTGATACAATCCGCCCGCCGCCAACTCCACCTGCCACAGCTCGACCGCCCACGCCGCCGCCGTCCACCACTCGCCTTCGCTCCGCCACGGCCCGCTCGCCGCGCACACGTCCCCGCCAAGTTGTCCGCCCACGATCTCTACCGGTCTCGCTCCGTCGCAGTGCACGTGCACCGGCCACGCCGGCCGAAACCGCCGCAGCACGAGCCCTCGCGCCGCGTGCACCGGTGCGGCCTCCGGTTCCGGCACCGCCTCCGCGGGCTTCGTCAGCACAAACGCATCCGCCCGATACGTCGCCGCGACCACCGGCGTGCCCACGCGGTCGTCGCCCACCAGCGCGCCCACGCGCGCGAGGCTCTCCCAAAACACCGCCGGATCACGCAGCCCCGTCTCAAACAGGCCGTCCTGTTTCTCCGGCGGCCGCGCCGGCGTCGCCACGAGCCGCACGCCGACCACGCGCGCCGCCGTCTTCAGCGTTTCCAAGTGCGCGTGCAAGATCCGCTGCCACCCGTCCACATCGGCGCCCGGCTCGGGCAGGCGAAACTCCCGCCGGTGATCGGTCTCGTCTTCCAGCAGCAGCGTGAGCGCGAGTTTCTCCGCCACAAATCCCGCCGCGCGCAATTCCAGCGCCACCCGTTCCGCGTAACGGCGCAGCAAAAACAGCAGCGGCTCGAGCGACTCCACCGGCGGATCATAGGCCCACGCCGCCGCAAACGATTTCTTCGGCTCCACCAGTTTGAGCGGCCGCGTCGTCTCGCCCGCCGCGCGTTCCCAGAGCGCCGCGCCCGCCGGCCCGAGGCGTTGCCCGACCTCACCTTTCGGCAACGCCGTCAGGTCGCCCAGCGTCCGCACGCCCCACCCCGCCAGAATCTCCGCGTGCGCCGCCGTGGGCTCAGCCCACGCGAGCGGCAGCGGTCGCAAAAACTCCTCCGCCGCCCGCACCACGCACACCGTCTCCGTGCTGCGCGCCGCCAGCGCCGCGAGCAGCGGCGTCCCCGCGATGCCCGCGCGGACCGGAATCCCCACCGCCGCCAACTCCCCCAGCCGCAGGCGCAACGTGACCAACGTCCGCGCCTCGTCCGCTCCCTGCAAATCCACCGTGCACCAGCCTGCGCCCGTGTGCTCGACGCGCGGCGAGAGCGTCAACGCCGCCGCGATCACCATGCAGCCCGCCTCCGTCTCCGCCGTCGGATCGCGCGGCCGCAACACCAGCGCCGGACACCGCGCCATCGCGAGCGTGACCGCCAGTCCCGGCTCCACGCCGGTCGCTTCGGGCGACACCGCCCGCACGACCGCCGTGCGGCCTTCGCCCGCGACGATGCCGAGCGGCCGCCCCGCGAGCGACGCATCGCTCCGCCGCACCGCATGCAGCGAAAAATCCGGCACGACCAGCGCCGCGTAATTCATCCGGCCTGCGCCTCCACGCCGTCCGTCAACAGCCCCGCGTGCCCGCGCGCAACCTCGACCGTGAGCTGGGCCGCCAGCTCTCCGCGTTCCACCCGCCGGCTCGCGAGCGCGTGCGCCCGCCCGAGGATCAACCGGCACGGCACCGCCGGCACGAGCGCGCCTGTGCTCTGCACCAGCACCGCCGTCGCGCCCGCCTCCGTCGCCCGGTGCAGCCGGTGCCAGGTCGCCGATGGCGTTTTCCGTAAGGCCCGTTCGTCGCACCCGCGCAGATCCACCACCACCACGGCGAAATTTCCGTCGCGTACCAGCACATCGGCCGACGCCAGCGCCTGCGCGAGGTCCTGTCCGCGCACCCACACCACATGCCGTAACGCATCAGCCGACACCGACTCCGGCGCAAACCCGTCCGCCCCGTCCACCAGAGCGATCCGCCGCCGGGCCACGCGCGTCTCCTCGATCAATCGCGTCAGCAAGGTCTGCCCGCCGCTGCTCGCCACCGCGGAGACGACCTCCGTCAATCGCCCCACCGGTAGCCCGCCGCCCAACGCCTCATCGACCGCGGCGACGCCCGTGGGCACACAGCCGGCCGGTCTCCGGTTTTTTTCCGGAAAACGTGCAGCCAGCAGGGACCGCAGGGCGGAGAGCGTGGTGGAGGAACCGGGCACGGGCGTTCATCTCGTCGACTGGGCCACGTTGCGCCGGATCACCCCGACCACTACGCCCTGCGACTCGATGCGCTCGGGCGTGAGGTCGGGGTAACGCGGGTTCTCCGCCCGCAACACCGTGCGCCCGCGCAGGCGCACCATGCGTTTCAACGTCGTCGTCGTCTCATCCACGAGCGCGGCGATGATGTCGCCCAGCTTCGGCTCGCGCCGCTCGAGTGCGACGAGATCGCCGTCAACAATATTGGCCCCGATCATCGAATCGCCCGTCACCCGCAGTAGCCAAAACTCGGAGGCGCGCGACGGTTTCACCCCAAACACCGCCGGATCGATCCGCAGCGTCTCCTCCACCTCCTGCTCCTGCATCGCGGGCCGGCCGGCCGGGATCGCGCCATACACGGGTACCTCGAACAAGTGCCCCTGCACCGCCGAGGTCTTCAGGCCCCATTTGCCGTCGGCGAGTTTCTCCAGCTGCGACTTTTTCGCGAGCGCCTGGAGGTGCCCCAAGATCGTCGGCTGCGACGAATCGAGCTGCCGCGCGATCTCGCGGGTCGAGGGCGTCACGGAGTGCACGCGTTGATACTCGCGGACAAAATCCAAAATCTGTTCCTGACGTTCGGTGAGCATGGGGAGGACTGGGTTGAAGATACCTATCAGTTGATAGGCTATCACCTGAACCATCCCGCGGCCGAAAATCAAGCTACGTGAAGCCCAAACTCAGTTCCGGCGGAGCATCCTTCGGCGGTTCAAGACATTGCGGTCCATCATTTCTGGAATTGCTCACAAAACGGTTCACGGGCCGCACGCTCATCCGCTCCGCCGGCAGCGGCTGCGTGAGCGCCCGATACTCCTCGACGGCCAGCGGTGCCGCGCCGAGCCAGCGCGCCATGGTCGCCTCGGTCAGCAGCACGGGCATCCGATCGTGAATCGACGCCACGAGCGCATTCGGCTCCGTGGTCAGCACGCCGAACGTCTCGGGCAGATCGCCGTCCGCCGGCTCCCAGATGCCGGCAAAGGCAAACGGCTCGTCGTCGCGCAACGTGAAGAGATGCGGCAGCTTTATTTTGCCCGCGGTCCGCCACTCATAAAATCCGTTGGCCGGCACGAGACACCGCCGGTGCGCGACGCCGTCTTTAAACGCCGCGAGCGTCGTGGCGGTCTCGGCCTTGGCGTTGGGCAACATCCGCCGCGGCGTCTTTGCCCGTTCGTAAAACGGCACGAGTCCCCAGACCATCCCGCGCACCTCCGCCTCGCCGCCGCCACCCGCCGCGACGACCGGCATCCGGTGCGTGAGCGTGACGTTATACCTCGGCTCCGCCGCTACCGCAGCCGTCAGCGTCTTCGCCAACGCCCGCGAGATCGCCTTCAGGGCCACGTCAGATTGATGCAAGGTATAGCGAACGCACATCGGGGAAACCCACGCAGCTCCCGGTCTCCGATGCAACCCGCGAGCCGTCGGCCAATCGTCACCGGCGTCACTCAACCGCAGGCTGGCAATCGGCGGCGAATCCAAGAATCTCAGTTCTGCACCCACCGCCACCCATCCCATTTATGTCCACCACCATCGTCATGCACAGCTCACCGGTCGCCGTCAAAAAGCTGCCCGCCCTCAAAGCCTACGCCAAAAAGAACGGCATGAAAGTCGCCCCGGCGGCCGACGGCAAAGTCACGATCTCCGCGATCTGGTCCGAGGAAGCCGGCACCTTTGAAAACGATCTCACGCCGAGTCTCGCGAAACATCTAAAGGAGACCGCGCATTTTCTGATGACGATCTACTACGGCGAACTGGCCGACGGCACCAGCGCGGTGGACGCCGTCTACTTCATCGAAATGAAACCCTCGGGCGAAGCCAAACGCATCGGCATCGAAATGAACGACGTTTCCGGTCCCTGGACCCGCAAGAGTGCTTGGCCAAAGAAGGCGATCAACTGGAGCGCCTGAGCCTTCGCGGCACAAAAAACCCCGCTGCCGTGACCGGAAGCGGGGCTTTTTGAAAGTGGTGGCAAGACCCGGAATCGAACCGGGGACACGTTGATTTTCAGTCAACTGCTCTACCAACTGAGCTATCTTGCCATCTGCGTGAAGGGCCAGAGCAAAGGGCGCGCCCGAGGTGCGTCAATGTGAAAGTCGTCCCTGTTTTTTTGGCGGCGCAACGGCAGCAGAAGGCGGAGCCGGCGGTGGAACTGGCGGTGGAACTGGCGGATTCTTCAGCGCGCCGCCCGAGCGCCCGAGCCGATAAAATAAGTTGTTCTCACCCGGCGGCGGCGAGTTAAGGTGGCGCCATGTTTCGTTTTGACCCGGTCGATATTCAGTTGGTGGGCGAGGAAGTCGCCGTGCGCTGGAATGACGGCGTCGAAACCTATTTTCTGCCCGAACGCCTGCGCGCCGCATCTCCCAGCGCCGAGACGCAGGGCGAGCGCGACGTGCTCGGCAACCAGTATGGCGGCACGGGCCCGCGCGCCTTTCCCGGCGTCAAAGTGCTTGGCTGGGAAAAGGTGGGAAACTACGCGTTCCGCTTCGAGTTCAGCGACGGTCACCGCACCGGACTTTACAGTTACGACTACCTGCGAAACCTCGCCGCCCAGAGCTAGCCCTGACGTTTTTATCCATGAGCGCATTTGTTTTTCCCGCCCGCACCACCTCGGCCGAGATCGAGCTGGGCACCGTGCTGCAACCGAAGTTCGGCCCCGATGGCCTGATCCCGTGCATCACCACCGACGAGACCACCAACGAAGTTTTGATGTTCGCCTTCATGAACGCGGAGTCGCTCGCGCTCACGCTGAAGACCGGCAAGGCGAGCTATTGGAGTCGTTCGCGCAACAAGCTTTGGGTGAAGGGTGAAGAATCCGGCAACGCTCAGCTCGTCCGCGAACTGCGCGTGGACTGCGATCAAGATGTGATCTTGCTCAAGGTGCTGAACGTGGGCGGCGCCGCCTGCCACAACGGCTACAAATCCTGTTTCTACCGAAAGCTTGCCGCCGGCGCCGGCGCCGAAGCCCCCGACTCGTTGAAGCTGGAACTGATCGGCCGGCCGGTATTCGACCCGGCCACGGTCTACAAAAAGAAATAAGCGACGGCCCATGCCGCGCCGCAAAACATCAGGCTCCGGGGGCGATCCCGCGCTCGCTCTTTTTGGCGAACGCGATGACGCGTTGAAATTCCGTCGTGGCTGCATCAGTGTGAGCGGAAAGTTTTTCCAACGCCTGGCTGCGATTAAGCCCGTCGCGATAGAGAATGCGAAAAATCTGTTTCACGCGGTCGAGTTGCTCCGCCGTGTGGCCGTTGCGCTCAAGGCCGACCTTGTTGTAAGCGCGGACGACCGCCGGCGTGCCGTCGGCGATGAAAAACGGCGGCAAGTCCTGCACGAGTTTCGCCGTGGCCGAGAGCATCGCGTAGGCCCCGAGCCGGCAGAATTGATGCACCCCGCCATAGCCGCCGATGATAACGTGGTCCTCCACGATGACGTGGCCCGCGAGCATGGTGCCGTTGCTCATGACGCAGTGATTGCCGATTACGCAATCGTGCGCGATGTGGCTGTAAGCGAGCACGGTGTTGCTCGAACCGATCACCGTGAAATCGCCGTCGAACGTCGCGGCATGCACGGTCACATACTCGCGAAAGACGTTGTCATTTCCGATGCGGACACCCGGTGCGCCGCCCTTGTATTTCAAGTCCTGCGTCTTGCCACCGATGCAGGCATACGGGAACACCTGACAGCCGGAACCAAGCGACGTGCGGCCCTCGACTGAGGCGTGGTGATGCAAGCAGGCGCGATCACCGAGCACGACCTCGCGGCCGATAAAACTGTAAGCGCCCAAATCGACGTCGGCCCCGAGTTGGGCGCCGGCCTCGATGATCGCGGTGGGATGAATCGCCATGGCGTTGGGCTCAGCCCTCGACCTCGCTGGTGTCGATGATCGCAAACATCAATTCACCCGACGAAACCACCTGCCCGTCGACGGTGCAGGTGACCTCGGCGGTCGCGAGTTTGTTACCACGAATCTTCGTCAGCTTGGCGTTGACGATGAGCTGATCTCCGGGGCGCACGGGCTTGCGAAACTTGACCTTGTCGGCGCTCATGAAGAGCGAGGTTTTACCCTCACTCGAACCGCGACGCAGCATGAGAATCCCGGCCGCCTGCGCCATCGCTTCGAGTTGAAGCACGCCCGGCATCACCGGGTTTCCCGGAAAATGCCCCTGAAAATACGGCTCGTTGATGCTCACATTTTTGATGGCCACGAGAGCATCCGGGCCGACGAATTCGACCACGCGGTCGATCATGAGGAACGGATACCGGTGCGGCAGCGTGTCGAGAATCCGGCGCACATCGAGCGCGGTCTCGTCGGGCATCACCATTGCCGGCCGGGATTTTTTCTTCGAACCTTTAAGGCGCTCGGCGAGTTTTTCGGCGAGCGCCTTCGTGAGGTCGGCGTTGATGGCATGACCCGGTCGGGTCGCGATGATGTGGGCCTTGAGCGGCAGCCCGAGCAGCGTGATGTCACCGATGATATCGAGGATCTTATGCCGGACGAACTCATCTTTAAACCGCAAGCCTTCCTTCGATATGATTTTGTCGCCACGGATGACGACCGCGCAATCGAGCGAACCGCCTTTAATCTTCCCAAGTTTGAGCAACTCCTCGATGTCCTCGTAGATCGTGAAGGTCCGCGCTGCGGCTACCTGTGTCATATAGACATCCGGATCGATCGTGAGCGAAAGATGCTGGGTGTGGATACCGCGATCATCGGCTGAGGTGCAGGAAATTTTTAGCTCGTCGCAAGGCAGCGCGATGATCGACGACTGGCCCTTGGTGACTGAAACCGCCGCATCGAGCGTAAAATACTCGCGATCCTTCTCCTGTTCGGTCGGCTCACCGCTCATGATCAGGTCGACGAACGGCTTGGCGGAACCGTCGAGGATGGGAGGCTCCGAGGCCGTCATTTCGACCATGACGTTGTCGATGCCGCAGCCACTCAGGGCGCTCAGTACGTGCTCAACGGTCTGGATTTTGGCGTGCCCCGACTGAATGGTCGTCGCCCGCACGAGATCCGTCACCAAATCCGAACGAGGGCGAATCTCAGGTGCGCCGCTCAGGTCTACCCGCTTGAAAACGTAACCGTGATCGACCGGCGCGGGCTTCAAAGTGAGGGTGACGGCCTCACCACTGTGGAGAGCGCTACCTTGGATCGAGACTTCGCGCGCTAGAGTTCGTTGCTTCATGGAATTCGTCATTGCATGTCGCCAACGCCATACGACGAGCGCAAGCGTTGAGATTCTGAGAAAGCAACCCGGGCCCAGCCCAGTTCCACAACTTTTTTGTATTTTCCTCCATCAATCTCACCTGAATCTATGAAAACACGCCAACGGCTCGCCCGAATTAGCCCGGATAAAGACACGGGGAACCGGCTTCACCTCATGGGTGAATCGTTCGCTGCTCCCATCGGTTTGGGATCCGGGTCCAGTCGGGTCTATCCGTGGTTCAACTGCCGTTTTTAGGTTTATGCGAGCTGTGCGCGCACGCCCGATAAGCAAGCACCTTGCGTTTCAACTCGGGCAGTATCAGCTGGTTTGGTTTTGGCCATGGGAGCGATTTCCTTTGGGGTTGGGCCGCGCCTCATGTCCACAAAACCGTTGCGGTTAACGTCACCTCATCAGGCCTGTTGCGGACACCACCGCTATTCCAAATATCAATGTGCCCCAAGCTGTGAACCCTATCACCGCAAGCCCGTCCGCCTGATTTACGAAGAGATCTTGGGCGCCGGAATCTGAGCATCGGCGCATTTTGGGGCCGTTTGAGCGGTCGCAAGAACCGAAAAATGCCAGAGCTTGAGGCTCTGGCGAATAAAGTCGGAGAAATACTCTAACCCGACTCTTATGCCACCCGCTCAACAATCAGCGGCGGCGGTGTCGGGCGCTTCGGCGCCAGACGGTAGGCGTTTTTAAAATACTCGAGAGCCTGCTCGAGTTTAGCCTCGTCGTTGTAGTGAATC
Source organism: Opitutia bacterium (assembly GCA_002737275.1). Taxonomy (GTDB): domain Bacteria; phylum Verrucomicrobiota; class Verrucomicrobiia; order Opitutales; family Opitutaceae; genus Tous-C4FEB. The sequence continues at coordinate 13,453 of NSIG01000047.1, forward strand.
ATCATCAGCGGTTCGCCCTGCTTGACTTGGGTGCCGACCTTCCTGATTTCCGAAACACCGACCGAGTGATCGATCTTGTCATGCGCAGACTCTTTGCCGGCGCCCAACAAATGCACGCCGCGAGCAATCATCGCTGCATTAATCGTGTGGACATAGCCGCGCTTCGGGGCGGGCAGCTTGCGGATATGCTTTGCCGCCGGGAATTTCTCCGGGTGATCAATAAACGACGTGTCACCACCCTGCGCCTTGATCAAATCCTTGAACTTCTCCAACGCCGAACCGTCGGTGAGATGACGCTGAACGGTTTGTTTGGCCGAAAGTGTCGAACCCGCCACACCCGCGAGCCGGACGATCTCCATGCCGAGTTTAAGCACAAGCTCCTTCATGTCATCGGGCCCCCCTCCTTTAAGCAGAGCAATCGCCTCTTTGATCTCAAGCGATGTGCCGACCGTGTCGCCCAACGGCTGATTCATATCGGTTACCAAGGCCACACAACGGCGTTTCATGGATCGACCCACGCGGGTCATTGAACGGGCCAACTGCTTAGCCTGCTCAAGGTCCTTAATGAACGAGCCATTGCCCCACTTGACATCGATCACAAGGCCTTCGGAGCCTTCCGCCAGTTTCTTCGACAAAACGCTCCCGGTAATGAGCGGGAGACTTGGGATCGTTCCTGTTTCCTTCCGCAGCTCGTAGAGCTTTGCATCGGCCGGAGCCAAATCCTCGGTTTGGGCGATGATCGCCCCGCCGATTTTGGCCAACTGAGAGGCGAACTGCTCATTTGAAAAATGCGTTTTGAAGCCCGGCACCGCCGACAGCTTCTCCAACGTGTTGATCACATAATCATGCTCAACTCCGCACATCATCGGAACAACGACCCCCGCTGCCATCGCCAAAGGCACCAATACAAGTGATGTCTTGTCGCCCACGCCACCGGTCGAATACTTATCGATCTTGGGCTTCGCGATATGAGACAGGTCAATAACCTCACCAGAAAGCATCATTTCTTCGGTCAAGTCCGCAGTCTCCTGCGCCGACATTCCGGAAAAATAAATCGCCATGGCCAACGCAGCTAACTGGTGTTTAGGCATCCCACCATCAAGCGTGCTATCAATGATATAGCGCATCTCCTCTTGACTGAACTCGCCGCCGTCTCGTTTCTTTTCAATCAGAAACTCAAACGTTGGCTTAATGAAGCGCCGTGTCGGAATGTTGCGTTTGCTGCTCATGTAAGGGTGAAATTTAGAATGAAGAACGACCGGTGACCGGACAAATTTCCAGTAAACGGGATTGATCGCTAAAGTCGAGGCGGAACTGAGGCGATTCGCCAGCACTACACTACCCAGCGCTGTTCACGACTCAATTTGGACTTGGCCCAGAGCAAACGCTGGTTGAGGTCAGCCTCTTTCAATAGCGGACACTGCCGCCTCGTATAACGTCTCTCTGAAAAGTGAACAATAGCTTATCAAAGCGAAGGGCCGACGACATGGTGACTGCGCATGGCCCAGGTACATGGCCCAAATATCTTCAGCGCTACGCCGCTGCATTCGTCTTTCAGTTCAACCGCGCTCAGCGTGAAAGCGCGGCAGCCGCCTCTGCCAAATCGCCTGAGAAACGGTAGTTTCCGCCGCCGTTATTCGCATTGCCGCTCGACGAGTCGGCGCACCCGATCACCGGTTGCCTTTAGCCTAGGTTTTAGCCTTCGGCAAAAAAACTAAGCCTTGAAATCGCCCCGCGCGCCCCGTAACCGCTCGCGGCTCAATGAAGACTCTCATCATCGCGGAAAAGCCCTCCGTGGCTGCCGACCTCGCTCGTTCCCTTGGTAAAATCCCGAAATCCGGCGACCATTATGAAAATGATGAGTATGTGATCTCTTCCGCCGTCGGTCACCTCGTGGAGCTCGAGATGCCCGAGGACATCGACAAAAAGAAATATGGCTTCTGGCGGCTCGAAATGCTGCCGATCATCCCGGAAAAATTTGGTCTCAAACCCATCGAGGCCTCCAAAGAGCGTTTCTCGCACCTCAAAAAACTCCTCGCGCGAAAAGATATCGAACTGCTCATCAATGCCTGCGACGCCGGCCGCGAGGGTGAACTGATTTTCACTTACATCTACCAGCTTACGAAGAGCAAAATCCCCTTCAAGCGCGCGTGGATGCAGACCATGACCACCGAAGGCATCAATACCGCCTTCAAAAATCTCCGCGAAGGCGCGCAGATGGCCGGCCTCGCTGACGCCGCCCGCTGCCGCTCCGAGAGTGATTGGCTCATCGGCATCAACGGGACCCGCGCCCTCACCAAGCGCATGTTCGGCTCCCGCGCCGGCAATGTCGCCTCCGTGGGCCGCGTCCAGACGCCCACGCTCGCGATCATCTTCGCCCGCGAACTCGAGATCCGAAATTTTAAGCCCCGTGATTTCTGGCGCGTCACCGCCCAGTTCACCGTCGCCAAAGGCGCCTACGAGGGCGTTTACCAACGCGCAAATTTCAAAAAAATCGACGACGACGAGCACGACCGCATCGATCGCATCTGGCAAAAAGCCTTGGGCGAAGCCGTTCTCGCCGCCTGCACCGAGGGCACCGTTGCCCAAGTCACCGAAGAGAAGAAGGGTTCCAACCAAGCCGCCCCCCGCCTCTACGATCTCACCACGCTCCAGCGCGAGGCCAACGGTCGTTTCGGCCTCCCCGCCCGTCGCACCCTCCAGATCGCCCAAGCCCTCTACGAACGCCACAAGGTCATCACCTACCCCCGCACCGACTCGCGCGCGTTGCCCGAAGATTACATTCCCACCTGCCGCGAGACGCTCAACAACCTCCAGGGCGACCTCGGCAAACACGCCGCCCACCTGCTCGCGTCCGGCTGGCTGCGCCCCAACAAGCGCATCTTTAACAACGCCCAAATCTCCGACCACTTCGCCATCATCCCCACCACCACCGAGCCCAAGAACCTCGATGAGATGGAGGCCAAGGTCTACGACATGATCGCGCGCCGCTTCGTCGCCGCGTTCTACCCGTCCGCCGAGTTCGACGTCACCACGCGCATCAGCAGCGTCGCGCCGGGCCACGATTTCAAAACCGAGGGCAAGGTCCTCACCGCTCCGGGCTGGCTCGCCGTTTACGGCAAGAACACCGTCGACGACGACTCGCCCGACTCCAAGGCCCTCCCGGCCCTTTCGCCCGCGGACAACGCCCAAGCCCGCACGAGCGACGCAAAGCTCCACGCCGAGGCCACCCGGCCACCGCCGCGCTACACGGAAGCCACGCTCCTCTCCGCCATGGAAGGCGCTGGCAAACTCGTCGACGACGAAGACATGGCCGAAGCCATGAAAGAACGCGGCCTCGGCACTCCCGCCACCCGCGCCGATACCGTCGAGGGCCTCATCAACCAAAAATACATGGAGCGCGCCCAGCGCGAACTCGTCCCGACCCCGAAGGCCGAATCGCTGCTCCAGTTCCTCACGGCAGTGAAAGCCGACGCCCTCACCCGCCCCGACATGACCGGCGAGTGGGAACACAAACTCCGCCAAATGGAGCACGGGAAATACTCCCGCGATAAATTCATGGCCGAGATCGTCGAGGTCGTGAAGGGCGTAGTCGATCGCACTAAAAACTTCGAGGAAGACGACTCCGCCGCCCGCACCACCGACATCATCTCCCCCACCGACGGCAAACCGATGCTTGAGACCCTCCGGGGCTACAAATCGCAGGACGGAATTTTAATGGTCTATAAAGTCATCACCGGCCGAAAGCTCGAAGAGCACGAAGTCAAAGAACTCGTGACCAAGGGTGAGATCGGCCCGCTCGACGGCTTCGTCTCCCCGCGCACCGGCAACCGCTTCCCTTCCAAACTCGTCCTCGCCGACGACCCGAAACATGAGGGCAAGCGCCGCGTCGATCTCGATTTTGGCAACAAGTTCGAGCTCGCCGATCTGCCCCCTTTTTGGACCGACCCCGCCACCGGCGCCGAGCTTTGCGAAGCCCCCACGAGCTACGTCCTACGCGAAAAAAACGGCGACGCGTTCGAGCAGAAATTCTCAGTCGGCCGATTGATGTGCCAGAAGCCCATCACCCGCGAGATTGCGATCCAACTGATCTCCCAGCCCAAGACCGACCTCATTGTCGGCTTCATTTCGAAGAAAGGCCGCCCCTTCGACGCCTTCCTTACCCGCGTCGGCCCGAAGTTCTCCTGGGAATTTCCGCCCCGCAAACCCCGCGTCGGCAAGGATGGCAAGACCATCGAACGCAAGGCCAGGGTCCCCGTCGATTTTTCCAAGGCCCAGACCCTCATCACGAGCAAGTTTCACGACGAGGGCACGCTCATGCTCACGCCCGAGGCGTTCTACGTCACCAAACCTCAGGCCGATGGCACCCTGCGCAGCGTTTTTGAGGTAAAGCGCGTGCTCTGCGGCAAAGAACTTCCCGTCGAGGAAATCGAGCGCCTCGTCACCGACGGCCGCACGGGCCTCATCGAGGAACTGGTCTCCAAACGTGGCTCGCACTTCTCCGCCTACCTCGTCCTTTCCAAGGACAAAAAGAAAGCCGAGTTCGAATTCCCCCCACGCTAGTTCGGTCACCGGCAGACGCGACGCCCCCGTCGCGGAGTTCACCGCCGCACCAACTTCTAGCGGAAAGTAACTTCACGCCCGCTCTCGCGTCTTCCATCAATCTTCCACCCGTGAAATCCCCAAAATCCTACCTCGTCGCCATCCTCGCCTGCACCACGGTCGGAGGTGCCGCCTACGCGTGGAAGCAGTATCAAGAACTCATCGCGCTCCGCGCCGCGGCCCTCAGCGGCGACGAACGCGCGGATCTTCAGAAGCGGCTTTGGGCCTCGGAAAAACGGGCCAAAGATCTCGCCGACCAACTCGCCGCCAAGCGCGACTCTGCCGGGAGTGAAGAGGCCATAGCCGAGGTCGAGGACGGCGCCGCTGGCGGCGAACGCGGCCCTCGCGGGGACCGCCGTACTCGCGGTCCCGGCGGACCCGGCGGTTTGACCAACGCCCTTTCAACCCTCCAAAAGCCCGAGATCCAACGCGCTCTGGCCTTGCAGCAAAAGGGTCAACTCGACGCCCGCTACGCCTCGCTTTTCAAGAATCTGAACCTATCGCCGGCGCAGCTCGATAAATTCAAAAATCTTCTCGTCGAACGCCAAACCTCTGCGATGGACGTGTTCACTGCCGCCCGCGAGCAAGGCATCGACCCGCGTCGCGACCCCGATGGCTTCCGCAGCCTCCTCGCTAGCACCCAAGCTGATATCGACGCCAGTATCAAAGCCTCGGTCGGTGAAGAGGGGTTCAAACAGTATAAGAGTTTTGAACAGACCATGCCTCAGCGCGCCACGGCCGACCAGCTCAGCCAACGCCTGAGCTACACCGCGACTCCGCTCACCGCCGCGCAATCTGCCTCGATGGTCCAGATCCTCGGCCAGACCGCCCCCCAGCGCGCCGCCGCGACCCCCGGTCAGACATCAACCCGACCGGTTGGCGTGACCGAATCCGCCGGCAGCGGGCGCGGTGGTCCGACCATGATGATCGGCGGCGGTCTGCCGGGCGGCTTCGGCGGCGGTGGCAACCCGGGCACCCCGATCACCGACGCTGCAGTCAATCTTGCCCAAGGCGTGCTCAGCGGCCCGCAGGTCGATGCCTTAAAGCAGCTCCAGCAAGAGCAGGCGGCTCAACAAAAAATCAGCCAAACCTTTCGTGAGACGATGGGCGGCAACACCGGCGGCGGTGGCGGCACGCCCCCGGCGAACGCCGGCGGCAAGAAAAAGGGCGGCTGAAGTCCGGGTGGATCGGACTCGCCTTTCCGGCCCTGTAGGCCCGACCGCTGGTCGGGCTTTTTCCTTTTCCGGCGTCCCCGGGGCCCGGCCCGCGTCATCCTCGGAATTTCCCTTGTCGCATAATTTTCCGGTCGGCACGATAAGTGCGGTTCTCATCATCCAACACGCCCATGATCGTCACTACTGCACAGCTCTTTAAACACGCTTACGGTCAATACGCCGTCGGCGCCTACAATATCAACAACGCCGAGCAGGCGATGGGCCTCTTTAAGGGCGCCATTGATTCCAAGGCTCCATTCATCATCCAGATTTCCAAAGGTGCCCGGAAATACACCGACAAGCGCATGCTCGAAGCGATCATCCGCTCGGCCGCAGAAATCTTTCCCGAAGCTATTTTTGCCGTCCATCTTGATCACGGCGACGAGCAGACCTGCTACGAATGCATCGATTCCGGCTTTTTCAGTTCCGTCATGATCGACGCCTCGCACGATCCGTTCGACGAGAACGTCGCGATCACCAAACGCGTCGTCGATCGGGCGCACGCCAAAGGCATCTCGGTCGAAGCCGAACTCGGTATGCTCGGCGGCGTCGAAGAAGACATCAAAGTTGAGGAAGGTAATGCCTGCCTCACCGACCCCGTTGAAGCCGAAGACTTCGTCAAAAAGACCGGCTGCGATTCCTTGGCCTGCGCCATCGGCACCTCGCACGGCGCTTTTAAATTCAAGGGCAAACAGTCCCTCCACTTCGACGTTTTAGAAAAGATTAAAGCGCGCCTCCCCGGTTACCCGCTCGTCATGCATGGTTCGTCCTCGGTTCCGCAGGATGAAGTCGCCCGCATCAACGCTGCCGGTGGTCAAATCGCCGGCTCCATGGGCGTCGATGTAAACGAATACCTTCCCGCCGCCAAACGTGGTGTCACCAAGGTTAACATCGACACCGACGGCCGCCTCGTCTGGACCCGCGTCCATCGCGAATACTTCCGCGACAAGCCCGGCGATTTCGATTTCCGCCCACCCGGCAAGATCTTCATCGAGGAATACGCGAAGTTCATCGCCAGCCGCAACGTCCTCCTCGGCAGCGCCGGCCAACTCGAAAGCCTCCGCGCCTCCTTGGCTAAGTAAACCGACGCCTCACCTCCCCATCTGATCAAGCCGGTGCGCTTTCTGCCCGCCGGCTTTTTTGTGCCGTAAAGGCTTTGAGTGGGTCCCGAAAACTGGGCCAGGTGGAGTGTTAGTCTTTGGCTTGGGTTGATGTGCTGACTGCAGTTGTGGTTGGCAAGCCCATGCGGAGGGACGGACCGGCTTGGCGGTCCGGCCTGGAGCTTGGGCTTGGTAAAGATTTTTCCGCGGCGAAGCGGTGCGGAGAAAGGTAGCCGAGGGAGCTGTGGGGCCGCTCGGCGTTGTAGTCCTGGCGGAAGTCTTCGATCACGACCCGGGC
>NSIG01000048.1 GCA_002737275.1 Opitutia bacterium
CTTACTTTGGTGCTCGGTGGTTCTGCGCCTGGCGAGCCGGTGCTTTCAACCGAGGGAAATCTCAACAACCACCTCGGCGTTCCTCTCACGCTGACCCGGCTGAATCCGGCCCGGCATCGATTCGCGGTGATTGAAGCCGGCATCAGCGCGCCGGGCGATATGTCGACCTTAGCCTTAATGATCGAGCCCGACCTCGCGCTTACGACGCTCATCGGTCCGGCGCATATTAAGGAATTGGGTTCGCTTGAGGGCGTCGCGCGCGAGAAATCGCGGTTGTCCGCTTCTGTCCGGTCGGCCGGGGTGGCAATCTTTCCCGCCCAGTGCGCGGGCTTTGGACCGTTCCGTGAGCTCGGCGTTCGCCAGCTGATCATCGAGCCGGCGGAGGTTATCCGGCCGGTCGCCTCACCCATTGATCGGGTTTACTTTGTAACCACCCAGCGGGGAAACACCACGGCCATCGCGCTCGCCAATGGTGAGCATCCGCCCCTCACTTTTACCTTTTGCCGGGTAACCGATGGCATGGCGCAGAATGCGGTTATCGCGATTTGCGCCGCGCTTAGGCTCGGGGTGACTCGCGACGACATTCAAGCTCGGCTTGCTGCCTACGCTCCGGGCCCAATGCGGGGAGAGTGGCGAAATACTTCGGAGAACGTGTTCTATCTTGATTGCTACAATGCCAATCCGGCTTCGATGCATGACGCGCTTGGAACGTTTTGCGCGGTCGCTCCGCAAACTTCGCACCGTCTTTTCGTGCTCGGCGGCATGGAGGAGCTGGGACCACTCGCGGCCCACCATCATCGCCAGTTGGGCCGTGCGTTGGCGCTGCGTCCCGGCGACGAAGTGGTGACGATCGGAGACCACGCGGCCGAAGTGTTCGCCGGAGCGTTGGAGCGGGGCAATCAAGCCACGGCCGTGGCGATTGCCACCGATCTCTCGGACATCGCCGACCGAATCAATCGATTCCGCGGTGCAATCTTCGTGAAAGGCAGCCGCCGATACCAACTCGAGCGCGCTCTGCCGGCGACCCTCGTACCCGCCTCCGCCCATGCTTAGTTATCTGGCAGAATACTCCGACCAATTCGGACCTCTCCGTGTGCTCCGTTACATCAGCGTGCGCACCCTTGGAGCCACGGGGACGGCGGCGATCATCGGATTTATCATCGGTCCGTGGCTGATCCACCAGTTGCGCCGGTTGAAGTTTGGCCAGCATTACGATGACGATCGGACCGGGGACCTCGCGCAGCGTTTCGACAAAAAGAATACGCCCACGATGGGCGGCTTGCTCATCTTCGGCTGTGTGTTTCTGAGTTCGGTGCTGTGGGCGACGCCCAATGTGTGGGTCGTGACGGCGCTCTTTGTTTATGCCGCGCTCACCGCCGTGGGTTTTCGAGACGATTACCTGAAGGTGGTGCACAAAAACCGCGACGGCATCTCTTCGCGCGAGAAAATTTTCTGGCAAACGCTGATCACGGTTCTCGCCTTGGCCGTGCTGCTTTGGCACCCGACCAGCTCCGGCAAAATCCGCGAGCTCTGGATCCCGTTCATCAAGCATCCCGTGCTGGTATTCTCCGGCATCTTGGGTCTGCCCGCCCTGTTTATCTTCATTTACCTGTGGCTCGTGGGTTTTTCCAACGCGATCAACCTGACCGACGGGCTCGATGGTCTGGCGATCGGCTGCACGATCAGCGTCGCGCTGGTTTACGGCATTATGGCGTATGCCGCGGGCAACATTCTCATCTCGGAATATCTCTTGATCAGCTACGTGCCGGGCACGGGCGAACTCACCGTGCTTTGCGGTGCGTTGGTCGGAGCCGGCGTGGCCTTTCTTTGGTATAATTCCCACCCGGCGGAAGTTTTCATGGGCGACACGGGATCTTTGGCCCTCGGCGGGTTGATCGGAATCATCGCCTTCATGGTGCAGCAACCGCTCACCCTGATTATCGTCGGCGGCGTATTCGTTTGGGAGGCGGCGTCGGTCATGATCCAAGTCGGCTACTTCAAATATACCAAACGCCGGAGCCCGACCGGGCAGGGAAGTCGCTACTTCCTGATGGCTCCGATCCATCATCATTTTCAGAAAAAGGGTTGGCCCGAGACCAAGGTTGTCCTGCGGTTTTGGGTCCTGTCCTTGATCTTCGCCCTGATCGGTCTCGCAACGCTGAAGATCCGATAATTATCGCCCCACTAAAAAGCGCACAGAAAACCAAAAACGCTGCCTCTCCTAACGTCGCTCCCAATTACTCCCATGTCTCTCACCACTCCCGTATTCCTTCGCCCGTTGCTAGCTCGTCCCGTTGCAATCCTCGGTGCCGGTGCGTGCGGACGTGGTCTCACCGCCTTGTTGGATAAACTCGGGGTCATTGAAACTCAGGTTTATGACCAAGCACATGGCACGGCGTTTGATTTCAACGTGGACGCTGCCGCGCGATGCGGGTTGGTGATTTTTTCATCGGATTTCAGCTCCGATCATCCGTGGCTGGTGACCGCGAGGGCTGCCGGATGTGAGTGCATGGGTGAACTCGATTTTGCGGCGCTCTTTTGGCGCGGTCAGGTGATCGCGGTGGCCGGTTCCGAAGGACGCGAGATTCTGGTAGAATTTCTTGCCTTCGCTCTGAGGAGCAACGGTTTTGAGGCCAGCGCCGTTTGCGACCGAGGCTATCCCTTCGCTCAACTGGTCGCCGAATGCGGTGGCGGGTCGCTCGCGGCAGCGGAAAAAATTGCCGTCTGCGAGGTGAACCCAAGCCAAGCCGGAACCCTACGGCATTTCCGTGCGGATGCCACGCTTTGGACGAATTATTCCGAAGCTGATTTCGATGGATATTTAAATCCTGCGGCCTGCTTTGCGGCCAACTGGACCCTCGTTGCCTGCACGGCTCCGGGCGGCTTCGTCGCGGGTAGCTCCGTGCAAGTCTTCGCCTCACGTTGGCATCTCCCGCTGCCGGCTCGTGCAGTCGTGGCGACGGCGGCGCAGCCCGCCGACCCACTCCTCGCTGAAACTGTCTTCGCCACGTATCCCATGCGGGAGAGTTTTGTTTTGGCCGCTGCTTGGTGGGGGGCTGCCGGTTTCCAACCTAGTGAACTTTACGCCGCTGCCCGCACCTTCCGACTCGCTCGGAAATGCCCGAGCTCCGATGTTGAAACGGCGGAAACAGCACGCGGGTTGAACTCCAAAATTGCCGATTTCTTGAGCACAGATGTTTCGCCTAGAAACTCCACTGAGCTGCACGCTATAACTCTGTTAAATCGTCCATATTGATCGTGCGTTTCCCCCAAAAACTAACATAAATTTCCCTATGAAAATCCTCCGCGTATTCGGCGTCGTCGTGGGCATCCACCTCTTTGCACTCATGCTTATTTTTGCCAATCCGGGCTGTAGCTCCACGAGCAAACCGGTCCCGAAGCCTGCGGAGACGGCTTTGGCACCGGCGCCAGCCGCTCCCGTGGTTTCGGTTCCAGTCGGCGGTGCCGCCGACGCGTCGTCGATCTCGGCTGCGCCGATCGGGTTTGATCCCACTGCGCCCGCCGTTGCCGGAGTCCGCTACTCTCCGACCCGTCCCGGCACGCCGGCCGCGAGCGCCATCGTCGCTGCGCCCGTCGCCGATGTCACCCCGGCTACGACTTACCCAGTCGCAAAGGGCGATAGCCTTTGGACGATCGCGAAGAAGAACCAACTGACGGTCGGTGAACTTGCCGCTGCAAACAATCTCAAGCCGGCCAGCACCCTCCGACTCGGTCAAAAATTGATTATCCCCGGCAAAGCTCCGATGACCGGAGGAGCTGGCACCGCTCAGCGTCCGGCGGCGTCAATCGTCCCGATGGCGACACCGGCAAATGGCGCGACCCCCGGGGACGCAGCCAAGGCCAAGGGCGAACCCATTTCCCATACCGTCAAAATAGGTGAATCTCTCGGCACCATCGCCCGCAAGTACGGTGTGCGTCAGGGCGACATCGCGGTGGCCAACAACATCACGGATCCGCAGAAAATAACCGCCGGACAGATTCTCTCCATCCCCGGTGGGCAGGCGGCCCCTGGCGGCGGCAAAGCTAAGGCTGCTGCGAAGCCCGCTGATCCTGTCGCCAAGCCGGCCGAGCCTAGCCGATCCTATTTTGTGGTGCCTCCTGTGGAGCAAGATCTCGACGCCGGACTCAAGCCGGTGCCCGTGACCGAAGTGCCCGTCATAAGGGTCGACGATCCCGCGGCGCCCGCGCCTAAACCGGCGCCCTGATCAGCCGCCAAACTGCGAACGCCACACCGCGAACCTCGTCTCATCGCCGCGCTCACCTCGAATTCTGACCGACCGTCGATGTCGCCCGCGCCCGTCGCACCTTCCCGAGCCAGTCTCTTCGTCAATTCAGCCGCATTGATCGCGGTCTGTTGCATCGGCCTCACGATTCTCGGGCTGACGATCTTGTTCAGTGCCAGTGCCTCGTTTCGGCAGGGGCCCTACTTCTATCTTAACAAGCAACTGATCGGCGTCCTCCTCGCCGGCGTAGTGTGTTTCGCGGCGAGCCGCGTCAACCTTGACTATGCGCGTCGCTACTCGTGGTGGATTGCCGGCATCACGCTCTTTCTCCTCGTGGTGGTGCTGATTCCGCACATCGGAATTGAGGTGAAAGGTAGTCGCCGCTGGCTTGGCTTGGGGCCCGTTCGCGTGCAAGTTTCCGAGTTCGCCAAACTCGGTTTGGTCTTCTGTCTCGCGCATTATCTCGCGCTCAATCAGACGCGAATCGCCGATCTTACGCGCGGCTATCTCTATCCGCTTGCGATCATCGGTGCCTTTGCGGGCCTTATCTTGCTTGAGCCCGACTTTGGCACGGCGGCCCTTGTGGTCATCGTTGGCCTTACCATGCTTTTCCTCGCCGGCGCCAAGTGGCGCTACATCGTGCCCACGGTCGCTTTGGTCGTCTCGGCGTTCACCATTTTAGTCGTCAACAATCCCAACCGCTTGCGCCGGTTTTTGGCCTTTCTCGATGTTGAGGGCAATAAGCAGGGCGGCACATATCAGCTCTACCAAGCACTGGCCGCCTACGCGGCCGGAGGCACGGACGGCGCCGGTCTCGGCCAGGGACGTCAGCAACTCAACTTTCTGCCCGAGGCGCATACCGACTTCATCTTTGCCGTCATCGGCGAGGAATTGGGCCTTTGGTTCACGTTCGGTGTGGTCGTAGTCTTTGCGGTGATTTTTGTCGCGGGATTGATCCACCTTCGGCGCGCCCCCAATCTGTTTCATTTCCTGCTCGTGGTGGGCTGCCTCATGTTGATCTGCCTCCAGGCCATCGTGAATCTCGGCGTGGTGACCGGAGTTTTTCCCACCAAGGGTATGTCGCTTCCGTTTATCAGCGCCGGTCTCTCCAACCTGCTGCTGATGGGATTGCTGGTCGGCATCTTTCTCAACACCCAGCGCACCTGGGGCCGCGCGGTTCTGGCCGAAGACTCGCGCGCGATGCGCGAAGTATCGGTATGAGCCACTTTCTCATTTCTTGCGGCGGCACGGGCGGCCATCTCTCACCAGGCATCGCGTTGGCCGAGGGGCTGGCGGAGCGTGGTCACGCTGCGACGCTCCTGATCAGCGAGAAGAAAGTCGACGCGCGGCTGATTGAAAAATACCCCCACTTGAATTTCGCCCGGATGCCCGGCTCGGGGTTTGCCTGGTACCCGGTGCAACTGGCCCGGTGCATCGTTTCTCAATTGCGAGCGTTGCGTGTTTGTCGGCGGCTCATTCGCGAACGTTCGCCGGATGGCATCGTCGGCTTTGGCGGATTCACTTCAGCACCCGTGGCGCTGGCGGGGCGGCTCGCGGGTTTGCCAGTGATGTTGCATGAGTCCAACCGGGTGCCGGGTCTTGCGATCCGCACGCTCGGGCGATTTGCGACCCGGGTCTATCTGCCACCCGGGGTGCGCCTCGGCAGTGTCCGTGCCGCCGCGATCCGATATGCGGGACCGCCCGTCCGCCGTGAAATCGTGCGTACGCCGCAGACCGCAGCGCGAGTCGCTCTCGGCTTGGATCCTGCGCAAAAACTGCTTGTTCTGCTCGGTGGCAGCCAAGGGGCGAGTGCACTTAACCAGTGGGCCCGTGACCACGTCGCTTCGCTCGCACACGAGGGGGTTCAACTCTGTTGCGTGACGGGCCTGGGGAAGGGCGCGGCCGAGAATCTCGATCTGAGATCGAAACTCGGCTCGCCGGTGCGCTCGGTGTTCATCCCGTTCAGCGATCGCGTGGCCGAACTACTTTCGGCGGCGGATCTGGTGGTTTCCCGAGCTGGAGCCGGCTCAATCGCCGAACTCATCCGATGTGAAAGCCCGGCCATTCTCATCCCGTTTCCCCACGCGGCGGATGACCACCAACGCGCCAACGCCTCATTCTTCGAGCGTCAAGGCGGCGGCATCGTCGTCGAACAGTCGGGTCTTGGGCATCTCCGGGCGGAGGTGCTTGAGCTGATTTTCAACGATTGGTTGCTCCGAAAATTTCGAGGCAATCTCCGGCGAATGGATCGGGCGAACTCGCTCGACCTGATGTTGCGGGATTTGGAAATACTCACCGCGCCGAGCGGGGAGCCCCGCCGGGCGACAAACACTTTCGCCGGATGATGACTGCAACGGTTTCGAGACTCCCGGGTGACGTCGCGTTTTGGGACGAGTTCTTGGCGGCGGTTCGCCAGCGCCTTGGTGAAACCACGAAGTTTTCCCGCGAAGAACCGCTCGCGGCGAAAACCACGATCCGGATCGGGGGGGCCGCGCGTCTCTATGCCGAGCCCGGTTCGGTTCGTGATTTTCAGACGCTGATGGTCGCGGCGGCTGCAGCGGGCATTCCCGTTTTCCCGCTGGGACGGGGTTCGAATCTGGTGGTCCCGGATGAAGGCGTTGCTGGCCTTGTCCTCTCGTTGGCGCATGAAGCGTGGGCGGGCTTCGAGCCACGCGTCGATGGGCTTTTGTGGGTCGGAGCCGGTCTTCGGCTGAAAAATTTATGCGGCTTGGCAGCCAAAGTCGGACTCACGGGGTTTGAGTTTTTAGAAGGAATTCCGGGTAATGTCGGGGGTGCCTTGCGGATGAACGCCGGGGCGATGGGCGGGTGGATGTTCGATGTGGTGGAGGAGGTGCGGTTCATTTCACTGGATGGAACGTTGCGCACCGCGAGTCGCGCCGAGCTGCACGTCGATTACCGTCACTGCGCCGAACTTCAGACTGCGATCGCGCTCGGCGCTTTGCTCCGGCCGGTCGCGCCTGCCGAGATGGAATCGGTTGCCCGGCAGATCGACGTCTACAAAAAGAAGCGGCAGGAATCCCAGCCGCGGGACCCAAGTGCAGGTTGTATTTTCAAGAATCCACCCGGGAACTCGGCCGGTCGGCTGATCGACCAAAGCGGCCTCAAAGGGGAGCGGGTAGGGGACGCGGAGGTTTCACCCATTCACGCCAATTTCATCGTCAATCGCGGGTCGGCCACCAGTGCCGATCTGATTGCTTTGGTGCGAAAGATTCGAAAGCGCGTTGTTGACGCTCATGGAGTCGAGCTCGAACCGGAGGTTTTGCTTTTCGGCAAGGAATGGCGCGACGTGCTTTAAACCTTTCATCACTTCAAAATGACGCCAACCCCGATCATCGCCGTGTTTGCCGGTGGGATTTCCTCCGAGAGAGACGTTTCGCTCGGCTCCGGTCGCTCCAGTGCGGTCGCGCTCGCGCGGTCGTTTCCCACGCAGCTTTTCGAACTCAACTCGGATGCGCTGCCGGCCGGGCTCGATCCATCGCGGCACGTGGTTTTCTCAACCCTCCACGGCACATTCGGCGAAGATGGATCAATGCAACGCCTGCTCGACGCTGCCGGAGTTGTTTACGCCGGATGCGACGCCGCCAGCAGCGCGCTCACGATGGATAAGACGCTCACGAAGCGGGCCGCCGCCAAACGGGGCGTCCGAATTGGGGCGGGGGTTTCGTTTGAAGCGGCGAGCGCCCCCTCGGCCGAGTCTTTGGTCGCCGAACTCGGAGCAGAGGTTGTGCTCAAGCCCAATGACCAAGGCAGCAGCGTCGGTTTGACGATCAACCGCAGCCGCGAAGAACTCGCGGGCGCGTTGGCGCGACTCACTCCCGGTTCGTGGCTAGCCGAGCGGCGGCTCGTCGGTTGCGAGCTCTCGGTCGGAGTTTTGCGCGGCGCGGCGATGGGCGTGGTCGAGATCCGGCCGAAGTCGGGCGTCTATGACTTCGCCAGCAAATACACGGTGGGCGCTACGGAGTATTTTGCGCCCGCGCCGTTGGACGCGGCGATGACCTTGGCCGCACAGCGTGCGGCTGAAGCGGCGTTTGCCGCCTGCGGTTGTCGCGACTACGCGCGCGTCGATTTCATTTTAGTTGGAGACGCCGAGCTTTATTTGCTGGAAATTAATTCGCTGCCCGGCATGAAAGAGACGAGTTTGCTGCCGATGAGTGCTTGCTGTGCGGGCTTAGATTTCACGGCTTTGGTCCGCGAGCTGGTGTTGCCTGCGCTGGGGCGTTTTTCGGAGGCGGCGTCGCGCTAATTTCTGTGAGTCTGATCAACGACAGTTTTCCTACAGCCCGAAGCTGGAGAGACATTCCCCAGCCGGCGAAGCCCCGCGCCATGTCGCGCGGCGGGCGGCAGCGCTTCATGTTGTCAATCGTCCGCTCGTCTCTCGTTTTTGCGGTGATAGTCGGTGTGGGCATGGGTGTGTGGCAGGTTTTTCGGGTGACGCATGAGACCTTCGCCAAACCTGCGGTGCCTGCGGCGGCGGCACTGAGTGCAACCCAAATTGAGACGACCGGCTATCTTGGTGGTGACGCCACCTGGCTCGCCCGCACGCTCGCGTTACCGCGCAACGCGACGCTGATGGGGCTCGACTTGGACGGCCTTCGGACGCGGTTGCTGGCGCAGGGTCAGGTTCAGTCGGCGGTGCTCACAAAAGTTTTCCCCTCCACGTTGCGCGTGCAACTGACCGAGCGCACTCCGGTGGTGCGGATGATGGCCCAACTACCCGGAGCCGAGCCGCGTCAGTTTTTGGTGGCCCGCGATGGCGTAGTTTTTTCCGGCGTGGGCTTTCCGGCCGAGATTGTAGAGTCGCTGCCGTGGTTGGAGCCGACAAAATTGGTCCGGGACGGTGAGGGCTTCGTCCCGGTCGCGGGCATGGTAGTCGTGGCCGATTTGCTCGGCAAAGCACGGCTCGAGGCGGAACATCTCTATAAGACGTGGCGAATCGTCTCTTTGGCCGCGTTGAACACGGATGCGGAGGTCGAGGTCCGCACGGCTTCAGGGGCCTCAATGGTATTCAGCGCCAGCGCGGACACTCTTTCCCAGATCGCCAAGCTAGATCTGATTCTGGACCGCCTCGCTCAGCGAGGTTCCACTTTCAAACGCATCACGCTCGGCGGAGGGCGCGATGCGATTGTGACGTTGGACGTGCCCTTGGTTCCTGTGGCAACGTCCGCTTCGACCAAGACGGCACCCGTCACCGCGCCCCGCCGGGGTTCAACTTCTTTTTCTCCCGCCTTCGGCAACTTCTCCCCTTCTTCAAAAAAGTCCCGTGAGCTCTAAGCCTAGTTTTATCGGTGCCGTCGAAATCGGCACCTCGAAAATCACCGCTCTGATCGGCGAATATAACGGCCGGGAACTCGCCATCATCGGCCGCGGTGAATGCGCTTCCCGGGGTGTGATCAAGGGCTCCGTCGTTGACTACAAGGCGGCGAGCGATTGCGCGCACAGTGCCCTCGAACTTGCCGAGCGCGACGCCGGCGAACGCATTGAGCTCGTCTTCCTCGCCCAGACCGGCGGTCACCTCGACGGATTTTACAACGAAGCCGCCGTGAACGTGAAGTCTTCGGACAACATGATTGGTCGCGACGACATCCGCACCGTTTGTGATCTCGCCAAATCTAAAGAGCTGCCGGCCGGCCGAATGGTAGTGCACAACATTCGCCGCCCCTTCCGTGTCGATGGCCGGTTGGTGCCGACTTCGCCCGAGAATCTTGTCGGTCAAAAATTAGAGGTCGGCTACTGGACGGTTCACGGCCGGGAGCAGCGACTCGCGGACAATATTCATGTGATCCGGGGCTTTAATCTCGAAGTGCGGGAGCTCGTCCTCGCGAGCCTGGCGTCCGGCCACATGGTGACGACGGCCGAAGAGCGCCAAAACGGAGTGCTCGCGATCGACATCGGCGCGGGCACTACGGATTTTGTGCTCTACCGAGATGGCGTCGGGCACACCACGGGAGTGGTGCCGGTGGGCGGAACGCACCTGACCAACGATCTCAGCCTGGGGCTTCGTCTCACGGAAGGACAGGCGGAGAAACTGAAACTCAGACACGGTCGCGCGACGGTTCAAGCCCGCGACAAGTCCGAGAAGGTTTGGCTCGATGGGAATTTCGCGATCGGCGACCGCCAATTCCCCCGCCAAGCAATCGAGCAAATCACTTCGGCCCGCGCCTGGGAGTTGCTTGAAGTTGTGAAGAAGAAGCTGGGTCACTCGTTCTCGACCGAGACGTGTCAGGCCGGCGTCGTGCTGACCGGAGGAACCGCCAAACTTCCCGGAATCGCCGAGTGTGCGGCCAAGGTTTTCGGAGTGCCGGCGCATTTGGGCGAAACGCCGTCTTGGGTGGCCGAGAATCTCCGCGATCCCGGTTACCACACGGCGCTTGGTCTGCTCTATTACGGGGTCAGCTCGCAGGGTGAAAAATCGGCGCCGATCCGACGCAAAGCTGGATTCCTCCACAGTGTGTCCCGTCTGTTTGCCACTTCCTGATTCGCACCATGAATCTCCACGAACTTCCCCTCGAGCACCCACTTCTCGCGGACCGTAATGTTGCCATCAAGCTCGTCGGCGTAGGCGGTGCCGGAGCCAATGCGGTCGACCGTCTGAAAATGGAGAACCTCGAGCGCCTGCAGCTCGCGGTGATCAACACCGATTATCAGGCGCTCGCCAGCTCTCCGGTTCAGGACAAGGTGCTGATCGGGATGAGCATCACCCGCGGCCTCGGGGCCGGCGGTGATCCCGAGCTGGGCCGTGAGGCGGCGGAAGCGGATCGGGAGAAGATATCCAAGGTCGTGAAAGATTGCGACCTTGTCTTTCTCATCGCCGGGATGGGCGGTGGCACCGGAAGCGGTGCAGCGCCCGCAGTAGCGGAAATCGCGGCCGAGACCGGAGCCCTTGTGATCGCGTTCGTGACGATGCCTTTCAGCTTCGAAGGCGGCCGTCGCCTAAAACAAGCGGAAGAAGGTTTGATCGCCCTGCGCAAGGTTTGCGACGCCGTCATCCCGCTGCCGAACGACATATTGCTCCAGGAAGCGGGAGAAAACGAGACGGTGCTGGATTCGTTTGCCCGGGCGGACGAGTGGATCGGCCGGGGTGTGAAATCAATCTGGGCGATACTGATGAAAACGGGCCTCATCAATTTGGACTTCGCCACCCTGCGCCAGGCGTTTCAACAACGCGGCGGAAAAACGTTGTTCGGTTTAGGCGAAGGCGCCGGCGAAAACGCGGCGGCCGATGCGATCGAGAGCCTGAAGCTGTGCCCGCTGCTGCACACACCGGAATTCTCCCGTAAGGCCGACCGTCTGCTCGTCAATATCACCGGAGGCACCGATCTGACGCTGCCCAAGGTCAACGACCTGATGAGCGCCATCGCCGAGAAATTCGGCCGGGATTCGCATCTGATCATGGGCGCGGTGATCGACGAAGGGATGCAGCAGCGCGTTGAAATTTGTGTGATCGGGACCAGTGACCTCGTCGGCCGAAGCGGCTTGCAGCGGCGCCTAGCATCGGCGGCGAGGCCCCGGCCGGGAACGGCCCAGATTGAGGCGGCGCCGGTTCCTCGACCCGCGGCGACCGGCGACCGGGTGGTGCCGACTGAACTGGATTTGACGGCAGCCGAAAAACGCGACCAAGACGAATTCGGGTTCGATGAAGTTGAAAGTCGCGGACATTTCGAGAAAACAGATCGCAACCTATTCGACGGTCAGGATCTCGACGTGCCGACCTACTTGCGTAAGGGCATCAAGATCGCGCTTTGATCGCGCTCTGTGGGGGAACAAGACCCCCCTTGGCAAAGAGGAAAGCATCTGCATCGTGACGCCATGTTTGTCGATGAATGTGTAATCAAGGTAAAGGCCGGTGACGGCGGGCGCGGCTGCGTGTCATTTCGGCGAGAGAAATATGAGCCGTGGGGCGGCCCAAACGGCGGTGACGGTGGACGTGGCGGAGACGTGATCTTGGTGGGCGACGTCAACACCAACAATCTTGTCGACTACAAGTTTCAGCCACACTGGAACGCCGAGCGTGGCGAGCATGGCCAAGGCAAGGATTGCAATGGCCGCGAGGGTAAATCCGCCGAACTTCGGATGCCGCTCGGCACCGTGGTGATCGACGAGGCGACTGAACTGCCGGTGGCCGAAATCGTGGAGGAGGGCCAACGTGTGATTCTATGCAAAGGAGGCAACGGAGGGTGGGGAAACACCCATTTTAAGAACTCCACGAATCGCGCCCCGAAACGGGCCAACGATGGGCTCGATGGCGGGCGCGGCGTCTATCGCCTCGTGCTCAAGAGCATCGCTGATGTCGGGTTGGTGGGTTTTCCCAATGCGGGCAAGTCCTCTCTGACGAACGCGATCACGAAAGCGCGGCCCAAGATGGCCGCTTATCCGTTCACCACGTTGCATCCACAGATCGGAGTGATCGATTTTCTGGACGTGAAAAAAGGCCATCGTCACCTGCTGCTGGCCGACATCCCCGGCTTGATCGAGGGGGCAAACGAGAACCGTGGTCTTGGTCACCGCTTCCTCCGTCATATCGAACGCTGTGCGGTGCTCGTGCTCATCATCGACATGGCCGGAACCGATGCCCGCGATCCGCGCGAGGACTACAAGCACCTGTTGAACGAGCTTAAGCTTTACGATTCCGCTCTGCTCGAAAAACCGCGTCTGGTTGCGGCAAACAAAATGGACGTGCCGGAGGCGGCGGCCCAACTCGTGAAGTTCAAGAAACGCCATAAGGTCGACGTCGCCGAGATATCCTGCCGCGAGGGCACCGGTCTCGATAAACTCAAAAAAGAGTTGTTGAAGCGGGTCTCCGCGTTCCGCGTGCGGGAAAAGAAATCGCTTAAGGCCTCGCTCTAAATCACCCCTGATTCGTGTTCGCTAGGTCCACCTAACATCGAGTGTTGCTGACGAACGCCAATCGTCGCCTCGGCGCGGCGTTGGTTGACCACAATTTCGACAAGATTGAGGGTTTGGAACAGGCGAACGAGCGACGACTTGAAATCGTCGCCACCAATCAGCCGCGACCGAGCACGATTCTTGGGAATCTGGCGGATGAGAGGAAGGGCGTGCGTGAAGACGATAGCTAGTTCCTCGCTGTTTCGGTGGGCCGAGCGAATGTTCGGTATTTTCAGACCCCATTTTTCTGACCTGCGCTTGACCTGAAAAAGCCCGGGAAAGTCAGAAAAATCGGATCAAAAAGATGGGGGCCCGGAGGCTCTGGCCCGCCTTGTTGCCTCCGAGTCGCGGCGCGACCCACGCGGTCGCGTGGCCGCCGCCCGTTTAGCATCTTTGAATCCGCCGCCGCCCAACCCTCCAAATTTATTAACTACGGCTGCACCCGAATTAACCCGAATAAAGGCAGAGAACCGGCTCCACCTCATGGGTGATACCAATAGCTGTTGAAGGCAGGGCTCACGCCTTTGGAAGAGGCGATCGCCACGGTTCCGCCCGACAGCTGAAACTAGGGTAGGTAGGGGCGGCTTCCGCTCTCTGCGGCGATTGACGTCCAGCATCCACCCCGGCGTGTTTGTGTGCCATGTCCAATCTGAAGCCGTTGTTCTATTTTGCCGTGGTGGTGCTGGCCCTTGTGGGCTGCAAACCCAAACCGGCTGATATCACTTCGCTCCAGCGAAAAGAGGCGGCGAATCTCTTCAGTGAGGCCCAGTTCGCCATGGAGCTGCGGGACTATGCGCGGGCAGAAGGACTGTTGGCCAAAGCGACGGCCCTTGAATTCGATCATGGCGACTACTGGGTGAGTCTCGGAATGATGAGGGTGCGTCTGGGCCAACGGCCGGCGGCGAAGAAAGCCTACGAATCGGCGCTCAACGCGTTTGAGGTGGCTTACAAACTTGAGCCAAAGGTCCCGCAACCCTACCTGCAGCAAGTGTACGCGCTCGCGCTGCTCGGTCGGGTCGATGAGGCCCGTACTCTTCTGGCCAGCGTGGAGAAGAAACATCCCGGCGATCCGGCGGTTCGCGGGTTCGTGCAGGGCAAGCAACTCGACGCGATCCTGAAGTCGGCCTTGTTTAAGAAAATTTCGCTCAAAATTTAGAGGCGTTGATGGACTTCATTTGGCTCGAGTTCTCTAAGGTCGCGCTCGCTCATTTTCTCGCAGTGGCGAGTCCGGGCCCGGATTTCGCGATCGTGCTGCGCCAGAGCCTGCGTCATGGCCGGCGCACCGCGATCTGGACCAGTATTGGGGTGGGCATGGCCATCACGCTCCACGTCACCTATTCCCTGCTCGGGCTCGGTCTGATTCTTAAAAGTTCGGCCGTCGCATTCGACCTCGTGAAATACTCCGCCGCCGCTTACCTCGCGTGGCTCGGTTGGCAGGCACTACGCTCTCCGTCGCGTCCGCCGGTTTCGGATCCTGCGGTTGCGGACCAGAGCGTTCAAGAATCCCGCGCTCAGCCCACCGCCCGGGCGGCTTGGCTCACCGGTTTTCTCACCAATGCGCTCAACCCCAAGGCGACGCTTTTTTTCGTCGCCCTCTTTGTGACCGTGATCAGCGCCGACACGCCCACGGTGATCAAGGCGGGCTATGGCGCGTGGATGGTGGCGGCCACGACCGGCTGGTTTTGCTTGGTTTCGGTGCTATTTACCCGGCCGGCCGTGCGCGCGGCGTTTCTGCGATATGGACACTGGGTGGACCGAGTCCTTGGGGCGGTGTTCATCGCCTTTGCCATCAGCCTGGCGCGGGCTTCGGTGCGGTAGAGCGACGGACTGTCGGCGCGGGATCTGCTCTCCGGGATGCTGATGCGGCTCCGCTCACTTTCACTCCTGTTTACCGGCCTTTTTTTGGTACCGCCGACTCCGCTCCCGCGGCTGAGGAGGTTGAAATCCTCTGGGAAAAATTTGGCATCGGCCACAGCTACGCGCCGAATCTTGAGGGCCGCTTTTACGCAGCGCGGCAGCCCGCATCAGACTGATCAACGGGGTCTGCTCAGCGACCTGAAGCTGCGTCCGACACTGCTCACTCGCATCGACGTCGAGGCGAATCTCGAAAGCTGCGAACGTCTTCAGCGATAGACGCCGCCGCCGAGCAAGCGCTCACCGTCGTAGAGAGCAAAGATCTGGCCGCTGGCGAGCGCCCGCTGAGGCTCACGGAATGAAATCCGTGCGGTTCCGCCGGACTCCGGGGTGAACGTGATGGGAACTCGAGGATCGCGGTAGCGCACGCGGCCTTCGAGGGCATGCGGCGCGGTGATGGGCTCGCCGGTCCAGCTCAGGCGGTGCACGCTCACGGCGTGCTGAAAAAGGCCGGGCGCATCGAGTTGGTCGAAAGCCACGAGCAGGGCGTTGTCCGGGGTGCGCTTGCCGACCACCACGTAAGCTTGGCCATCGGTGTTGGAGGGAATGCCGATGCCTTTGCGCTGGCCGAGCGTGAAGTAGTGCAGCCCGCGGTGTTCGCCGAGCACATGCTCGTCGCCGGCGCGAAGAATGGGGCCCGGTTTCTCCGGCACGTAGGCGCGGAGGAAATCGTGCATTTTCACCTCGCCGATAAAGCAGATACCTTGGCTGTCCTTTTTTTCCGCCGTTGCCAGCCCGGCCTCGCGTGCAAGTTGGCGAAGCTCGGATTTTTCAAGGTGGCCGATTGGAAAGCGGGCGTCACGGAGCTGGGGTTGATCGAGCAGCGCGAGGAAGTAGGACTGGTCTTTGTTTTTGTCGGCGCCTTCGAGCAGCTCGCAGCGGCCGTCTTCGCTCTCGATGCGGCGGGCATAGTGGCCGGTCGCAACCGCGCCGAAGCCGTGATCTTTCGCCCAGGCCCGCAACACGCCGAACTTGATCTCGCGGTTGCACATCACGTCGGGATTCGGCGTCAGGCCCCGGGCGTAGCCGTCGAGCAGGTAGTGGACAACGCGCTCCCGGTAGTCGCGCATCAGATTGACGACTTGAAACTCGATGCCGATTTTGTCCGCGACGCGGCGGGCGTCCTCGATGTCCTGCAGCCACGGGCAATGTCCGACGACGTTGTCCTCGTTGATCCAGTTTTTCATGTAGGCCCCGGCGATGTCGTGGCCTTCCCGCTTGAGCAGGAGGGCGGCGACGGAGCTGTCCACTCCGCCCGAAAGCGCGACGAGGATTTTTTTGGCGGGCGCCATTTTTTTGATTGCTCGGAAGACGACGCGGTGGCTCGGCGCTTTGTCAAATGAACCCGGCGAATTTGCCGTTCGGGGATTTCCGCTTGTGCGACGGTCGGCCCGGCAAATGCTCTTCCCTCCACATGGTTGAACCTGCGCATCGTATCGTCCGAGCTTGGCTCGAATCGCCCAGCACCGGCGTGATTGAGCTGGATCGCGACTGGCGGGGTGAGCGGTCGCCTCAGTTCACGTTTGGCGACCAGAGTCCGGCGCCATCGGGGTTGGCGATGGACTCCGGGCTGATGGCGGCCGTGACTTACAGTTATTTTGTGCAGGCCACCGGCGAGTTTGTCTTTGCCCTCACGCCGGAGCACGGCACGGAAATTGATCCGAGGCGCGATGCGATTTACGTCGCGGGCGATTTCAACGGCTGGCACGAGGCGGTGGGACGCGAGGAGTGGCGGCTGCAAGCGCGGAGTCTCGACGGTGAAGACGTGCTGCTTTGGACCGGGGCGGCCGAGAAGCTGCTGAATCCGCCCGGCCAACGGTTTAAATTTGTGACGGGAGAGCACCATTGGCTAGGGTTGCCCGACGATGCTCCCAACGCCTTCGGCGACGGAGCCGGTAATTTCAACCGAGTCATCGATCCCCAGCGCACGGGGCGGCACCTGTGGCGGTTTACACTGAGCCAACCTCTGGATTTGGCCGAAACCAACGTGGTCGCGTGGGCCAATCGCCCGGGAATTGATGCGGTCCCGATTACTCCCCGGAGCTTTTTTTTCGACCTCAAATCCGATTTGCCGCTGGGTGCGATCGTGCGGGGCGAAGAGACGGTATTCCGGCTTTTTGCTCCGCGGGCTCGCGGCGTCACCTTGTTTTTCTGTGCCGACTTGGCCGGGCGACCGCAGGCGCAACAGCAGGCGCTGGTTCGCCGGCCCGACGCCGATGGGAAGGCGGGCGTTTGGGAGATCGCGTTGGGCCGTAATCTTCACGGCTGGCTTTATTGGTATCAGGTCGATGGCGTGCGCGAGGGCGCGGGCCGATTCGATCCGATGATGCCCGTGCTCGATCCCTACGCGCTTGCCGTGCTGCAGCATGACGGTCCCGGGATCGTGCTCGACCGGGCATGGATCGGGGAGGGCGACCGGAGTTTTAAGACGCCGGCTTGGCACGATCTCGTCATGGTAGAAGCTCACGTGCGTGATCTCGTCGCCCATGCGCCAGTCAAGGCCACGGCCGAGGAGCGCCGGGGATTCACCGGTTTGAGAAAGTGGGTCGAGAGCCGGGAGTTCTACCTGCATCACCTCGGGGTGAACTGCGTGGAGCTTCAGCCCGTGCAGGAGTTCGATGACCTGACGGTTGAGGCGTATCATTGGGGTTACATGACGAACAATTGGTTCGCGCCTGAAAGCAGCTACGCGCTCACGCCGGCGCGCGCGTCCGGGGTGCGGGAGCTGCAGGACTTGGTGCGGGCCTTCCATGGGCGGGGGATGGCGGTCGTGCTTGATGTGGTTTACAATCACGTGGGAGTCCCCGCGCATTTGCTGTTCATCGACCGGCTGTATTATTTCGAACAGGATGCCGCCGGCGATCTCACCAACTGGAGCGGCTGCGGCAACGACGTCCGCGCGCGTTCTGCGATGGCCAAACGCCTCATCATCGACAGCTGCATCCATCTCATCGAGGCCTACGGAATCGACGGCTTCCGCTTCGATCTCGCCGAGCTGATCGGGGCCAGCGTTTTGCGGGAAATCGAGACGGCGCTGAAGCGGGTGAAGTCCGATGTGATTCTAATCGCGGAGCCTTGGAGCTTTCGCGGTCACATCGCCGGGGCGTTACGCGACACGGGCTGGGCGTCATGGAACGATGGCTACCGCGATTTCGTCCGCGATTACGTGCGCGGTGGCGGCACGGCCGGGGGACTGGAGTATTTTCTGCGGGGATCACCGTGGTATTTTGCCAAATGGCCCGCGCAGACCGTCAACTACACCGAGTCGCACGACGACCGCTGCTGGATCGACGTCATCACGGAGAATACCGGCAACAACGGTTCTTCTCCCACCGCCAACGATCGTCGCCGCACCCACTTGATGGCGGCGGTGTTGTTCATGTCGCTCGGCGTTCCTATGTTGGCGGCGGGACAGGATTTCCTGAGGTCCAAGCAAGGGGTGACCAACACCTACCTGCGGGGTGATCTCAACGCTCTGGACTATCGTCGGCTGTTTCGCCATCTGAGCACGCACACTTATTTCGCTGATTGGATTGCGTTTCGCCGAAGCGAGCGCGGGCGTCTGCTCCGGCATTACTCCCGGCCAGACGAAGGTTTTTTTCAGTTCATCCACTCGGAGGCTTCGCCGGCTTTGGCGGTGGTTTACAACGCGGATCGTTCGATCGGATCGGCCCGATTGCTGTTTGCGATCAACGCAACCTTGGGTGACGCGACCCTCGCGTTGGGCCCAGGGCTTTCCCGCACCGGTGCGTGGCGCCAGCTCGCGGATCACGAGCGTTTTTACGCCGAAACCACCCGGGCGGCGCTGGCTCCGGTCGAGGCGAATCTGACCCTTCCCGCCTTGGGCTGCGGGCTATGGGTGAGTGACGAATAGGTGACACGTCCGTCCTCAAAACCCCTTGCCAGCCTAGGGGCGCACTGTTCTTTCGTGAGGCCTCCGCGCCCGCGCGGATTCAGTCGGTCACGAACTAGCAAATAACACCTAAAAACACGGAGTCTAAAATGGCAGTCAAAGTCGCAATCAATGGTTTCGGACGTATCGGTCGCCTCGTTTTCCGCGCTCTCGTTGAGCAAGGTCTGCTCGGCACCACCCTCGATGTGGTCGCCGTCGGCGATATCGTCCCCGCCGATAATCTCGCTTACCTCGTAAAATACGACTCAACGCAGGGCAAATTTGCCGGCACCGTGTCGTCCAAGAAATCTTCTCCGGATAAAGCCGAGGACGATGTTTTGGTGATCGACGGAAAAGAAATCCTGGTCGTCTCCGCCAAATCTCCGGCCGAACTGCCGTGGGCAAAACTCGGGGTTGATATCGTGATCGAGTCCACCGGCCTCTTTACCGAAGCGGAAAAAGCCAAGGGTCACATCACCGCCGGCGCCAAAAAGGTCATCATCTCCGCGCCGGCCAAGGGCGAAGATATCACCATCGTCATGGGCGTGAACGACGAGAAGCTCGACCTCGCGGTGCACAGCATCATCTCAAACGCTTCCTGCACGACGAACTGCCTCGCGCCGCTCGTCCATGTTCTGCTCAAAGAGGGCTTCGGGCTCGAAGAAGGCCTCATGACCACGATCCACTCCTACACCGCCACCCAAAAGACCGTGGACGGTCCGTCGAAGAAGGATTGGAAGGGCGGGCGTTCCGCTGCGATCAACATCATCCCGTCCAGCACCGGTGCCGCCAAGGCCACCGCGCTCGTGTTGCCAGCGACCAAGGGCAAGCTCACCGGCATGTCCTTCCGCGTGCCGACCCCGACGGTTTCCGTCGTGGACCTAACGTTCCGCAGCACCAAAGAAACTTCCCTCAAAGAGATCAACGCCGCGATCAAGAACGCGTCCGAGACCTACCTGAAGGGCATCTTGGGCTACACCTCCGACGAGGTGGTATCCTCCGACTTCATCCACGACAAACAATCGTCGATTTACGATGCGGGTTCTTCGATCGAGCTGAACTCGAAGTTCTTCAAGCTCGTGTCCTGGTACGACAACGAGTGGGGCTATTCCAACCGCGTCGTCGATCTCACCAGGGTGATCGCCGCGCGGCTTTAAGCGCGCTCGGCGCTCCCCAGCCGCGAGTAGTGAGTAGCGAGAAGCGGGCATCCCGCCGCGATCGCCGCTCCTACTCGTTTTTCTTTTCTGAGTTTGAATCTGCCCACTGCTCGTCACTCGCCCCCACCACTGCTTCCGCCCATGCCAAAATTCAAATCCATCCGCGATCTCGACCTCTCCGGCCAGCGCGTCCTCATGCGCGTCGACTTTAACGTCCCGCAAGACAAGGTCACCGGTGCCATCACCAACACCCAGCGCATCGTCGCGGCGCTGCCGTCGATTAAGTTCGCTTTGGAAAAAGGCGCGTCGGTGGTTCTCATGTCGCACCTCGGCCGGCCCGATGGCCAGAAGATCGCCAAGTTTTCGCTCAAGCCCATCGCCACGGAGTTGGAGAAACTCCTCGGCCGGACCGTGACTTTTCTCGATGACTGCGTCGGTCCCGCCGTCGAGGCCGCTTGCGCTAAACTCGCCCCCGGGACGGTTGTGCTGCTCGAGAATCTCCGCTTCCACATCGAGGAAGAAGGCAAAGTGAAGCTCGAAGACGGCACCTCCAAAAAAGCCGATCCCGCCGCCGTCGCCGCGTTCCGGGCGTCGCTGACCCAGCTGGGCGATGTCCTCGTGAACGACGCCTTCGGCACCGCGCACCGCGCGCACAGCTCGATGGTGGGTGTATCGCTGCCGATCAAGGCGGCCGGTTTTTTAATGGAAGCCGAACTCGTCGCGTTCGCGAAAGTCGTCGATCATCCCGCCCGGCCGCTCCTGGCGATTCTCGGCGGGGCGAAGATTGCCGACAAGATTCCGCTGATCAAGAATCTGATGGAAAAAGCCGACAAGATCATCATCGGCGGCGGCATGGCTTACACCTTTCACAAAGTCCTTCGCGGGACGCCGATCGGCACCAGCCTGTATGATGCGGAAGGCGCCAAGATCGTCGAAGAACTCGTGACCAAAGCCGCCGCGCGCAACGTCGAGCTGATCTTCCCGATCGATTTCGTGTGCTCCGATGCTTTCTCGCCCGACGCCAACACCATGCCGGCCGATCTGGCTACCGGAATTCCCGACGGTTGGGGCGGTCTCGACGCCGGCCCGAAGTCCATCGAGCTCTACCGCGAGGCCATTCTCAGCTCCAAGACCATCATCTGGAACGGTCCGGCGGGTGTCTTTGAGTTCGATAAATTTGCCGGCGCGACGAAGGCGATGGCCGCAGCCATTGCGGAAGCGACGGCCAACGGTGCCATCACCGTCGTCGGCGGTGGCGACACCGCTACGGCCGCGAAGAAGTTCAACGTCGCCGACAAGGTCACTCACTGCTCCACCGGCGGCGGTGCCTCCCTCGAATTTCTCGAGGGCAAGGTTCTCCCCGGCGTCGCATTTCTTGAGAGCTAAGCTTTCGATGAAATCGACGGGTTAAAGTTGGAGGTTTTGGGTTAAGGTCCGAACTTCGGACCAGATCTTGCTATTCAACTTTCACTCAAACTTTTGATTTAAACTCCAAGAAATATGTCCTCCCGTAAAAAACTCATCGCTGGCAATTGGAAGATGAACAAGACGTCTTCCGACGGCGTTTCACTCGTGGCCGAACTCGTCGCCGCTATCGGCAAGCAATCCGACGTTGAGGTCGTCGTTTGCCCGCCCTTCACGGCTCTTGAAAGCGTCGCCAAGACGCTGGATGGCTCCACGCTCAAACTTGGGGCGCAGAATATGCACTTCGAGGCGAGCGGTGCCTTCACCGGAGAAATCTCCGCTCCGATGCTGCGCGCTTTGTTTGCGACCCACGTCATCCTCGGCCACAGCGAGCGCCGCGCGCTCTTTGGGGAGACGGACGCACTCGTGAATAAGAAGGTGCTTTCGGCCCTGAAAAACCAGCTTCGCCCAATTCTCTGCGTGGGCGAGACCCTCGCTGAGCGCGAAGCCGGATCGACCCTCGCCGTCGTGCAGACGCAGCTCGAGGCCGGTCTCGAAGGTGTGGGCAAGGATCAGGCCGCCAGTGCCGTGATCGCTTATGAGCCCGTTTGGGCCATCGGCACGGGCAAGGTCGCCACGACGGAACAGGCTCAGGAAGTGCACGCTTTCATCCGCGGCCTGCTCACCAAGCATTTCACCGATGTGGTGGCGCAAAAAGTCCGCATTCTTTATGGCGGTTCCATGAAGCCGGCCAACGCGCCCGAGCTCCTCGCGCAAAAGGACATCGACGGCGGTCTCATCGGCGGTGCAAGCCTTGAAGCCCGCAGTTTCGTCGAATTGGTCAGCGCGGCCGCGGCGATCGTCTGAGCTCGCGATTTTACCGGAACAGCCGGCGAAGACTACCCGTTAGGTTTTTTCGCCGGTTTTTTTGGTTTGGGCGGATTCTGTCGGTCTTTGTAGAGTTGCTCGACTTGCTTCAGCGTCTGCTTGGTCTGCTCCATCTGCGTGATGGAGCGGAACGCCTGTTGCTGCGTCGGGGTGAGTTGGCCGGCAGCGAGGGCGGCGAGCCCAGTGGTGAAGTTTTCGGCCTGTCGGGCATCAAGTGGCGCGGCGACGCGGGTCAGGTTGCGTTGAAGATCGGACGTCGCACCCCTAAAAAGGTGGGCGCTTTCGTAGATTTGAAACTGTTTGTAATCCTCCGGCCCAAGCGTGAGGGCCAGCTTTCGGTCGGTCTCGGCTTGGGCGGCGTTCACCATTTTTAGCATTTCTTCCTGCTTGGGTTTCAAACCGGCGGCGAGTGCGGCAGCGGAGACGTCGATCGCGGCTCCTTCGCGTTCGATCAGGAGCGCCCGCAGTGGTGGCAATTGGGCTTCGGGCAAATTGAGGTTTTTGAAGAAAACGCCGAAGCGGGCATCAACCTGTTCCCGGAATTTTTGGGCCAGCGCCCGTTGCGTCTCTGGTTCGTTCAGGAAGGAGAGGATCTCGTTTTTGGTCGGGCCTTTTTGCGACTTTGCGACCGCCACCGCCCGTTTGGGGGCGTCTTGCTTGGCCGTCGGGGCGACGGGTTCTTCGCCTTGGTTGGAAGCGGATAAAGTTTCGCCGGTGACTTTGGTCTGATCGGAGGAGAAGGCGTCGCGTTCTTTAGCAGCGCGGTCGGTCTCCGACGTCGTCGCGAAATCATCCTTCAGGGCACGCAGTTCTATCAATTCGAGGTGTTGACGCCATGCGAGCACGCCAAGAGCGATAGCGAGCAGAGCGCAGCAACCGGCGAGTAGGTTTTTCATGGGGTGGATTTGCGTCGGGCGAGGCCGATAAAAATGAGGCCGCCGGCGACGAGAAAGAAGGAGTAGAATGCACCACGGTTCAGGCCCATAATCAAGCCGGCGTCGGGCTCTCGAAAGGCTTCGCCGATGATTCGGACCACGGCATAGATCAGCCAAAATTCGCCGGCGAGATGGCCGGGTTTGGTGCGCACAATGTCGCTCCGCCAGAAGCGCCATTGCATGATTGCGAGCAGCAACGCCCCCTCCAGCGCGGCGGCGTAAAGTTGAGAGGGATGTCGGGGTAAAATCAGGTGAAGCGGAGTGGTCGGACCGGCGCTGTGGGGGAAGATCACAGCCCAAGGCACGTCAGCAATTTTGCCCCAAAGCTCGCCGTTGATAAAATTGGCGATGCGCCCGAACAACAGACCGGCGGCTGCGGTCGAAGCGATCAGGTCGGCCAAGTGCAGAAAAGGTATCTTCCGGGAGCGGGCGAACCAAGCGATCGCCACGCCTACGCCGATAAAGCCGCCATGACTGGCCATGCCGCCATCCCAGACGCGGAAGAACGACATCGGATCCATGAACAGCGCGCGCGGTTGATAAAGGAGGAAATAGCCGATTCGGCCGCCAAGCAGCACGCCGAAGACGATCATGACCAGCAAATCGCTGATCTGGTCGATCGAAAGTTTTGAACGACCGGCGCGGGCGTAAAGCGTGAGAAGACCGCCCGCAGCGACGAAGCCCAGCAGGTAGGCTAGCCCGTAGTAACGGATGCCGATCGTGTCGGTGAACCGCACCAAGAAGGGGCTGAGATCGTGAACCCAGTAGGCGGAAAACATGTGGGTGATCGCAGGGCGCGGATTAACCTTTGGCCTTGCCGGCGGGTTTTTCGGTGTGCTGCTGCTGGGTGCGGGCGAGCTCCCGCATGTCCACGGCCATGTCATCTTTCTCGAAGATCTCGCGGCCGAGGATGTGTTCGATGATGTCTTCCATGGTCAGGACCCCTGCGGTCGCTCCGAACTCGTCGACCACGATCAGCATCTTGGTATGAACCTTGAGGCAGAGTTGAAGGGCCTGCGCGACGACGACAGTCTCGGGCACAAAGTGCGTCTCGGACATGAGCTGCTCGACGAGGATATGGTCTTGGTCGTTGCCTTTGGCCTTGAGCAGATCGCGCCGCCGGACGAGGCCGACGATGTCGTCGATGTTGCGCCCGTAGACGGGCATGCGACCGAAGGGTAGACTGGGGAATTCGGCGATGACTTCGCCGACGGTCGCGCTCCTACGGAGTCCGGTGACGACGGTGCGCGGAGTCATGATCGTGCTCACGCGCACGTTGTCGAGGGAGAGGGCATTGGCGATGATGCTGGATTCGCTCTTGGTCAGGGTGCCCTGTTGCGCGCCGCGCTCGGCCAGCAGGAGGATTTCCTCGCCGGAACGGTTCAGATCAGGCGGCCGCCGCACAAAGATGCCCACGATCAACTTGCACACGTAGCTTACGGGCAGAAGCAAGCGTCGCATCCACCAAATCGGATAGACGACGTAGGGCAGGAGGCTCTTGCGGTAGGCGACTCCAAGGCTTTTGGGTAGCACCTCCGAAAACACCAACACGCCGATCGTGAGTGCGCCCGAAAGTATCCCGAGTGCAAAATCGCCGAGCAGCTGGGCGGCGAGGCCGCCAATGATCATCGATCCAAGGGTGTTCGCGATGGTGTTGAGGGTTAGGATGGCCGAAATCGTGGCGTCGAGCTCGTGCTTGATGATTTCAAAATGCTGGCCTCGCCGAGGGTGGGTTTTCTTTAGCCGCTCGATCTCGGTCACCGTCGAGCTCATGGCGATTGCCTCTAGCAGTGAGCACAGAAAGGAAATCCCGATGGTCAGAAAGATCGTGAGAAATAGCCACTGCATGTCTCTAGTTTATGCACGGGCCGCGTTTTACGAATAGAAAGTGAGGTCGCACCACCGTCGGTAAAACAGCCTTGCGGGTGAAACGTCGTCCGCGCGTAGTTCCAATCATGAGCGAACTTCAACGCACACCGTTGCGCGATTTTCATGCCGCCCACGGGGGGCGGTTGGTCGATTTTGCGGGGTGGGAAATGCCTGTCCAATACCGAAGCATTTTGGAAGAGCACAAGGCCGTGCGTCGCACCGCCGGATTTTTTGATGTGAGCCACATGGGCGAAGTCGACGTGCGGGGACCCGAGGCGGGACGGTTCTTGAACTACCTCGTCACGAACGATGTCGCCAAACTCTTTCCGGGCCGGGTGCTTTACTCGCCCATGTGTTATCCGACGGGCGGCGTCGTCGACGACCTGCTCGTTTATATGCGCGGACCGGACGATTACTTTCTCTGCATCAACGCCGGCAACATCGCCAAAGACTTGGCTTGGATCCGTGAACAGGCGGCGCCTTTCAACGTGACGATCACGGACCGCTGCGCCGACTACGCGCTCTTGGCGGTGCAAGGTCCCAAAGCCGTTGAGATCGTCCAGAGTCTCACCGGCGCGAAGCTGGGGCTGGTAAAATATTATCACTTCACTGAGGGCACCGTGGCCGGGGTCAACTGCCTCATCAGCCGAACCGGCTACACGGGCGAAGATGGCGTGGAACTGTACCACGCGGCCGGTGATGCCCTGGCACTGGCCGAGGCGGTGCTGGTTGCGGGTGCGCCGCACGGGCTCGAATTGGCCGGTCTCGGGGCACGCGACAGTTTGCGGCTTGAGGCGGGTTATCCGCTCTACGGTCACGAAATCACGGCGGACATTTCGCCGCTTACGGCCGGCTTGGGCTGGACGGTTAAACTCGACAAGGGCGCGGACTTCATCGGCCGAGCGGCATTGCTCGCGGAAAAGCAGAACGGCGCGCCCCAGAAAGTTGTGTTCTTCAAAACTGGCGACCGTCGCATTGTGCGCGCCGAGACCCCCGTCTTGGGCGAAGGCGGCGCCGTCGTGGGCCGGGTGCTTTCGGGAACGCTTTCGCCGCTGCTCAATGAAGCGATCGGTTCCGCGCTCGTATCCACCGCCGCAGTGGGCCTGCCGCTCTCGGTCGATATTCGTGGCACCGCGATCACTTTACACCTCGTCAAACCCCCGTTCGTTCCATTGAAAAAGACCTCATGAGCAACATCCCCGCTGATCTCGTCTACGCCAAATCGCACGAATGGCTGCGGCCCGAAGCCGACGGCACTGCGACTGTCGGTATCACCGACTACGCCCAGTCTTCGCTGGGTGACATCACGTTCGTCCAGTTGCCCAAGGTCGGTGCGACGCTGAAGGCCGGCGAGACGTTCGGCGTGGTCGAGTCGGTCAAGGCGGCGTCCGATCTTTATCTGCCGGCCGCAGGCACGGTCCTCGCGGTCAATTCCGCGCTCGACGGCGCGCCCGAGACGGTGAACTCCGCGCCGTATGACGGCGGCTGGATGCTCAAGCTCAAGCTCGCGGATCCGGCGGCGCCCGGGGCGTTGCTCGATCCGGCGGCTTACACGACGCTGGTCGGGTAATTCCGGAAAGTAGGGCGGGGTCTACGACCCGCCCTTGAGGGCCGCAGGCTCATTGAGGGCGGGTCGTAGATCCTGACCTACCATTTGGTTTGGCGGCGACGGCGGGCACAAAAAAGCCCGCCGTGCGATTTTTCGCAGGGCAGGCCGAATTTAGTTCCTGCGCCCTTACTTGCCGGACTTGGCGGATTTTTGGCGAAGACCGTTATTCAGGATTCGCTTGCGCAGACGGAGGCTCTTCGGGGTGACCTCAAGGAGTTCGTCGGCGGCGATGTATTCGATCGCGCGTTCGAGGCTGAACTTGGCGGCCGGGATGAGGCCGGTGGCGACGCCGGAACCCTGCGAACGGAAATTCGTGAGGGCCTTCTCGCGGACGGCGTTACAGGCGATGTCTTCGTTGCGGGGGTTTTCCCCGACGATCATGCCTTCGTAAACTTGCTCGCCGGGACCGACGAAGAGTTTGCCGCGTTCCTGCACCATGAGGAGGGCGTAGGTGGTCGTCTCGCCGGCTTCGGTGGCGATGAGCGTGCCGGAGAGTCGGGTGAGCACTTCGCCCGCGTAGGGGCCGTATTCCTTAAAAAGATGGCTCGTGATGCCGCGGCCGCTGGTGGCGTTGATCACGTCGATTTCCATGCCGATGAGGCCGCGCGTGGTGATGGTCGCCTCGATCATGGTGGAGTGCGAAAGCTTCTCCATGTTTGTGAGAAGACCTTTGCGGTTGGCGAGGTTCTGCATGACGGCGCCGATACACTCGTCGGGGACTTCGACCCAGACGGTCTCAAAGGGTTCGTGGCGGGCGCCGTCGACGATCTTCTCGATCACCGTGGGACGGGAAACGAGGAGCTCGAAGCCTTCGCGGCGCATGGTCTCGACGAGGACGGCGACCTGCATAGCGCCGCGGGCTTTAACGTTGAAGATGCCGGCTTTGTCGGAGTCTTCGATGTAGATGGAAACGTTGGTCTTCAACTCGCGCATGAGGCGCTCGCGGAGCTGGCGGGACGTGACGAGCTTGCCTTCTTGGCCGACGAGCGGGCCGTCGTTGACGGAGAACTGCATCTCCAGCGTGGGCGGGTCGATCTGGGTGAAGGGCAGGGCGTGCGCGTCCTCCGTGACGCAAAGCGTGTCACCGATGTCCACGTCTTCGAAGCCCGAGAGACCGATGATGTTGCCGGCGAAAGCGCTCTCCACTTCGCGCTGGCCGAGGCCGGTGAACTCAAAGACCTTGGTGATTTTGGCGCGGATGCGTTTGGCGTCCGAAGTGCGGATGACAAAAACATTATCCCCGACCTTGACCGTGCCGCCGAGGACCTTGCCGACGGCGATACGACCGACGTAGTCGCTCCAATCGATGTTGGAAACGAGCATGTGGAACGGATCGCTGGGCTTGGCGAAGGGCGGCGGGACGTGGTCGATGATCGTCTGGAAGAGCGGCGTCATGTCCTTCTTCTCTTCGCCGAGCTTATACATCATGTAACCGTCGCGACCGGAGCCGTAAACGACCGGAGCATCGAACTGCTCCTCGGTGGCGTTGAGCTCCATGAGGAGCTCGAGCACCTTCTCATACATTTTCGCGGGATCGGCGTTGTCACGGTCGATCTTGTTGATGACGAGGACAACCTTGAGGCCGTGGGCGAGGGCCTTGCGGAGCACGAAGCGCGTCTGGGCTTGGGGGCCGTCGTAGGCGTCGATGACGAGCAGCACGCCGTCGACCATTCGGAGGGCGCGTTCGACCTCGCCGCCGAAGTCGGCGTGGCCGGGGGTGTCGAGAATGTTGACGATCTTACCGTTCCAATGGACCGACGTGTTCTTCGCCTTGATGGTGATGCCCTTTTCCTTCTCGAGGTCCATGGAGTCCATAGCGCGCTCGGTAACTTGCTGGTTGGCACGGTAAACGCCGCCCTCCTTGAGGAGCTTGTCGACGAGCGTGGTTTTGCCGTGGTCGACGTGGGCGATGATAGCGATATTTCGGATGTTCTGGTTCATGGCGCGGAGGCGTTCTGGTCTTTGGAAAAGGGAAGAACGTGCGAGCCGCCCTCAGCGAAGGCAAGGCCGAAGGCGGGTCGTCGCGGAAATGGCACTTCGCCGGGGAATTCGGGCGAAAAGGCGCGGTCAGGACCGTGCTGCAAGGGTCTTGGTGCCGGTGATGAAGCGGGCCTCGGCGATCAGACCGGCGCGGACTTCGTAGATGGCAACGAGCTCAAGGGTGCCGGGGCCTTCGGAAAAGGTTCGGGTGATGAGCTCGTGGTCGATGACCGTGGCGCCGGCGACGATGCGGTGGACAAGGTGCGCGTATAGATTCGATTCCTGAAAACGCGCGAGAAAACGCGGGCGCATCTCGGCATGGCCGGTGGCGAGGAGTTTGTCAGGATGCTCGAACTGGCGGGCCTCGGCGGCATAGGTCGCGAGGAGGGCCTCGACGTCGCGGGCGTTGTAGGCGTCGAGCTGGCGCTGGACTACGGCGGCGGGGCGTTCACAGGCGAATCTGCCCGGTGCCCTCGATCAGGAACTTATAGGTGCAGAGTTCGCGGAGGCCCATGGGGCCGCGGGCGTGGAGGCGGTCGGTGCTGATGCCGATCTCGGCGCCGTAACCGAATTCAAAACCGTCGGTGAAGCGCGTGCTCGCGTTCCAGTAAACGGTCGCACTGTCCACGGCTGAGAGGAAGCGGCGGGCGGCGGATTCATCGGCGGTGACGATGGCGTCGCTGTGGTTCGAGCTGTCGCGGTTGATCGTCGCGATCGCGGCCTCGAGTGAATCGACCACTCGGACAGCGATGATGGTGTCGAGGAACTCGGTGGTGTAGTCGGAGGCCTTCGCGGGGGCGACGGAAGAAGCCGAGAGCTGAGAGTTGAGAGCGGAGAGATCGGAGGTGGCGAGGATCGCGAGGCTGGCGGGGTCGCAGCGGAGCAGGACGTTTTTCGCGATGAGGGCGCGGGCGACGGCGGGGAGGAATTTCTCGGCGACGCTGACGTGAACGAGCAGTTGCTCGGCAGCGTTGCAGGCGCTGGGGCGCGAGGCCTTGGCGTTGACGGTGATCGCTTCGGCCATCGCGAGGTC
>NSIG01000005.1 GCA_002737275.1 Opitutia bacterium
GGTGAGGGCGCAATGGGCGGCGTGGTAGAGGTGGCCGAGCAACGAGCGGTCGCGGAGGAAGAGCGTGCGGATGAGGCGCGGCACGGTGAGGACAAGATGCCGGTGGGGCACTGGGGCGCAGATCTCGTCGGCGATGAAGGCGCCCTCAATGAGTGTGCGGCGCTGGTGGCAGGAGGCGCAGAGGCCGCGCTGTTGGCAGGTGAAGGCGAGGAGGAATTCGTGGTCGCAGTCGGGGCAGTGGAAGCGGGTGAAGCCGGCGTGGAGGTCGCCGCAGCGCAGGAAGGCGGCGATGGCGCTGGTGGCCGCCGTCGATAGGCCGGAGAGTTTCGCGGCGCGGTCGTGGAGAATCTGCCAGACCGGCGAGGCGCGAGGCTGGCGGGGGCGGTAGCGGCGGCACACCATGGCGGTGAGGACTGCACAAGGGTGAACGGCCTCACGGAAGGCGAGGCCCTACGGCGCGGCGGGACGGACACAAAAAAGCCCCGCGCCGGGGAGGGCGCGAGGCGGAGCGTTGAATCGCGGCTACAAGGCGGATTACTTCTTCTTGGCCTTGGCGGCGGCGCGCTTCTCCTCGATCGCGGCTTGCGCGGCGGCGAGGCGGGCGACCGGCACGCGGTAAGGCGAGCAGGACACGTAGGTCAGGCCGACCTTATGGCAGAACTTGACGGAGTCGGGATCGCCGCCGTGTTCGCCGCAGATACCGAGCTTGATGCCGGGACGGGTCTGGTTGCCCTTCTCGCAGGCGATCTTGATGAGCTGGCCGACGCCGGTCTGGTCGATCGAGGCGAAGGGGTTCTTCTTCACGATCTCGTTTTCGACGTAGGTGCCGAGGAAGCTGCCGGAGTCGTCACGCGACATGCCCAAGCAGGTCTGCGTGAGATCGTTCGTGCCGAAGCTGAAGAACTCGGCGGTGTGCGCGATTTCGTCGGCGGTGAGGGCACCGCGTGGGATCTCGATCATGGTGCCGACAGAGTAGGAGATTTTAACCTTCTTCTCTTTCTGCACGAGGGCGGCGACCTCGTGAACAATGGCCACTTGGAGATCGAGCTCCTTCTTGAAACCGACGAGCGGGATCATGATCTCGGGCTTGGCTTTGAAGCCGGCCTTGGTCGCCTCGGCGGCGGCCTCGAGGACGGCGCGGGCCTGCATGCGGGTGATCTCCGGGAACTTGATGCCCAGACGGCAGCCGCGGAAGCCCAGCATCGGGTTGAACTCATGGAGCTCGTGCACGCGGTGCATGATCTTCTCAACCGGAATGCTGAGCTTCCGGGCGAGGTCCATCTGCTGTTCCTTGGAGTTCGGGAGGAACTCGTGGAGCGGGGGATCGAGGAAGCGGACGGTGGCGGGATAGCCCTTGAGCGCTTTGAAGATGCCGTAGAAGTCGTCGCGTTGATACGGGAGGAGCTTGGCGAGGGCGGTCTCGCGGTCGGCGAGGTTGTCGGCGAGGATCATCTCGCGCATGGCGTCAATGCGGTCGCCCTCGAAGAACATGTGCTCGGTGCGGACGAGGCCGATGCCGACGGCGCCAAACGCCATGGCTTCGGCGGCCTGCTTGGGCGTGTCGGCGTTGGTGCGGACGCTCATCTTGGTGGACTGAGCGCACCACTTCATGAGCTGCACGTAGTTCTTATACTTCTCGGTCTTCTGGGCGACTTTGTCGTCGCTGAGGAGGCCGGAGATGATTTCAGAGGGAGCGGTCTTGATTTGGCCCGCGTAAACGAGGCCGGAGGTGCCGTCGATCGAGAGGAAGTCGCCCTCGACAAAGGTCTGACCGTCGATGGTGGCGGTCTTCTTGTCGTAGTCGATGGTGACGCCGGCAGCGCCGCAGACGCAGACCTTGCCCATCTGACGGGCAACGAGGGCGGCGTGGGAGGAGACACCGCCACGAGCGGTGAGAATGCCCTCGGCGGCGATCATGCCGCGGAGGTCTTCAGGGGAAGTCTCGACGCGAACGAGGAGAACTTTTTCGCCCTTCTCGGCAGCCTGCACGGAGCGGTCGGCGTTGAAGTAGATCTTGCCGGTGGCGGCGCCGGGGCCGGCGGGAAGGCCGGTGGCGATGACCTTGGCCTTCTTGACCTCGGAGAGATCGAAGATGGGCGCGAGGAGCTGCTCGAGTTGGTCGGCGGGGTTGCGAAGCACGGCCGTCTCCCAATCGATGAGTTTTTCGCGGACCATGTCGGCGGCGAACTTCAGGCCGGCGGCGGCGGTGCGTTTGCCGTTGCGGGTCTGGAGCATGAACAGCTTGCCCTCTTGGACGGTGAACTCGATGTCCTGAACGTCCTTGAAGTGAGCCTCGAGGGTCTTGCGGACTTTGAGGAGCTCGGCGTAGGACTTCGGCATGACGTCCTTGAGCTTGAGCACGGGCTCGGGA
Source organism: Opitutia bacterium (assembly GCA_002737275.1). Taxonomy (GTDB): domain Bacteria; phylum Verrucomicrobiota; class Verrucomicrobiia; order Opitutales; family Opitutaceae; genus Tous-C4FEB. The sequence goes on from NSIG01000005.1 coordinate 2,372, forward strand.
GTGCGGACGCCGGCGACGACGTCTTCGCCTTGGGCGTTGATGAGGAACTCGCCGTAGAATTCGTTGGTGCCGTTGGCGGGATTGCGGGTGAACGCGACGCCGGAGCCGGAGGTGTCACCGGTGTTGCCGAAGACCATGGCTTGAACATTAACGGCGGTGCCCCACTCGGTGGGAATGTTATACTTGCGGCGATAGACGCTGGCGCGGTCGTTCATCCAGGAGCCGAAGACGGCACCGGCGGCGCCGCGGAGTTGGTCCCAAGCGCTGTTGGGGAAGGCTTTTCCGGTGCGCTCTTTGACGAGGGCTTTGAAGCGCTTGATGAGCTCCTGCTGGTCGGCGGCGGTGAGATCGGAATCGACGATGTCCTTGTGGTAGGTGTCGTGTTTGAAGGTGTGGATCGCGTGCTCGAACGGATCGTGGTCTTCGCCTTCGCGTTTCTGGACGCCCATGACGACGTCGCCATACATCTGGATGAAGCGGCGGTAGCAGTCGTAGGCGAAGCGGGAATTGCCGGTGGCTTTTTCAAGAGCGACGACGGTCTCGTCGTTGAGGCCGAGGTTCAGGATGGTGTCCATCATGCCAGGCATGGAATCGCGGGCGCCGGAGCGCACGGCCAAGAGCAGGGGCATGCCGGTCTTGGCGCCGAAGGTGGTGCCCATGATCTTCTCCATGTTCTTCACGCCGGCTTCCATCTCGGACTGGAGGGTGGCGGGATAGGTCTTCTTGTTGGCGTAGAAATAAGTGCAGACCTCGGTCGTGATGGTGAAGCCGGGAGGCACGGGGAGACCGATGCGGGTCATCTCGGCGAGGTTGGCGCCCTTGCCTCCGAGGAGGGCCTTCATCGTGCCATTGCCGTCGGCTTTGGCGGCGCCCCACGTGTAAACGTATTTGGGCGCCTTGGAGGCGGATTTCTTTTTCGCGGGAACGGACTTCGTTGCTTTGGATTTTGCGGCCATGTGGATGAGTTGTGCGGTTGAGAAAAACAGGGGCTGCGGCGAGCGCAGAAAAGCAGAAAAAAACGCTCGCGCGCGGGGCTGTCAACGGCGCAGCAGGCGAATGAGTTTCCCCGGCCGAATTCGCGGCAAACAAATGGAAATCGCCGGTCAAACGAAGCGGGAGGACACGTTTAACTGCGGTCGATTCGGTCGGAGCGAAGCGGTTTTTCCGGCCGGCGTTGAGCGGGATAGATTCCGACGCGGCCGCTCGTGTAATAAGCGATGAAACAGACGAGCGCAAAATACACGGAATAGGGTGCGCCGAAGAGCTCCAATCCGAGAACGGTGCAGGCGAGGGGAGTTTTTGTGGCGCCGGCGAAGACCCCGATCAGGCCAAGGCCGGCAAAAAGGGCGACCGGTGCTTCCAGCGGAACGGCGAGGGCGTGACCGAGGGTTGCACCGATGTAAAACAACGGCGTGACTTCGCCGCCTTTGAATCCGCTCGCGAGGGTAACGGTGGTGAAAAGGAACTTGCCGGCCCAACTCCACGGTTCCGCGCCTTCGGTTTGAAATGCGGAAAGCAAAGTGACGGCCCTCGGGTCCGGCGACGCCACGCCGATCCCGAGATAGTCACGCGATCCCACGACGTAAACGAGCGCGATCACCGTCAGGCCACCGAGCAAGGGGCGCAGCGGGGCGTAGGCCACAAAACGCTTGAAGCTCGCCTGCAATCGGTGGGTGACCTCGCTAAAGCCCCGGCTGATCGCGCCGAAGATGACGGCGGCGGCGATAATCTTGGCGACGAGCGCTAGCTCCAGCATCGCAGGAAACGGAGTTCCATCGGCTGGGCCTAGCGAAAAAAACGCGTGGTCGATGCCCCACGCCGAGCAGGTGATGTCGCCGACGATGCTGGCGACGAGCGCCGGCATAAAATCTCGATAAGCCAGCCGTCCGACGACGAGCACCTCGATGGCAAAAATCGCTCCGGCGAGCGGTGTGCCAAAGACCGAGCCGAACCCGGCCGCGATGCCGGCGATGAGGAGCGTGCGACGCGTGGAACCCTCGATGCGGCAGAGCCGGGAAAAAGCGTCGGCGAGGCTGCCGCCCATCTGCAACGCGGTGCCCTCCCGGCCGGCCGAGCCGCCGCAAAGGTGCGTGGCGAGCGTGCCGAAAAGCACCAGCGGAGCCATGCGGGCTGGCACGCCTCCGCCGGGCGTGTGGATTTCGTCCATGATGAGATGGGTGCCCCGCTCGGCTTTCTGGCCAAATCGAAGGTAGATCCACCCCACCGCGAAGCCGACGACGGGCAGGAGCCAAAGCAGCCACGGCGAATGCCAGCGGGCTGCGGTGACCCGGTCCAGCGACCATAGAAATAGCGCACTGGCGGAACCGGCCAACAACCCGATCGGCACGGCCAAACCCGCTTCGAGGCCGAGGCGACGGAATCGGGTCGAAGGCGTGCGCGGGGAGGGAGTGGATTCCATTTGACCGGCAGAAAGTATGAGCGACCGGTTTGAAGCGGAGTCAATTCGCGGGCGCGCTGCGGGCGTTAACGGCCTGACCCGGGCGATTTCTAACATCGCGCTTTTGTTTTGGAAAAATCCCCGCACGCTGCACGTTTCCAATCTTTGCCAACGTGAGCGCACCCGAAGAATTTCCCTACGAAGAGTCCAATCCCGAGCCGGTGCCGGATGCCCGCGAGAAGCCGATGGGTTTCTTCGATCATCTTGAAGAGATGCGTTGGACGCTCATCAAGTGCGCGGCGACTTTTCTGCTCTTTGCCGGCCTAATCGGTTATTTTCTGAAGGAGTTTAACGATGTGCTCCTTTGGCCGCTGAACTCGGTCAAGGTCGATTACCCGACCTTCGCGCTCGAGCTCTCGACCGTCTCGATCATGGAGGTTTTCAACGTCATTATTCAGATGTGTCTGCTCGGAGGCTTGGTGATGGCTCTGCCGTTTTGTCTGTTGTTCATCGGGCAATTTGTCGCCCCGGCGCTCACGGCGAAAGAGTTGAAAGCGGTTTTGCCGATGTGCGTGTCCGCTCTGGTGCTGTTTTTGCTCGGGGCGGCATTCGCTTATTTCTTGCTGGTGCCGAGCACGATTCGGGTGTCGATCGAGCTGAATACCTTTTTTAACTATGCCGCGCGCTGGACGCCGGGCAGCTACTACAGTCTGCTCACTTGGCTGGTGCTGGGCGTCGGGACCTCCTTCCAATTCCCTCTGATCATCATTTTGCTCGTTTGGTTGGGGCTGATGACGACGGCGTTTTTGAGAAAATACCGGCGCCATGCGGTTATCGTGATCTTTGTGATCGCCGCGATCGTCACGCCCACGCCCGATCCGGTGACGCAGGCGATGTTCGCGGCCCCGCTTTATCTGCTGTATGAGATAGCGATCATCGCGTCGTCGCGAGTCGAGAAGCGTAAACAGCCGTTGCAGTTTGGTTAAGGGCGCCCGACGCCGGGGGCGTGGGGACATAAAAAAGGCGCGTGAGTGATCACGCGCCGACTGAAAATCGTAGGTTCGGGGATTGCGAAGGATTATTTCTTATTCGCCATCAACTGGGCCTTCAAAACTACCCGGAACATCTGAACGGCGAGCCAGAAAACGGATGACATACAGGCTGAAGTCAGGCCGGCCCAGAGCATGACCATGTTAGGATCGTTCGAGGGCACATGCGATTCGACGAGCCAATATATTAGAGAGAAGAATCCGAGCACGAGCACGGCATCGACCACGAGACTGGTTGGACTGGTGAGTTTTCCGAGAGGCGACGACATAATCGGATTTCAGCGGATTTTGACGGGGTTTGTCCACGGAATTTTCCTTCCCGCGCCGATTGAGAATACTTCCGCTTGCTTCGGCCGCGGGATCGGCGGGATTCGCGCGCTCTTCGAAGTAGCTGGCGTGCGCTGTAGGACGCAGGGGATGATTTTGGTTTTTCGGTTGCCTCCAACGTGCTCGCAGTGGGCCTCGCGGTGGCGGGAAAAATGCACCCGCTATTAGTGGCGATCCTCATGCCGGTAAATTCCCTCGCGACGCTGGCGATCGTCACGGGTGGAATGCGGCGGGTTTTCGCTCAAGCAGCTAAAGTGTTTTTGGAATCGCGGCGGTCAGATTTTCCGGGCCATCGGCGGTGACGTGGATGTTGTCCTCGATGCGGACGCCGCCAAGGTGGAGATGCTGATCTACGAGGGACCAATTGACGACGTCGCGGTGTTTTTCGCGACGGGCCGGATCTTGGAGAAGCGGCGGGATGAAATAGAGCCCGGGCTCGATGGTGACGACGTAGCCGGGCGCGAGCGGGAGATCCATGCGGAGGGTGCGTAGGCATGGTCGGGGATTTTTGATGCGGCCGGGCAAGAGGCCGCTGGCGTCGCGCACACCGAGCCCGACCATGTGGCCGAGGCCGTGGGGGAAGAAAAGGGTGTGCGCTTCCGCTTCGACGAGTGACTCGGGGTGGCCGCGCATCACGTTCATCGCCACGAGGCCGGCGACGAGATCGACGGCGCAGGCGAGGTGGATGTCGGTCCATTCGGCGCCGGGGACGCAGCGGGCGATGGCGCGCTCTTCGGCGGCGAGGACGACTTGGTAGAGATCGCGTTGAAACGGGCTCGGTGTCCCGACAACATAGGTGCGCGTGACATCGGCGGTGTAACGGCCGATGGCCGCCCCGGCATCGATTAAGACAAACTCGCCGGTCTGGGCGGCGCGAGCCGTGGGGGAAAAGTGCAGGATGGCGGAGTTGGGGCCCGTGCCGACGATGGTGTTGTAGCCGGTGCGCGTTGCGCCGGCGCGGAAGAAGCCGGTTTCGAGTTCGATCTGCAGCGCACGCTCGGTGATACCGGGGCGGAGGAGTGCTGGAATCGCGGCATAGCCGGCGGCGGTGGCGGCGGCCGCAGCGCGCAGCACGGTGATTTCCTCGGCGTCCTTGGAGCGACTAGCGTGTCGGAAGCCGTTGCGGATATGAGAGATAAGAGTTACGTCGGCAGGAATTTCGGGCCGGAGGGCACCTAAGTTGGCGATCGGGCGGCCGCTGCGGGCGGCGAGCCAGGGAGAAAACTCGGCGAGAGGGAGGCCGGATCGCTGCGTGGTCCCCTCCCAAACGCGTTCGCCCTCGGTGACGGCGGGGACAAAGGAAAGCCATTCGTCGTCGCGGGGATCGTAAGTAATGACGCCGTCGATGCCGTCGTCGTCGGTGAGGTAGGCGTATTCGGCGTGACTGAAGAACGGGTAGGTCTGGTCGCTATTTTCAGGCAGAGGAACGGGTTGGCCGGAGCCGACCACCAAAATGGCGTCTCCGAGGGGCAGCGCGTTCGCCAGGCGGTGACGGCGGGATTCGAGGTCCGGAGGCATGTTGTAAGGGAGTTAGAAACATTGCTGAGGTTGGAACAAGCGCGGGAAACCGAGGGCGGATCGCGGACGTTTGAGTTGGAAAATGGATTCGCGGACGGTGAGAAAAAAATCCCGGTGAAGCGGATTTCTTGCGATTGAAGGCTGGCTTTTTGGAAAGTGATTACTCAATTTTTAGGGGCTATGAAAAATATGACCTCAAAACTTATCACCCTCCTCGGCGCCCTTGCGGTGCTCGTTAGCTTCTCCGCTCCGGCTCTCCGGGCCGAAGACGCTCCAAAGAAAAAAGGCCCAAGCGCCAAGCAATTGGAAATGTGGGACAAGAACAAAGACGGTAAACTCGACGACGCCGAAAACGCCGCGATGAAGGCCGCCAGTGACGCCAAGAAGAAGGCAAAGGAAGATGGCATGAAGAAAGACGGCGAAAAGAAGTAATTCTTCGACCCGGCTCTTTTTAGAGTTTTAAAGCCTCGGCGATTTGCCGGGGCTTTTTTGCGCACGAAGTGTGCGGTCGCGGCCGGGGCTTTCGGCGTAACCCGCAAGGATCTGCTTAATGCGGCGGACGGATCACTTCTTCTCAATGAAGCCGCCGCTCCAGTGGAGTTTGGTGCGCACGACGGCGAAGTGCTCGTAGTCGAGCCGCTGGGCGAGAGGGAGTTTGAGCGCAGAGATCGTGATCTCGATGGGCGTATCGGCGCACGAGACGTGATTGCGTTGCCCGTCCATGGCAACGAGCAAGGTCGAGCCGGGGCTGCGGTTGTGGACCCGGAGGCAAACATCATCTCGGAAAATGATGGAGCGGTTGCTCAACGTGTGCGGGCAGATCGGCGTCATCGCGATGACGCCGGCGTCGGGCGACATGAGCGGACCGCCGGCGGAAAGATTGTAGGCGGTCGAGCCGGTGGGTGTGGAAAAGATCAGGCCGTCGCAGGTGTATTCGGTGACGAGTTGGTTGTTGGCGAAGACCTCGAGCCGGACGATGCGGGAGTTGATTTGATCTTTGATGAGGACGTCGTTGAGGGCGATGTCGTGGCGGCTCGCGCTGGTGGAGCAGGCCAACAAGGAGCGGTAGGCGACGTGGAATTCGCCGCGCAGCAGCGACGAAAACTGGACGCGGGCTTCGTCGGCAGAGAACGTCGTGAGAAAGCCGAGGCTGCCGCGGTTGACGCCGATAATGGGGACTTGGGCGCGAGCGGCCTCGCGGGCGACGCCGAGGAGCGTGCCGTCGCCGCCGATCACGCAGCAGGCATCGCAGCCCGTGAGCCAGCCCCGGGGGATGTCGAGCCGGGAGGTGTGCTTGGTTTTGACGCCGGCGGCTTTGGCGAGGACGAGCAGTTCGCGGGTCAGCTCGGGAGCGCCGGGTTTGTCGGCGTTGGTGACGAAGGCGAGCGAGCGGAGAGCGTTCATGCGCAGAAAGAGTGGGTAATTAATGGCGGGAGCAAGGCGCCGGGGGAAACAAATTTACGACGAGCGACGGAGGCCAAGGAGGAACTCGCGGTTGCCGTCGGTGCCGGTGATGGGCGAGTCGATGGTCCCGATGAGGGTCGCGCCGCGGAGCAGGCCAATGGCAAAGGTGCGAATATCGTCGAGCACGGCCTGTTGCACGGCGGGGTCGCGGATGACGCCGCGGCCTTTGTCCACCTCGGCTTTCCCGGCTTCGAACTGGGGCTTCACAAGCGCGATGAGGGCCCCGCCGGGACGCACAAAGGGCCAGATCGCGGGTAGAACAACTTTGAGGGAGATGAACGAGAGGTCGGTGACCACGGTGTCGAACTCCGAACGGGGAAGATCGCCGACGCTCAGGTGGCGGGCGTTCATTTTTTCGAAATTGGTCACGCGGGGATCGGCGAGGAGTTTGGCGTGGAGTTGAGCGCGACCGACGTCGACGCAGATCACGTCGGCGGCGCCGGCTTGAAGGGCGCAATCGGTGAAGCCGCCGGTGGAAGCGCCGACGTCGAGGACGTGGGCGCCGGTGAGATCGACGTTGAAGGCGGCGAGGGCGGCGGAGAGTTTTTCGCCGCCGCGGCTGACAAAGCGCGGGGGCTGCTCGACAGAAAGGTCGCAGTCGGAGGCATAGTCGCGGCCGGGTTTGTCGAGGCGTTCCGTGCCGCTGCGTACGCGGCCGGCCATGACGAGGGCTTTGGCCTGAGCGCGGGAAGCGGCGAGGCCACGGACGACGAGGAGTTCGTCGAGGCGGATTTTTTTGGCGGGTGCGGTCACGTTGGGAAAGGGGAAGGGCCTGAAGTGTCGGCTGGACCGGGCAGCCTCCCCGGGAATTTAGGGGGACCAGACGCGGAGTTTCTCGGCGCGGGCGGCGGCGCACAGTTCTGCGTCGAAGCAGACGAGCTGGGCTTGGGGGTGGACGAGGCTGAGGCGGCTAAAGCAGTACAGGTGGCCGGCGTTGGCGGCGCGTAGGCGGTGGCGTCGGTTGAGGACGAGGAGGGAGGAGTGTTCGGAGGGTGAAATCTCAAGCCAGCGGACGGCGCGCAAAAGCGGATCGAGCGATGCGCGCCAAATTTCGAACGGTTCACGTCGCGACGCCCCCGCTTCGGCTTCGATGCCGAGCCAGGACCACGAATGAATTTCCGTGCACAGGGCGCGGGCCGTCCGCGCGCGGGCGGTGTGCGGCTCGTCGAAAAGGAGCGCGAGCAGCGCGCTGGTGTCCCAGTAGGCGCGCATCACCAGTCACGTCCGCCGCGGACGAGGTCGATGGTGTTGATGTCGGTGCGTCCGTCGGGTGCGAGGATGGGCTTAATGTCGGGGAAGGCCGGCCCGATCGGGCGATGGAGGGGGATGTCGATCTTGACGCCGTGTTTCTGAGCCCGGGCGATGGCGGCGAGGCGCTCGCGTTGCCAGGCGCGGTCAAGCGGAGGCGCGATGTCGGGGCATGCGGGAACCGGGGAAAGCACAGCGATCGCAGTATCGCGGTCGAAGACGGTGAGCGTCTTGCCGGCACGGACCCGGCGCAGGTATCTGCTGAGGTTGTTTTTCAACTCGGCGGTCTTGACATTCATGTTGGCCAAGTTGGGAAGCGGAGTTGGCTATGTCAACGGAGGGATCGGCGGAGCGCGTCAGTTCTTGCGAAGTTTTTGGCGGGCGGGGGACCAGCAGGTGGTGCGACCGCCGATGTCGGCTCGGCTCAGGTTTTTTTTGGTTTTGGGGCAGCGGCCGCCGTCGGACCAACGGTGGTTGAAGAGCCAGGTGTCAGGGATGGCGGTGTTGAGATCAAGAGGAAGGTCATCGCCGCGTCCCGCGATGGTGGCGAGGGCGAGGCGGGCGACGGCGCGGCATTCGCGCCAGAGGGTTTTGACCTCAGCGGGGCGAAGGGAACCGGCGGGCTGGGCGGGATGAATCGCGGCGCGCCAGAGGATCTCGTCAGCCATCCAGTTGCCGATGCCGGGGAATCGCTCCTGCATAAGCAGGACGGCTTTGATCGGTGCGCGGGCGCGGCGGTTTAGGAATGCGGCCGCGGCGGCGACGGTGAACGAGGGCGAGATCAGGGCCGGGGCGATCTTGGCCCACCAAAGCGGGGCGTCGGGGCCGAGGTGAAACTGAATGCGGCCGAAGAGACGTGGGTCGGCGAAGACGAGCGCGTGGGCGGTGGTGTAGAGGACGAGGTGGTCGTGCTTGCGCGGAGTATGAGCCGGCGGTGCAACGGAAAGGTCACCGGTCATGCCGAGGTGGATGCCGAGCCAAGCGTCGATCGCGGGCGAGACGGAGGTGGCGGGGCGTTGAAAGCGGAAGAGGATCTGCTTCCCGGCGGCGGCGGAGGCGGTGAGAGCGGAGTCGGTGAGCGCGGCGCGGAGCGCGGGGGCGGGCGCGGTGCGGAAAAGTTTTTTGGCGTCGTGGGTGTGGACGCGGAGAATCGTCGGAGAAGGGCGCGCGGCCTGGGTCCAGCGTTTGCGGAAAAATTCGGCTTCAGCGAGTTCGGGCATGGAGCGGGGTTTAGCAGGAGGAGGTGCCCACGGACTACACGGAAGTCAAAGGGAGGACAGTCGGGGAAGGGTGGCCCGCGAATTCCGCGATGGGTGCGAATGAAAGAGAGGAATTCAGGAAAGAGTCGCGACGAAGGCGGCGAGGTCAGCGTGGATCTCGGCGCCCGGGAGAGCGAGGGTTTGCCAAGCTCCGGCGGTGAGCTCGCCGCTGCAGACGGCGATGGCGCGGATGCCGGCGTTGAGGCCGGCTTGGACGTCGCTGGCGCGGTCGCCGATCATTGCGCATTGAGCGGGGTCGAGGTGATGCGCCGCGATCATCTCTTGGACGTAGCGAGGCGAAGGTTTGCGGTAGAGCGAAGGTTGGTCCGGCGCTTCCGGGGCGATACAGATGCCGGCGAAGAGGGGCGAATGGAGCCTAAGCAGTGTCTCCATGCGGGCGTTGACGAGGAGGGTATCGTCGAGGGTGTAGAGCCCGCGGCCGATGCCGGACTGGTTGGTGAGCATGAACAGTTGGTAGCCGAGGGTGTGGGCGCGTTGGAGCGCCTCGCGGACACCGGGTATTATCTCCACGCCGGCGGGATCGAACAGGTAGTGTTTGTCGAGGATCAGCGTGCCGTCGCGGTCGAGGAAGAGGGCGCGGGGAGAGTCGGCGTTCTTGGATTTTATTTTTTTGGGTTCCACGGATTAGCGGTGACTGACGTAGGCCTTGAGCTCGGCCGGCGTGACGGTGGCGGTGCCGAGTTTGCCGACGACGACGCCGGCGGCGGCGTTAGCGAAGTGGGCGGCGGTCTCGAGGGTTGCCCCGGCGGCAAGGGCCAGGACAAGGGCGGCGAGGGCGGTGTCGCCGGCACCGGAAACATCGTAGACCTCACGGGCGGCGGTCGGGATGGTTTTAAGGATTTTGCCTTCGCTGCTGAGCAACATGCCGTCTTCGCCGAGGGTGATGACGAGGTGTTTCGTCGCGAATTTCTCGTGGAGGCGGGCGCAGACTTCGGCGGCGGGGAAGGGCGTGCCGGGGGCGGGGTGGAGGCCGGAGAGTTTGAGGGCTTCGCGTTTGTTCGGGGTGATAAGATCGAGGCCGTGAAAGGTGAGGGCGTGCTTCGGTTTGGGGTCCAAGGCGACGAGTTTGCCGGCGGCGCGGGCGAGGGTGGTGATGCGGGCGACGAGTTCGTCCGAAAGGATGCCCTTGGCGTAGTCGGAGAAGATGACGGCATCGTGCGAGCGGATGGCGGTGCGGAGGAGTTTTTCGGCGGCGTCGGCGGTGACGGCGTAGGCGGAGGGCGGGGACTCGCGGTCGAGGCGGCAAAGTTGCTGGCGCTGGACGAGCACGCGGGTTTTGACGATGGTCTGCGCGGAGCCAGGGGTGGAGAGGGTGGCGATTTTTTTCTCGGCGAGCGTGGCGACGAGACTGCGGCCGGCGGCGTCGGCGCCGAAGTAGCCGGCAACGGTGGTGCGGGCGCCGAGGGATGCGAGATTGAGGGCGACGTTGGCGGCGCCGCCGGCGGTGACGGATTCGCGGGTGATGTCCACGACGGGGACGGGCGCTTCGGGCGAGATGCGGGTGGCATCACCCCAGAGGTAGCGGTCGAGCATTACGTCGCCGATGACGAGGATGCGAAGGGCGGAGATTTTTTTGAGGAGGGTGGGCAGGGAGCGCATCGGGGCAGAGATGTTTTTTATCTGGAACTCAGGGAATCAGGAATTGGGAGGAGTTGCGCACGGAATACACGGAACACACGGAAAAAATTCGGGAAGAAAAAGGAGGACGGTGAAAATCGGGAAATCAGGAGATCGGAGTAAAGACGGGTCAGAGTTCCCAGGTATAGGGGAATTTGGAGAGCAGGGTGTAGCCGGTGGCGGTGACTTGGACGACGTCTTCGATGCGGCAGGCCCCTAGGCCGGGGTAGTAGAGGCCGGGCTCGACGGTGACGACGGTGCCGCGGCGCAGCGGGGTGTCGTAGCGCGGGCTGAGGCCGGGTGCTTCGTGAACGGCGAGTCCGAGGCCGTGGCCGGTGCCGTGGAAAAAACCGGTGGAGCCCTTGGGCGAGTGCTTGGTCTCGTAGCCGCGCGCGGTGAAGGTGGCGACGACGGCTTCGTGCACGGTGCGACCGCCCACGCTGGCGCGGATGGTTTTGAGCGCGGCGAGTTGGGCGGCGCGGACGGCTGCGACCAAGGCGCGCTGAGCATCGGAGGCGGTGCCACGGAGGAAGGTGCGGGTCATGTCCCCGTGGTAGCCGGTGGCGGAGACGCGGGGAAAGACGTCGACGATGATGAGTTCGTTGGGTCGGAGCGGGCCGGAGCCGCGCTCGTGCGGGTCGCAGGCTTGGTCGCCGCCGGCGGCGATGGTGTTGGCGGAGACGGCGCCCGCGGCGAGGCAGGCAGACTCGATGGCGAATTTCAGTCGCTCGCTGGTGAGAGGTTTACCCTCGAAGATGAGTGAACGGCCCTTGATTTTGCTGGCGCGGAGAACGCGCTCGGCGGCGGCGATGCCGAGGGCACTGCAGCGGTTGCCCTCGCGTAGCGCGGTGATTTCAGCCGGAGTTTTGATTTCGCGGTTGGGGAAGATTGGGCCGGTCGCGACGGTGAGGTCGAGGCCGAGTTCGAAAAGCTTCTCGTAAACGCCGGCGGGAAAATCCTCCGGGACGGTGAAGGATTTCTGTTTCAGTTCGGTGGCGAGGAGGAAGATCACTTCGGCGGCGCCGGGCTTGCGCTGCGGCCAAACCTCGCGGGCTTTGGCCAAGTAGGGTTCGAGGGCGAGAACGCGGTCGAAGGCGGAGCGGCGCTTTACCCGGCCGAATTCAAGTGCGCCGACGACGGCGTATTTCTTGCCGTAAGCGGCGAACGCGATGAACGGGTCGGGCACGCCGACGCGGCCAAAGTAGAGGGCATCGGCGCTGCGCTCGGTGTCGGCGTAAAGGAGGGGCGGAGGCGTGGACGCCGATGATGAAAGTGACACGGTGAGAGAGAGGAGTTGAGTTGGGAGAGGCGGGTGATTAGCCACAGAGCGCATGAAGAAGGCAAATCCGGTTTCGATGGTGTTGAGGGCAGCGACGGCCGCGTCCGCGCTGATTGTGGCCGGGTGTGGCAAGGCCGAGTCGGCGGGGACTAAAAGCTCGGCGGGGGGCGTGGCGCAGGGTGCGGTGATGAAAAGTGCGACGGACTGGTTTTCGATTAAAGTCGGCGACAAGACCCTGCGGATGCAATTGGCGGTGCAGCCGAAAGAGCTGGAGCGGGGGCTGATGGAGCGTCGCGATTTGGGGACCGATGACGCGATGGTGTTTGTTTTTGGGCGGCCGCAGGGAATGAGCTTTTGGATGCGAAACACGCCGACGCCGTTGGACATGGCCTACTTCAGTGCGGAGGGCGTGCTGCTGGAATACTATCCGGCGTATCCGTTCGACGAGAAGCCGGTGCCCTCGCGGAGCCAACGGTTGCAGTTTGTCGTCGAGACGAACCAAGGTTGGTTCAAGGCGAACGGAGTGAAGCCGGGCGCTCGGCTGGAGATGAAGGCCTTGAGCGCGGCGTTGGCGGCGCGGGGATTCGACCCCCAGAACTACGGAATTGAGCGTTAAGCAGCAGGAGCGCGGGAAAAGGCGGGCGTCCGCAAGGGACGCCCCTACATGGTCCGAAACGCCGCGGGCGCTACTTCGGCGCTTTCGGGATTTCGTTGTCGGTGCGTAGGACGAGGACGGGGACTTTATTTTTCACCCAGACCTCGGCCTCCTTAAAGAATTTCGCTGGGACGTGCTCGAGGGCTTCGCCGACGGTTTTTGCGGGGTGGAGGCGACCTTTTTTGGAGGCGTTGAAATCGTACGCGCCGCGAAAGATGCGCTCTTGGGTGGTGGCGACGCTGTCTTCCTCGGGAATTTGGAGAATCCAGGCAACAAAATCGTGTTTCGGCAGGCGGTTTTCGGGGTCGCTGGCGAGCACGACGAACTGCTTTTTGACCGCCGGCGGTTTCTCTTTGTCGCCGGGGTCGGGCTGGGCGGCGAGGTTCATTTCCTCGATGACTTGGCGGAGGAGTTTTGGGTCGAGTTGGTTCTTTTTCAGAATCTCGGCGACCACGTTGACTTCGATTTTCGGCATAAGGAAAGGGGCGAAGGCAGGACTGCATACGAACGCGGATGAAAGTAAAGGGCGGGCGGGTTGGGCGTCATCGGGATTGCAAGTTTACGGTCGGGTGCGGCAATAAACGAACGCCAATGAGTGAAGAATTTTTCGATGTGGTGGATGCGAACGATGTCGTGATCGGGCGCGCGGCGCGTCGGGAGGTTCACGCGCGGGGGCTCTGGCACCGGGCGGTGCATGTGCTGGTGTTTGACGCCGGGGGGCTGACCTTTTTGCAGAAACGGTCGATGACGAAGGACCTGTCGCCGGGATGTTGGGATGCGGCGTGTTCGGGCCATTTGGACAGCGGCGAGGACTATGACGCGGCGGCGGTGCGAGAATTGGGTGAAGAGATCGGGGTGCGGGCGGGGCCGGGCGATCTGGTGCGGTGGCGGCGGGTGGAGGCGTGTGCGCGCACGGGCTGGGAGTTCCTCTGGGTTTACCGGTTGGAGCACGCCGGCCCGTTTGTGCTCCACCCGGAGGAAATCGAGCGCGGCGAGTGGGTGGTGCCGGCGGAGCTAACCGCACGGATGCGGGAGAAACCGGCCGAGTTTACGCCGGCGTTTCGATTGATCTGGGAACAGATCGGCGCCGAGGCGGGCGGTTAATTGAAGGAAGGTCCGAGGCCGGTGATGCGCTTGCCGGAAACGCGGCCGGGGCCGTCGAATTCGCTGAGGCGTTTGATTTCGTCGAATTGCTTTTGCGTGATGAGCCGGCGAGGGACGCGCTTCTCGGCTTCGAAAATCAGACGCTCGCGATCTTCATCGGTCGGGTGATGCGGGAGCCACGAGGTGTTGTGCCCCTGGTGGCGGGTCCACTCGATGTTGCCGCCGTGGACGTCGACGTGAATTTGAAATTTTCCCTCGATGGGATCGCGGTGCCACCAGCCGAAAGTAACGCTCATGCGGGGATGTTCGAAGAACCGGGGACTTCCGCGAGAGCAAACTCCGCGACGACGCGGCCTGGGTGAAATAAGCCAGAGCGGGAATCGATCTGGCGAATGGTGAGATGGTCGGGGGTGAGATCCACGGCTTGGGCGCCGAAAGGACGGCAGAGGGCGCCGGTATTGACCACGGTGAGACCGGAAGGGGCGGTCCAAACGAATGGGCGGTGCGTGTGGCCGATGAGCATGAAGCGGGCGGCGGGGCGATGGGCGGCGGCAATGATGGCGGCGCGGTTCGGGGTCTCGCGCCAAGCGTGGATGATCTCGAAGCTGCGCCAAGGCGGCCAAACGGTGTCGGCGGCGAACTTCACGGCGTATTTGAGCGGGTTGGGTTCGGATTGGTGGCGTTGGGGGAGCGCAGCGCAGGCGGCGCGAAAGACCGCGAGTCGAGGGGCGAGTTGGGTGCGGTGTTCGACTGGCAGCGAGGCCAGCCCGTGGGTGATGTGGGCCTCGAGTGTGGCGGCGTCGCGACCCCATGGGACGATGTTGTCGAAAATAATGTCGCCGTGGGTGACGAACACTTGGCCGTCGCAGAGGTCGAGCGTGTCGAGGTTGGAAATGTCCGGGTCGTGATTCCCGGTGACGAAGGTGACCTCGGGGGCGCAGGCGCCGAAGAAACGGCTGACCTCGGCGCGGGAACGGGCGGTGACTTGAGGGTGAGGGCCGGGGCGGGTGTCGAGGGTGTCGCCGTTGAGGATCAGCCGGCTGATGCCGTCGATGAGCGGACTCAGTTGATCGAGGCGGCGCAACCGGCTGGAGCGGTCGCCGTAGTGGAGGTCGGAAAAGATGCGGATGAGGCCGGACACGTTTGGCGGGGAGAGAAACGGGACTCGGAAACGGGGCAATGTTTTTGGGCGCAGCGGGCGAGTGGCGAGCGCGGCGGGTGTGCGCAGGTGCGGGAATGCGGATTTTGGTGCTTCTCGGCTTGGGCGGCGTAGGTCGCCGGGCCGGCGGATGATATCGCGCGGATTCACGCCGAGGCCATCGGTGGGCCGTGCGCCACGCGGTGGGATAATCAAGCGCCGCAGGCAATCGCGGTTTCGCGGCTTGCCAGAATTTAACCTGAGTTTGAGGCTCTCGAAATGGCACTATTCGGTTCCCTTTCCACAGTGCGGGCTCAGCTTGCCCCCTCTGACAAATTCGCCACAGCCTTCGCGTATGTCGAAGCGTGCCTGCGCGCCGGTTCGTCGGAGCGCGCGTTGCTTGACGGTCTCGCGGCCGAGCAGACGCAGCGGGTGGACTTGGGCGGCGGAGTGTTTGCGCTGGTGCAGGCGAGCATGACGTTGCCGGCGGGAGTGCCGACCGTCCCGAAGTGGGAGTCGCACAAGACCTACACGGATGTGCAGGCGGTGATCGTGGGCGAGGAAATCATGGAGCTGACAGATGTGGGCAACCTCAAGGTCGCCGAGGATCTCCGGCCGGCTAAAGATGTGCTCTTTTATGAAGGCTTCGCGCGGCACACGACCTTGCGGGTCGCGGCGGGCGAGGTTGCGGTTTTTTTCCCCGTGGATGGGCATCGTCCGTTGGTGGCGGCCGGTGCGCCGATGTTGGTGCGCAAGGTGGTCGTCAAAGTGCCGGTCGCGGCGTGAACTACCGGCATCATTATCACGCCGGTAATTTCGCCGATGTGATGAAGCACGCGTTGCTTGTCCCGCTGGTGCGCGCGCTGCAAAGAAAGGAGAAGGGTTTTCTGTATCTCGATACGCACGCTGGTCGCGGGAGCTACGATCTGGCGGTGGCGGCGATTGGGGACACGCACGCGCGCGTGCCGGAATGGCCGGAGGGCGTGGGACGTTTGTGGAATCGACCGGCCGGGGAGTTGCCCGGCGGCGTCGCGGATTATATTGCGCTCGTGCGGGAGTATGATCGGCGGGAGAGCAACGCCACGCCCGAGCCGAGATTTTATCCGGGGTCGCCGGCGCTGGTGAACCTGATCGCGAGGCCGCAGGAGCGACTGGTGTTGTGCGAACGCCAACCGGCGGAGTGCGCGGCGTTGCGGGAGAAATTTCAGTTTACCGGCGGCGCACAGGTGCGCGAGGCGGACGGCTACGCTACGGTGCGGGCGGTGTTGCCGCCGTTGGAGAAACGGGCGCTGGTTCTGATCGATCCGCCGTTTGAGGCCCAGGATGAGTGGGCTCAAATCGTGGCGACCTTGCAGGACGGATTGAAGCGATTGCCGGGCGGAGTGTTTGCAGTGTGGTATCCCCTCACCGAGCGGGCGAAGGTGGATTTGTTTTTTGCGGAGCTGCGGGGGCTGGCGCTGCCGCCGACCTTGGCGGTGGAGCTGGTGGTGAATCCGCCGGCGGCAAAGATGGTGGGGTGCGGGGTGTTGATCGTGAATCCGCCGTGGAAGTTTGCGGACGAGGCGGCCGCGACGGTGGAGTATTTGGCCAAAGTGCTCGGGCAAGGGGCGGGAGCGCGCGGGGACTTGATCTGGTTGGCGCGGGAGACCTAGGGGGCGTGCTCTCTGGGGGTTCGATGCAGGCAGCGTCGAACCACCGGGCGGGGTGAGGGGACGCAAAAAAACGGAGACCGGGGTCTCCGCTGATGCTGGGGGGATTTTCTCCCAGGGATCGGGTCCGGGATCAGCGCGAGCTGAGGGTTGAGACCGGGGTGGGCAAGCTCTTGAAGATATCGGGGCTCACCCGGGGTAAGATGACTTTCAGAGGCGGGGCGCGGAAAATGGGACGGTCCCACATGGCGTTGGCGCGGGCGACAAGCTCGACGACGACGGGACGATCTTCAAAAATTTCGGGCTGGGTGAAATGAGTGGGTAAAGGCATGGGGGTGGTCGGTTCGGTGTTGGCTTCAGGGGGTAGACTTCGATAGGCCAAAAATGTGCCGCACTTAAAGAAAAATATCGGTTCGATGCGAAGAGTTCACAAATTGTTAAAAGCGCCCTTGCTCGCGCTGGGAGAATCTTCCAAGAAATCGGAGTCGGCTTTTTTTCACCCCTCGTCCCCAACCTCCTGTTAAATCCTATGAGTAATCAGAATGTAGATAACGCGCCCCTCGCTGCTAATGCGAAGCGCCTTCTTTGGGCCGGCTTTTGGGCCATCTTCGCGGCCGGCGTCGGTTTTGCGGTCCGTGGTGGTATTTTTGACAATTGGGGCAAAGAGTTCGGCTTCACGGCCACGCAACTCGGCGCCATCGGCGGTGCCGGCTTCACCGGATTTTGCTTCGGCATCATCATTGGTGGTCTGATCGTCGACAAGATCGGCTACAGCAAGCTGGTCTGGGCCGCATTCGCGTTTCACGTCATCTCGGCGTTTGTGACCTTCGCGGCGTCAACGCCAGAGAACGCGTTCCAGATGCTGACGATCGGTATGTTCATCTTTGCGCTGGCGAACGGCGTTCTGGAAGCGGTCGCCAATCCGTTGGTCGCGACACTTTTCCCAAAACAACGCACTCACTATCTGAATATCCTGCACGCCAGCTGGCCGGCAGGTTTGATCGCCGGCAGTGCGGTGGGTTGGATCTTGGACGACAAAATGCAGGTGGGTTGGAAGATCCAACTCGCCCTCTATCTCATCCCGACGTTGGCTTACGGCTTGATGTTCCTCGGTCAACATATGCCGAAGTCCGAGGCGGCCCAAAAGGGCGCGAAGTTCAGCGAGATGTTCAAGGATGTTGGCCTGCTCGGTGCGGCTGTAGCCTGCTACCTTTTGGCGAATTTCGCCTCGGGCCCGCTCGCGGCGCTGTTTGGGGTGGCGAGCTTCCCTGATTCTGTCGGTTACGCGGTGGCGGGTGTGCTGATGGTAGCCGTTGGGATCGTGACAAAGTTCTCCTTGGGCTCAGTGCTCCTCTTCTTCCTGTTTATCGCGCACGCCTTGATTGGTGCAGTTGAACTCGGGACGGACGGTTGGATTCAGAATATCACGGGTAATTTGTTCACGTCGGAGCAGGGCAAGTTCCTGTTCATTTGGACCTCGGTTATCATGTTCAGCCTGCGGTTCTCCGCTCATTGGATTGAGACCAAATTGAAGCTCTCGCCGATTGCGCTGTTGCTGGTGTGTTCCATCTTCGGCGTGGTGGGCCTGCAGCTCGCAAGCGTCATGCAGACCTTCACCATGGCTTTGGTCGCGCTGGGCATCTACGCCGTCGGTAAGACTTTTTTCTGGCCAACGATGCTGGCGGTCGTCGGTGATCGCTACCCGCGTTCGGGGGCGGTCGCGATGTCCGTCATGGGCGGTATTGGCATGATGTCGGCTGGTCTGATCGGTGGTCCCGGTTTGGGCTACAGCAAGGATCGGTATGCGGCCGAGACGTTGCAGAAGACCGATCCGGCGGCCTACGAGACCGTGAAGGCCGCTTCGCCTTCGAAGTTCTTCTTCTTGGAACCGGTCTACGCGATCGACGGCACGAAGCTGGCGGCGGCCAAGGAAGCAGTCGCGGCCAAGACTGCCACGCCTGCGCAACAGGCGATCTTCGCCGCTGACCAAAAGGGCGATCGTCTCACGCTTAAGGCCGACTCTTTTATTCCTGCGGCCATGGCGCTGATCTTTTTGGCCGTAATGATCTATTTTAAGAGCATCGGTGGTTACCGGGTAGTTAAGATCGAGGAGCAGGACGCGAAGTCCTGATTTTGAAAAGCTTCGGGCTTCGGCTCGGAGTCGCCAAAAAAGGAGCGGGCATCACGCCCGCTCCTTTTTTTGGCCCCGCTGCAAGCGTCGGCCCGCCCGGAGGTCGCGATAGATCGCAGTCATACCAAAGTCACATGAGATTTGGACTTTTGTAGGCTGTCCGCTTGCGGACGCACCGAGCGCCTGCAAGCAGGCTGCCGACGACGGAGGGTCTAAAAACCAAACGGCGCTGGTATTAATCAAGCTCAGGCGACGCGACGGAGCGGCGTTTCGGCCTCAGCGGTGGCCCGCTTCGGTAGTCGGACCGTGAGCACGCCAACGTGCATCTCAGCGTACATCCCGGGATAATTGAAATCAAGGCGGAGACGCAAGCGAAGCTGATAGTCGCGCTGCGCGCCTTCGAGGTGAAGGGACGGCCAGTTCACTCGGACAAAGTGGGATTCCCGGGCGGTGATCATAAGGTCGGGCCCGATGGCCTCGATATCGACGCCGGCGGCGTCCACGCCGGGCGCGTAGACCGACCGCGTCATCGCCTCGGTGAAGTCGCGGCAGTCTTAGTTCGGTTGGCGGAATAGTGCGGCGGTTTGGGCCGAGCGCGGGCGACGGGCAGAGCGACGGGAGTTGATGATTGTGTGTTTAGGAAAGGCGGTGGCTGCCTAAAGCTTGGGGCTCCGGGCTGCTCGTTTTGGCCAATGGCTCCGAAGTTTCGGACGATTCGCCGGAGAAGCCCGGTGTGGGTTTTTGGCTCCCATGGGAGACGACCGGCTGCATCTGGACGCCGGTTTGCGGCCAAGCCTGCGTAAACGAAGTGCCGGTGGGGCGGTGGCGATGGGTGGAGGCGCGGGTCATTGGAGTTCTGGGATTTGTGGAAAGACAGCCGGCGGGCCACGTTGGAATCTTTTTTTGAGAGGGAAGATTGGGCGACGGAGCCGGCGGCTGAGAGCCGAGGTTGCGAGCGGAGAAGGGAGCGCGGGAGTCGCGAGCAAGCTCGCTCCCACATTGAAATCGCGGCAACTTGGACGGATGAAAGATCCGCTGACCGACGCCACGACCACGATTCAGGAGCTGAAGGGCCGCGTGCTGGAGTTTGCCCGCGAACGGGACTGGGAGCAGTTCCATGCGCCGAAGAATTTGAGCATGGCGCTCGCCGCTGAAGCGGGGGAGTTGATGGAGCACTTTTTGTGGAGCACGCCGGAGGCGTCCCGGGCGGTGATGGACGATCCCGTAAAGCGCGCTAAAATCGCAGAGGAAGTGGCCGACGTGGTGATCTACGCCTTGGAGTTCGCCAACGTCACCGGGCTCGATGTGGCGGCGGCGATCGAGGCGAAAATGGCTGCGAATGGGGAAAAATATCCGGTGGCGAAGGCCAAAGGTCGGGCGGAAAAGTATACCGAGCTGTGAAGGGTTTTTGATTCGGAGTCTGGACGGAATCGGGAACCACGGGCTCGGTCGCCGATCGGCGCAAAGCGGCGCCAAGCTTGTCGCCGCTCAGGTGGTGGACAGGGCCCGCGGCTGGAGGGGGCTCGCCCTGCGGGCGTGAAAAAGGCCGCGCTTGGGGCGCGGCCGAAAATCAACGATCGGGGAACGATCCGTGACGGATCGCTCAGGCTTTGCCGCCGTAGCTGATGTAGTCGTCGAGATCGAGCATCTCGGCGAACGAGCGGATGTCGTCGCGGGCGGAATTGTTGCCCTTGATGACGCTGGCGATCCACTCGTGGCTTTCGGCGCTGCCGGGGCCGACTTGTTCAAGCCACGCGGACCAGGCGATGACCTCAAAGGCTTGGCGCTTGGTGTTGGCGTTGAGCCAGGTTAGAATTTCTAAGTCGGATTTGCCGCTCTTGATCTCCGCGAGCATGGCTTCCGCGCTTACGTCGGTGAAGGCGAAGAGCAGTTTGTCGACCGGGCAATCGTAGTGGTAACCGGCGTTCTTGCCGTGGATCTCGGCGCGGGCCTTGTCGAGGAGGCGAGCGAGGTGGGCATAGCCGCCGATGCGAACGCGAATGCTGCGAGGCGGGTGGATGGTGAGGTCGGGAGCGCTGTAGTTGATCATGGACGGGGAGTAGTTGTGCGAATCTGCTTTCGCGCAAGCAGCCGTATGATGAAATGGCGTTCTTTCGCCGCACCCGCATGAAATCCACCAGTGTCGTCCGGAATTACTACGTGCTCCCATGCTGTCTGCTGTTGCTCAACCTCTGCGTCGAGATCGTGAGTTATAAGGCAAAGATCTTGGATGATCCGCTCCTTCGGACCGGGGCGATCATGGGGATGGTTTTGTTTGGCGGCTCGCTGGTGGGGTTTGTCTTCGCGCCGTTGATCGGGCGGGCGGTGGCTTCGATGCAGCGCGGGAGCCGGCAAGGCGGCGGAGACCTGGGTGAGATTGTTTTTCTCCTGCTGCTGGGGGTGGTGGTTTTCTGGCTCTACTACCGCGTGTATATCATCGGGCCGGAGTCGGTGCTGCCGGCGGAGTGGCACAATTCGGTGCTTAAGAGAATTGTCCGGTGAAGAGGGCAATTTGCCCGCGAATCACGCGAATCGAAGCGCGTTGAAAAAATGGGCGATGGGGCGCCACCGCTCGGAGAGCGGTCCCTACCCTTTACCCAGACCTATGCTTTTGGCCGGAAAGACTTCATGACGTCGGCGTTGGTCTCAAGGCGGGCGGCGCCGATGAGGTCGAGGCAGTACGGGATCGCGGGGAACAGGGCCTCAAAATTTTCGCGGATGGCCTTGGGGCGTCCCGGTAGATTTACGATGAGCGTGCGGCCGCGGGTGCCGGCGAGTTGGCGCGAGAGGATCGCGGTGGGCACGTAGTTGAGCGAGGTTGCGCGCATGAGTTCGCCGAAGCCGGGGAGTTCTTTTTCGATGACGGCGCGGGTGGCTTCCGGAGTGACATCGCGCGGTGCGGGACCGGTGCCACCGGTGGTGACGATGAGCCCGCAACCGGAAACATCGGCCATGCGAATGAGCTCGGCGGAAATCACGCCTTGGTCGTCGGGGATGATTTTATAATCGAGGTCGAAGGCGGTCGTGAGCCACTCGCGGAGCAGCGCGACGCAGGCTTGGCCGGGTTCGTCGGAGTAGATGCCGGCGCTGGCGCGGTCGGAGATGTTAAGGACACCGATTTTTGGAAGGGTCATTGTAACGGGGGATTTTTAACCACGGATGGACACGGATGGACACGGATAAAGCCGGGACTTCACGCGGGGGATGCGGGTGGCGCAGACGGTGCGAAGGCGGAAAATTGGACGATGATGTGCGCGGGAGTTTCGCCCTGCTCGCGGAGGGTGCGGAGGCTGAGAGCGTCGTGGCGTTTGGCGAGGCGCACGCCGGCGGCGTCGAGCATCAGCGGGGCGTGAAAAAACTGCGGCGCAGGCACGCCGAGGCCGCGGAAAATGAGCAGTTGGCGAAAGGTGCTTTTCACGAGGTCAGCCCCGCGGACGACTTCGGTGATTCGGAGATCGGCGTCGTCCACGGCGCAGGCGAGTTGGTAGCTGGGCACGCCGTCTTTGCGCCACACGAGAAAGTCGCCGAAGTCGCGGCCGGCGGTAGCGGATTGGGGGCCGAGGCAGTTATCGTGAAATGTGAGGGTTTCGCCGGCGGGGACGCGGAGGCGCCAGTTGACGGCGAGCGCGTCGGAGAGCGGCGGGAGCGGGGCGTCGGCGGGCGGGCGGAATTGAGGCGGGTAGATCGGTTCATCATCGGGTGCGAGCGCGGCACCCTCGTGGGGCGCGCCGAGGGCATCGAGGACATCGCGGCGGGTGCGGGTGCAGGGGAAAATGGCGCCGGCGGCGTGGAGTTGGGCGAGAGCGGCGCGGTAGAGCGGGAGCCGCGTGCTTTGGTTGATGATGGGCTCGGTCCAGGTGAAGCCTAGCCAACGCAGGTCTTCGAGCATGGCGGCGACGAAATCGAGGCGGAAGCGGATGGCGTCGAGGTCGTCGTTGCGGAGAAACAAAGTGCCGCCGGCGGCGCGGGCGCGCTCGGCCGCGAGCCAAAACGTGCGGGCGTGGCCGAGGTGGAGGTGCCCGGTGGGAGAAGGCGCGAGGCGTCCGCGATAGGGTGCGAGTGCGCCGGGCGCGGAGTGCGCCGAGCTGAGAGTTGAAGGTTGAGCGTTGGGATTCGACAAAGGAGACGGGAGCAGTGCGGAGCTTTGGGTTTGATCTCTCAACGCTCAACTCTCAGCTCTCAACTTTTTAGCCATGACCAAACTTCTCTGCGTTTATTGCGCCTCCAGTGACCGGCTTGATCCCAAGTATTATGCGGCGGCGGAGGAGTTGGGGGCGTTGCTGGTGGAGCAAGGGTGGGGGTTGGTTTATGGCGGGGGTAAGACGGGGTTGATGGGCGCGGTGGCGCGGGCAACCAAGGCGGCCGGCGGGAAAGTGGTTGGGATCATCCCGGAGTTCATGAAGGTGCGGGAGCTGGCGTTCGACGAGGCAGACGAACTCATTTCTGTGATCACGATGCGCGAACGAAAGTTGCTCATGGAGACGCGAGCGGATGCGTTTGTAACGCTGCCGGGCGGCTTTGGCACGCTCGAAGAAATCATGGAGATCCTCACCCTGCGGCAGCTCGATGTGGTGCGGAAGCCGTGCGTGTTTTTGAACCAAGACGGGTTTTACGACGACCTCATCCGTCTCTTTGAGAAAATGCTCGCGGAGAAATTCTTCAAACCGGCAAACATGGACCTGTTTCGCGTGGCGCATACGGTCCAGGAGATATTTCCACAGATTGAGGCGGCAGGAGCGGTGAAGGCGGAGCTGAAGTGGTTTGAGACGAGGTGAGGCGGAGGGCGGAGATTGGAGATCGGAGGGCAGAAGACAGAAGTCAGGGCGGTGGACGATTGCTGGGGTGGCGTTGTGAATGAATCTGCTTTTAAGCGGCGGCGGTTTGGGCGACGTCAGCGACAAGGGACCAGCCGGTGGTTTTGGCTATGTGGGCGAGGGTCCGGCGGCGGGAGGTGTGATCCGGGCTTTCCCCCGGTGGCGGAACTGGCTTAGTCGGGCGAATGGAACGTGGACTGATTTTGGGATTGTTGCGGAGCCATGCGGCGCGGATGAGCGATGCGCATGAGGCGGCGATGGTGGCGGACACGATCGGTTTTATCGAAAGGGAGCCGGGGTGCTTGTTGCGCGCCTGCGTGCCGGGGCATCTGACGGGTTCGGCTTGGATCGTTGATACGGCGCGGGAGCGGACGCTGCTCACCCACCATTTGAAATTAGAAAAGTGGCTGCAACTCGGCGGGCATGCGGATGGCGACGGGGATCTGCTCGCGGTCGCGATGCGCGAAGGGAGCGAGGAAAGTGGACTTGCGCGGCTGCGGCCGGTGAGCGCGGAGATTTTTGACGTTGACCGGCACTGGATCCCGGCCCGGAAGGCGGACCCGGCGCACTGGCACTACGATGTGCGGTTCATGATCGAGGCGGACCCGAGCGAGCCGCTGGTGCGCGCCGTGAACGAGTCGAAGGAACTCGCGTGGGTGCCGGTAAACGGGGTGACCGCGCTGAACCCGGAAGAGTCGATGGCGCGGATGGTGCGGAAGACGGTGGAGCGGGGTTGAAACAGTCCGCGACGAGGGCGTCGCGGCTCCAGAAGCATCAGGAGAGACCGCGCATCTGGCGGCGGGCGAGCCAAGGGTCGACTTTGGTGATGAGAAAACGGGCCCACGAACCGCGGAGGCGGGTGAGCCACGTGCGGGTTTTCTTCCAATCGGAGTAGGTGATGGCGCGTGAGTGCTTGAGATCCCGGTCGAAGTCGGCGGCGGCTGCGGCTGCGAGGGCCGCGTCGCGCAGGTGGACGGTGAGTTCGTAATTGATGGCGAGGGAGCGCGCGTCGAGGTTCGCGGAGCCGACGAACAGGGTATCGTCCACGAGCGCGAGCTTGGTGTGGAGAACCTGCGGTTGATATTCCCAGATGCGGATGCCGGCCTTAAGTAGTGCACCGTACAGGGAGCGCGCGGCCAGTTGGGCGAGGGGCACGTCGGTGGGGCCGGCGAGCAGAAGCTCGACCGTGCCGCCGCGGCGGGCGACGCTGCGCAGGGCGCGACGCAGGCGGAAACTGGGCGCGAAGTAGGCCGAGGCGATGCGGACGTGGCGCGCGGATTTCAACAGTCGGAGCAATTGGCGGCTGAATTCGTTGCGGACCAGGTGGGGGCCGCTGCAGAGCACGGGACCCACCTCGTCGGTGCGGTGCCGCGGCGGATTATTCCGGCGGGGGATGCGACGGAGCAGCCACGGGCGAAGCTCATGGGCGGCAAACATCTCGTCGAAGGCCGTGACGAGCGAGCGGATGGCGGCGGGGTCGGTGAGCTCAAGGCCGAGATCGCGCCAGCCGGAGGTGACGCCGTCGCCGTCGTATTCGGCAGCGATGTTGAAGCCGCCGGTGATCGCGATGGCATCGTCGACGATGAAAATTTTGCGATGATCCCGGATGGAAAAATGGCGGAGACTGATCGGGTTGAAAACCCGGACGGTACCGCCGGCATTTTCCAGTTCTTGCCAGTAGCCCGCGGGCAAGGACGAGGAGCCGACCCCGTCGATTAGGACGTGGACCCGGACGCCGCGGGCGGCGGCGCGGGCGAACGCGGCCCGAAAACGGTGGGCAACGGGGTCGTTGCCCCAGATGTAGATTTCGCAGCGGATAGAGGTTCGGGCGGCGCCGGTGAGCGCGAGGATCCGGGCGAAGGCGGCGGTGCCGGTCGGTAGCCAATGGGCGGCGGCGCGGGTCGAGCGGGAGCGGGACGTGGAGGAGTCGCGGAGCACGGGCAAAGGGAACGTGAGCGTGGTGCGGAGTTGCGCCCGAAGGAAATCAAAAGGGTCGCAATCGGGCGCCGGAGGCGTCGGGCTGCGCGGGATTACGACTCATCCCGATCTCCCGTTGTGCGCCGGTTGCGGGCGTTGCTGTCACTTGGTGGTGGAATTGCGCGCGGGGGATGTGGTGGAGGCGGCGTTGACGACCGAGCACGAAGGCGTGCGCTGCATGGATCAACGGGGCGACGGAGCGTGTGTGGCGCTGGATGCGGCGACGATGCTCTGTACGATCTACGAGACGCGGCCGCAGACGTGCCGGGACTTTAACCGAGGAGAGACCCTGTGTCGGGCGGTGTTGGCGCGGGCGGCGGCGAGGCGGGAACGGTTGAATTTGGGCATAAAGAAGGCGGGGACCTTTTGTCCCCGCCGCGGCAGTGCGATTTGACCTGCGGAAAAATTGATCAGCGGCGGGAGCCGGAGCGATTAAGCGTGTAGGTGAAAAGGATCGCCTGTTTTTCCCCGATGAGGCGATTGACGCGGAGGTATCCCTTGTCGAACAGGTTATTGATATTGAGCGCGAGGGTATGGTCGAAATTGCCCGTGCGGGGGAGTTTGTAGCGGGCGCCGACGCTCCAGAGGGTGAACGACGGGGTGCTCAGGGCATATTGGCGGGTGGAGCGAGTGACCGTGCGAACACCGGTCGCGGATGTGCTGTAAGTATCACCGGAGTTGGGCGCCTCGGTGGGCGTGCGCGCAAGGTGGGAGACGCTAATGTTGAAGGAGAAGTTGTTGAGCGCTCCGCCTTTGGGTTCATACTTCACGTAAACGCTGCCGTTTTGCGGCGAGATGCCGTTGACCCGGCGACCGATGGCAGCGGGATTCGCTTCGCCGAAGTCGGTGTAGATGGAATACACGTGGCCCCAGCTGCCGCCGGTGGAGACTTCATTGCTCACGCGGTAAGTAACATCGATTTCATAACCGCGGACGAGTTGATCCCCCTCGCGCTCGTTGACTTGGACAAAACTACCCGAACCGATCGGAGTCTCAATGAGGTTGGTGACGCTGACGTTGTAACGGTTGGCGTAGTAGCCACTGACCGTAAAGTTGAGGCGGTCCTCGAAGAAGGAGCCTTTGAAGCCGTAGTCGTAACCATCGGCGACCTCGGGTTTGAAGGTGGGATCGTAATGCTGGGCGGCGTTGTCGTTTTGGGAAACGAAGTAGCTCTCGCTGTAACTGCCGTAGACGCGCAGGTTGGGCGTGAGTTTGTAGTTAAAGCCAAGGTTTGGCTTGGTGAGGTTGATCGTCTTGTCGACTATCGAGCCGGTGACGTAAGGGATGGGAGCGGTGGCCGTAGTTCCGAAGCCGATGAAATCGCGATCGCGGAAACGAACCGAGTCGAAACGAAGCCCGGCGAAGGTGAGCAGGCGACCCTCCATGAAGGAGGTTTGTTGGCGAAGCAGACCGCCGATGACGGTGATGCGGCGCTTTTGATGGCGGGTCTTTACTCCGATGGTGGGGTCGAGCGGCGCGGTGAAGTAGGTGATCGGGCTGGTGGGGTTGAGGTTGGCATCAAGTGTCACGACGCGGCCCGATCCGGCGGCGTTCCAAGCGACGAGGTTTGGATGGCTCGGATTGGCGTAGTTGAGCGAAGGATCCCAGCGGTAGTAATCGTTGATATCAAGGGTGACCAGAGTCTTATGCTCGATCTTGCCGCGATTGGTTTTGTATTGCGCGAGAAGGTCGGCCTGCAGGCCGCCGCCGTCTTCGATGATGCGGGTCGTGTTGGGGACGGCTCCTCGGGTGGACGTGACGGGAGGAACGATGCCGGTCGCGGCATTGGCCGGTGGGTTGATGTTAATGGCGCCCCAGCTATTGTTTTGGTTATAGTCCCAGCGGCGGGCGAGGTAGTAGTTGGACGCGATGCGGGTGCTGAAGATATCGGTGAATTTTTTGTCGTAGACAGCGCCGTAGTTGGAGGAACCGCGGTCGAGCTGGCTGCGGGGGCCGTGGGCGTTGAAGCGGGCCAGATTCTTGGCGTAGCCGACGGCGATATCGTCGGAGAGGTCGGTCGTGCTCTTTTGGTCGATGACCAGCGGGGCGGAACTGTTGGGTGAGTGCCGGATTTGCAGGAAGTATTCGGCGGACAAGAAGAGGCTCGAGCCGTCGGGAAAGTCATTTTTGACGGCGAGGTAATATTCCTGGTTCCGGTTGCGGGCATACTCCATGTCGAACTCTTTTTGGAAATGGGATGCTGAGAAGAGGTAGTTGGTGCTGCCGAGCGCGGTGCGCGCCACGGGACCGGCGGTCTCCAGCGTGCCGCGCTGGGTGCCCTCGTTGCCGTAGTTGACCGAAAGCCGCTGACTTTCTTTTGCCCGGGGCTGTTTGGAGACCATGTTCATCATGCCGCCGGGAGAGGTACGGCCATAGATGGCGGCGTTGTTTCCTTTGATGATTTCGATGCGGTCGACGTTGCTGGACCCATAGCGGCCGAGGCGGAAGAAGCCGTCGCGGAGCTGGGAGGTGGAACCGAAGCCGCGCAGGTTGAAGCCTCCGCCGACGTCAAGACCGGTGAAGCCGCCGACCTGGATCAGGTTGTCGGAGAACTCAAAAATGCCGAAGTCCTCGAAGAACTCGCTGGTGATGACGTTGACGGTGTAGGGCAGTTCGGCGATCTGCGTGCGCACGCGGCTGCCGGTGAGGGTCTCCGAGGCAGCGTAGCCGCGGTTGGGCTCGGCCTTCACCGTGAACTCGGTGAGCTTGACGGTTTCGGATTCGGCGCTCGTCGCGGGGGCGACGGGGGCGGTTTGGGCGACGGCGAGCGCGCTGAGCACGATGAGCGCGATGAACGCGCAGCAGGCTTTTTTCAGGTGGGTTTTGGTGTTCATAAAGACAAGGTTTGGGCGTTCACCGGGGGGGGCGGACTTTGCCGGAGGGGGATTTTATAAGCTGGCGCCCCCCTTGTCCACCTCTGATATAGGCTTTTTCGTCCTTGGAGGTAGTTGCGCGACGACCGTGCGGCCGAGCGACGATGCGGAGAGCGAGGGGCTGTCTGAGCGGCAGCGGCGTCGAATTCAAAAATTTAGCGGCGACCGCCGCGGAAGAGAAAGCCGTCGTAGCCGCCGTTTACGCCAAAGAGACCGCGGTGCGACCGGTGGAACCAACGGCTGCCGGCGATCCATTCGCGCGCATGGAATATTTCCGCTAACTCCGAACCCAGCGGGTTCCGACGGGAGGTGGAAAGGTCGGTAGCGGATGCGGAATCGGAACGACGGAGCAGGCAGATCACGGCGCGGCGAGAAATACGCCGACGTAGTCGCGGGACCAGAACGGGTCTTCCTGCCAGCCTTGGACGCGGGGGGATTTAAGCCAGTTTTTCGTGTTGAAATAAAGCGGGGCGATTGGCGCGACTTCTAGTATGAGGGCTTCGGCTGCGACCGCTGCGAGTTTGGGCGGAGAGGCTAAAGGACGCAGGGCGAAGAGTGCGTCGTAGCGGGGATCGGACCAGCGGGGGTAGTTGCCGGGGGCACCGGTGGTGAAATTCTCAAGGGACGGGGCGGGATCGGCCAAGTCGGGAATTTCGGTGATAAAACCGATGTCGTAGTCGCCGGTGCGAAGGGCGGAGAGGTGGACTTTTGCGTCGCGGAGCGCGATCGCGACATCGATCCCGAGCGTGGATTTCCACATGGCTTGGATCGCCTCAAGCACGGGGGTCTGCGACCAACCGGTCAGTTCAAGGCGGGGGAAGTCTTTACCGGCGGGAAAGCCGGCGGCGGCGAGGAGGGCGGCAGCGGTTTCGACGGATACGGAATTGGAGCTCGGAGAGGCCGCCCGGAGGGACGGAGGAAGAAAGGTGAGGGTGGGGTTTTGGCCGCCGCGGAGGACGTGGGCGGTGATTTTTTCGCGGTCGATGGCTAGGCTCAGGGCGCGGCGAACGCGGGGGTCGTCGAGGGGCGGGCGGCGGGTGTTGAAGGTGAGGTAGCGGGTCTCGGCGAGGGGGGTTTGAAAAATCTCGGCGGTGCGGTCGCGGGAGTAGGTTTCAAGTTTCGAGATCGGGACGGCCATTGTGACATCGACTTGGCCGGCGCGGTAGGCGCGTTCTTCGGTGTCGCCGCTGTCGAAGCGGAGGAACTGGATTTCGTCGAGACGCACGGCGACGGCGGCGCGGTAAACGGGATTTTTTCTGACGACGATGCGTTGCTGTTGGCGCCACTCGGCGAGGGTGAACGGGCCGTTGCCGACGTGGTGGGCGGGCTGCGTCCAATTGCGGCCATGTTTGGAGACCGTGGCGGGGTGGACGGGAATCCATGCGCCGCTGGAGACGTAGAGCAGGAAAGCGGGCGTGGGGCGCTCGAGCGTGACGATGAGTTTTTGGGGATCGGGCGCGGCGAAACCGACGGAGGAAAAATCGGTCAGAGTGCCGGCGGCGAAGGCGCGGGCATTTTTGACGGGGTAGAAAAGTTCGGCTTTGGGCGCGGCGATCGCGGGTGTGAGCAGGCGTCGGTAGGAGGCGATGAAGTCGGAGGAGGTGACGGGATCGCCGTTGGACCAACGGGCTTCGGGGTGGAGGTGAAACGTGTAGGTGAGTGCGTCGGCGGAGATTTCCCAGCGGGAGGCGGCGGCCGGTTGCGGTGTTCGTCCGTCGGGACCGGCGGTGACCACGCCTTCGCCGAGGGCGCGGATGACGAAGAATTCGTCGGGGAGGGTGGCGGTGGCGGGGTCGAGATCGGCGGGCTCGTTGCGTTGGCTGAGGCGGAGGACTTGGGGCGCCGTGTAGCCGGAGGGTACGGGATCTTTTTTGGCGCAGGCGGAGAGGAAAAAGACGCAGAGGAGGGCAGAGAGCAGCGCGAAAGGGCCGGAGAGACGAAGGCGGGGGCTCGCGGCGGCGGGCGGGAGGGAGGGTGGCATGGGCGAGAGCGCGGAGCGCGGGTCGGAGACCCTGCCCTACTTTTCGAGGGAGACGTAGCGGTAGTCGGTGTGGTCCATCGGCGTGGGTTGCCAGCCTTTCACGGAAGGATGGAGCAGGTAGACGTGGGTGTTGAAATAAATCGGGATGATCGGCGCGGCGTCGAGGACGAGGGCTTCGGATTCGGCGAGGACGGCGGCGCGGGCGTTGGGGTCGGCGATCGTGAGGGCGCGGGCGGCGAGGGCGTCGTAGGCGGGGGATTTCCAGCCGGTGTGGTTGTTGCCGGAATCGCTTAGCCACATGTCGAGGAAGGTCGTGGCGTCGAGGTAATCGGCGGTCCAGCTGCCGAGCAGGACTTGGTAGTCACCGGCGCGGCGGTTGGCGAAGACGACCTTGAATTCCTGGTTCACGAGGCGGATGTCCACGCCGAGGTCGCGGCGCCACATCTGTTGGATGGCCTCGGCGACTAGGCGCAGAATCTCGGAGTTGTTGTAAAGGATCTCGATCGGCGGGAGACCGGCACCGCCGGGAAAGCCGGCGTCGGCGAGGAGCTGGCGGGCGGCGGCGAGATCGAAGGCGCGGCGGGCGGGTGGTGTGTAGCCCTGGAGCAGGGGTGGGATAAACGAGGGCGCGGGCTGACGGCCGCCGGGCAAAATGTTGGCGGTGATGGCGTCGCGGTCGACGGCGAGGGCGAGGGCGCGGCGGACGCGGGGATCGGTGAACGGGGCTTTGCGGACGTTGAGCCGGAAAAAATAAGTCTCGAGGATGGGATCGATGCGCAGAGCGGGAGATTTCTCGCGTTGGAGCGGGAGGACTTTGGAAAGCGGGAGTGCCCACGTGGCGTGGAGCTGGCCGGCGCGGTAGGCGCGCTCTTCGGCGTCGATACTATCGGTGGGGAAGAAACGGACGCCATTAAGGCGGACGCGGGCGCGATCCCAGTAAGTGGGCGATTTTTCGACGACGAGGTGTTGTTGCGGGATCCATTCCTTTAACATGAAAGGACCGCTCGTGACGATGCGGCCGGGTCGGGTCCAAGCGGTGCCGCGGCGCAGCGGGTCGCCGTGGGTGGCGATGGAGCGGACATGAATGGGTCGCCAAGGGGAGTTAAGCAGAATCTGGAGGAAGTAAGGCGTGGGGTGATTGAGGGTGACGATGAGCGTGCGGGCATCCGGCGCGGCGAGACCGACGGCGGAAAAATCGGTGGTGCGGCCCTTGTTGAACGCCTCGGCGCCGCGGAGGACGTAGAAGAGATAGGCGTAGTCGGCGGCGAGACTGGGCGAGAGCATCCGGCGCCACGCATCGATGCAGTCCTGCGCGGTCATAGGATCGTTGTTGCTCCATTTCGCGTCGGCGCGGAGGTGGAACGTGTAGGTAAGTCCGTCGGCGGAGATCTCCCAGCGCTCGGCGAGGGCGGGGACGGGGGCGAGGGTGGCGGGGTCGTAGCTGACGAGCGGATCGAAGAGGGACTGGATGATCTTCGCCTCGCCGAGGCCGGTGACGATATGCGGGTCGAGATCGGAAGGTTCGGAGCCGACGCTGAGGTGTAGCACGCCCTCGCGGTTGCCGCGTTCGACGGCGGTCTCGCGTTTGCCGCAACCGGTGAAGGCGAGGAGCGGAAGAAGGAGGGTGAGAAGGGCGGCTTGAAAACGCGGGCGGGACGCACGGGCCGAAAGGGAAGCGGAGAAATTCATGAACGGGAAATGAGGCAGACGGCGTGGGCGGCGATGGCCAGGCCCCGACCGATTTCGTCGATGCCCTCGTTGGTGGTGGCTTTTAGGCCGATGCAATCGACGGGGAGGCCGGTGGAGGCGGCGAGGGCGGCTTTCATCGCGGCGAGGTGCGGGGCGATCTTTGGTTTTTCCGTGATGAGGGAGGCGTCGATGTTGACGAGGGAAAATTGGCGGGAGGCGAGTTCGGCCACGACGCGGCGAAGGAGGATTTGGGAGTCGATGTTGCGGA
Organism: Opitutia bacterium; assembly: GCA_002737275.1. Taxonomy (GTDB): domain Bacteria; phylum Verrucomicrobiota; class Verrucomicrobiia; order Opitutales; family Opitutaceae; genus Tous-C4FEB. The sequence continues at coordinate 34,831 of NSIG01000005.1, forward strand.
GCGCGGGATCGGTGTTGGGGAAAAAGTGGCCGATATCGGGGAGGGCGGCGGCACCGAGCAGGGCGTCGCAGATGGCGTGGGTAAGGCAGTCGGCGTCGGAGTGGCCCTCGAGACCGTAGTCGGTGGCGAAGCGCACGCCGCCGAGGACGAGCGGGCGGCCGAAGACGAGGCGGTGGATGTCGTAGCCGTGGCCGATGCGGAGGTTCATGCGAAGGTGCGGAAGCGGAATTGGCCCAGGGAACACACGGGAAACACGGAAAAAATGTCGGGAAAAATCAGGCGGACGTGCGGGGCGGGAACAGAGCCGAGGAGTCGGACGTGTCGGGTGCGGGGGCGGAGCGGGCGAGAAGGAAATCGAGGTAGGCGAGGTCGGCGGGCGTGGTGAGTTTGGGATTGGGCTCGGTGTTTTCGAGGAGGGCGATGGGGTGGTCGAGGCCCTCGACGGCTTGGGCATCGTCGGTGATGCGGAGCTTTTTCTTGGCGACGCGGGCGTAAGCGCGGTCGATGAGTTCGCGAGAAAAAACCTGGGGAGTTTCCATGGCCCAGAGATGATCGCGGTCGAGGGTCTTGAGGTGGGCGGTGGCGTGGTGCTTTTTGATGGTGTCGGTCACGCGATGGGCGAGAACCACGGCGCCCTCGCGGCGAACGATTTTGTAAAGTGCGACGAGTTGCTCGGCGCTCACCAACGGGCGCGCACAGTCATGGATGAAGACGTGGGCGATATCGGCCGGGAGTGCGGCGAGGGCGGCGACGACGGAGTCTTGGCGCTCGGCTCCGCCTTGGATGAGGACGCAAGGAGTGGGCGCATGCGCCGAGAGCGTGAGCATCTGGCGTTGGTCGCGGTAAACGACGACATAGAAATCGGCGACTCCGCTGGCGGCGAAAGCGGCGGCGCTGTGGGCGAAGACAGGCCGGCCCGCAAGGGGCGCGAGGATTTTATCGGCGACCGCGCCGGACATGCGCGTGCTGCTGCCGGCGGCGAGGAGGATGGCGGCGGTTCGGCTCATGGCTGGAAGGGAAAAAGTCGAGAGTTGAGGGCTGAGAGTGGAGGGACCGGAGCCGCCCGCGCGGGCGGGCGAGTTGTCAGGCGGCGAGTTCGGCGAGGATGGCGCGGGCGGCGGCGACAGGGTCGGGAGCTTTGAAAATGGGGCGGCCGACCACGATGTGGGTGGCGCCCGCGCGGGCGGCCTCGCCGGGAGTCATAATCCGGGTCTGGTCGCCGGCATCGGCGCCGCGGGGTCGGATGCCGGGGGTGACGAGGGCGACATCGGCCGGGAGTACGGCGCGGAGAGGCGCGAGTTCGAGAGGCGAGCACACGAGGCCGCGGAGGCCGGAGTCGATGGCGAGGCGGCCGAGGCGGACGACTTGGTCGGCGGGCGGGGCGGCGACACCGGTCTCGGCGAGGCCTTCGGCGCTCATCGAGGTGAGGACGGTGACGCCGAGGAGAAGGAGGTGCGGGGCGTGCTGTTGTTGGGCCTTGACGGCCCATTGCAGCATCTCGCGGCCGCCGGAGGTATGCAGCGTGAGCATCTTGATCGGGAGCGGCGCGACGGATTCGACGGCCTTGGCAACGGTGTTGGGGATGTCGTGGAGCTTCAGGTCGAGGAAGACATCGAAACCGAGGTCGGCGATTTCGCGCACGCAGTCGGGACCGCAGGCGGTGAACATTTCGAGGCCGACCTTGACCCAGCGGACGGTGCCCTGGAGTTGGCGGAGGGCGGGGGCGACGGTGCGCGGGGATTGGGCGTCGAGGACGAGAATAAGGTCGGTGGCCATCGTTAGACGGGAGAGTGAGGGAGCTTCGGGGGATAAATCAAAAGCCAAAAAATGCGGCTGGCCCGAGGTGGGGGTGGCGGTGTTTGGTAGGTGGGTGCGCGCCATCGAGATTTTTGCCCCGGCTAAACTGAACCTGTTTCTCGCGATCACGGGACGGCGGACGGATGGATTTCATGATTTGGCCTCGGTGGCGGCGACGCTGGATTTCGGCGATACGCTACGGGCGGATGTGCGGGAGCGGGAGGAAGGCGGTGGTGAATGGAGGTTACATTGTGATGACGCGACGGTGCCGACCGACGAGACGAATTTAGTGGTGAAGGCGGCGCGAGCCTTTGCGGCGGCGACGGGCTGGCCGGGAAAAGGTATGGGCGTGGATTTTTCGCTGATAAAACGGGTGCCGATGGGCGCGGGGCTGGGGGGCGGGAGCAGTGATGCGGTGGCGGCGTTGCGGGCGCTGAATGCTCTGTCGGGCTTGGCGCTGGGAGCGGCTGAACTGGCAAAGATGGCCGCCGGACTCGGCTCGGATTGCGCGCTTTTTTTGCACGACGGGCCGGTGGTGATGCGGGGGCGCGGAGAGCGGATCGAGGTTTTGCCGACAGGTGCGAGCACGCGGTTGCGGGGGCGGCGGGCATTGGTGTTTAAGCCGGGTTTCGGGATCGCGACTCCGTGGGCGTATGGGCGGATGGCGAGTAAAGCGCCGTTGGGTTATCTGCTGGCGGCCGAGGCGGAAGCGCGTTTGGCCGCATGGATCGGCGGCGACGGCGCGGCGGAAGCGTTGCTTTTTAACAACATGGAGCCGGTGGCGTTTGAGAAATGTGTGGCGCTGCCGACGTTGCTGGAGCAGTTGCGCGATGAGTTCGGTTTGGTCGCGCGGATGAGCGGAAGCGGGAGCGCGTGTTTCGCGTTTTTGCCCGACGGAATGGACGCGGCAATGATCGGCCAGACGGTGCGGGCGGCATGGGGGCCGACGAGTTTCGTGGTCGAGGCAAAGTTGCGGTGAAAGAGCATTGACCGTGCTCGGCCGGAAAGCGTTATCAATCTGAGCTGCACGCGGCTCAACCGCGCCTGCTGCGCTCACTTTAATGGCCACGGAACCACGCACAAAAAAGGAAGTTATCGTGCAAGGCATCTCCGCCTCGCAGGGCATCGCCTATGGCACCGTGTTCGTGTATCTGCAGAGCGATGTCGAGGTGCCGTGTTACCAAGTCGATGCGGACAAGCGGATCGAGGAAGTTTCGCGATTCGACAAAGCGCTGCTAACGACGCGGCAGCAGATTTCGAAGATTCAAGACGAGGTGGAGAAAAACTTGGGCAAGAATGAGGCGCTGATTTTCGATGCGCATCTGCTGGTGCTCGAGGATCAGGCTTTGATCGGAGAGACCATCCGCGAGTTCGAGGCAACGGGGAGCAATATCGAGACCTGCTTCAACAAGATTTCGGCGCGTTACATCCAGGCGTTTTCGGAGATCGACGACGAGTATCTGCGGGAGCGCGCCGGGGACATCCGCGATGTGGCGCAGCGCGTGTTGCAAAACATGTTGGGGCAGGCCGAGAACAGTCTGAGCCGGTTGGCGGAGAAGCGGATCGTGGTCGCGAACGACCTTTCGCCGTCGGACTCGGCGAGTATCGACCGGAGCGCGGCGCTAGGGATCGTGACGGACTCGGGCAGCAAGACGAGCCACGCGGTGATCGTCGCCAGGTCCATGAAAGTCCCGGCGGTGGTGGGCGTCCGTAATCTCACGCAGCGGGTGAAGACCGGCGATTGGGTGCTCGTGGATGGCTACGACGGACTGGTGATTGTAAACCCGACGGAGCAAACGCTTTTCCGCTACGGAAAGATCCAGTCGGACAAGAAGTCCTTCGAGCAACGTCTGCTCGAGGCGAACCGCCGGCCGCCGGTGACGCTGGACGGCGTGACGGTCACCTTGCAGGCGAACATCGAGAAAGTGGACGAAGTTGCTCTGGTGAAGGATTATTTTGCGCAGGGCGTCGGCCTGTATCGCACCGAGTATCTGTTCCTCAACTCGGCGCGGATTCCCTCGGAGCAGGAGCAGTTTGTTGCCTACAAAACGGTGGCCGAGGGCATGGCGCCGAACCCGGTCGTGATCCGCACTCTGGACCTCGGCGGGGACAAACCGATGGAGGGCAAGCCGGACCTTTTTCCAAAAGAGGCGAATCCTTTCATGGGCTTCCGGGCGATCCGGTTCTGTTTGGAGAATCCCGAGATTTTCAAGGACCAGTTGCGGGCCATCTTGATGGCGAGTGTGCACGGTGACGTGCGGCTGATGTATCCGATGATCAGCGGCCCGGAGGAATTGGGGAAGGCGAACGCGATGCTCGCGGAGTGTAAAACCGAGCTGAAAACGCGCGGTCAACGCTTCAACGAAGCGATGAAGGTCGGCGCGATGATCGAGATTCCCAGCGCGGCGACGACGACCGATCTGCTGGCGAAGACCTGCGATTTCTTCAGTATCGGAACCAATGATTTGATCCAGTATCTGCTCGCGATCGATCGCGGGAACGATCGGGTCGCCCGCCTCTATGAGCCGGCGCACCCGGCGGTGGTGCGAACGCTGAAACACATCGTGGACGAAGCCCACCGAGCGGGCGTGCCGGTCAGTGTGTGCGGCGAACTGGCGGGCGATCCGATTTATGTGCCTTTGCTCCTGGGGCTCGGGGTGGATGCGTTGAGCATGACGCCGCCTTCGCTTCCGGCGGTAAAATATCTGGTGCGGGGAATGACCATGGCCGACGCCCGGGCCTTGGCGGTTGAAGTCCTCGCGCTGGGCTCGGCCCAGGAGATTCACGCGAAGTGCGCGGCGTTTGCCCACGCGCGGATTTCGCAAACGTGATCGGCCCGGCTCGGTCTTTGCCCGGAGGGCAAGTGATCGTCGGCTAGGCTTGGATGCGCTTCAGGCCGACGATGGCGAGGAGCTCCCGGAGGACTTGGACCTGCTCGGTCGCGATGACGTTTTGCGTTTGATCGCCCAGCCGGCGAGAATCACGCCGACCGGTTTGTCCGAACTTATGCTAATGGCTGTTGATTTTTAGACTGTGGATTCCGAGGTGGCGCGGGCATCTTGCCCGTGGGTTTGAGGATGAAACTCAACCGCTATTGGTATCAGCCGGCTGCTGGAAACGGTTGAGTTTGGCAGTGGCGGGCTTGCTCCGGGAGCTTGAGCGGAGCCGACGTTCGCGGGCGCGGGCACTTTGGGCGTGATCCGGTTCGGGGCACCGGCGAGGGCGAACGGCGGGGCGGTTTGGATCAGACGGACAACGCGTGGGTCGTGGCCAACAATAAAGATTATTTCCGAGGCCGCAGGGTACGGTGGACGAAAAAGCCCCGACGGTAACGTCGGGGCTTGGGGATTGGCTGGCCGGGATCGGACGGGCCGGTGCTCCCTGAGAAAACCAGTTTGGGCGGTTTTCTACTGGGTCTTGAGGTAGGCGACGAGGTCGGAGACGGCCTGGGCGTTGAGGCCGAGTTGTTCGCCGCTGAGCATGAGGGAGCGGTTCAGGCGCTGGCGGGATTTGATTTTGCCGGCAGGGATCATCTGGTTGGTGCCGCCCATCGACTGAACGATGACCGGATCGCCTGAGGTGAGAGGGAGGCCGTGGATCACGGTGTCGTCCTTCAAAATGAATTCGGTACCCTCGTAGCCGTGGGCGATGTCGGAGGACGGATTCACGATAGAATTGATGACGACCTCGGTGGGCTGGCGGCTGGCGAAGCCGGTGAGGTCAGGTGCGTAGTCGACGCCGTTGCCGCCGATGCGGTGGCAGATGTAGCAGGTGGCCGCGAAGGCGGCGCCGCGGGCCGCGTCGCCTTGCAGAGCGGCGATTTCGGCGACAGGCGGAAGCTTCGTGGGGGGCGGCGGGGCGATGACGCTCGCGGTTAATACGACTTTTTCCGGGTCGTAGAGGCCGCGGGATTTGAGCTCGGGATTGAGCCCAAAGGCGGCCCAGCGGGAATCTTTGTAGTTGAGCAACCACCAGAGGGCAGTGACTTGGACTTTTCCTTTGGCGCTTTGCGCGAGGTCCAGCATCGCGACGGCGGCATCGCGGGTTGGCGTGAAACCGAGCGCGGTCAATGCGGCGAGGCGGGACGCATCGGGCAGGGAGTTGGACGAGGCGCGGGCGGTGAATGCCACCACGGCATCGGCGGGCGTGAGGCGCCAGACGAGGTCGGCATGGGCGGACGGCCATTTGAGCGGGTCTTTTTCCGGCTGGGCGGCGGCTAGGGCAGCGTAGAGCTCGGCTTCTTTCTGAGTCGCGCCGATGCCCCAGGCGGCGAGGTAAGCGCGGTCTTTGCCGTCGTAGCCTTCGGCGAGAGTGAGAAGAATATCGCGGGCGGCGGCGAAGGGGACGTCGCGGAGGGAAGTCGCGACCTCGCGGCGCACGGCGGGTGAGGGGTCGGAGGCGAGTTTCGCGGCGTGGTTCAGATAAGGTTGATCGGCGCGGCGCAGGGCGCGGTAAGCGGCGACGCGGGTTTGCGCATCGGCGGAGGCGAGTTGTTTTTCCACTAGGGCGATGCCGGGCGCGCCGAGGTGGGCGAGGAGGAAGATCGCGCGGGCGCGGATGAAGGGGTTGGCGTCGGTGAGGAGAGCGGCGACGGAGGGAACCGCAGCGGCACCCTGGGCCTTGAGCGGGATGAAGCCGGAGGCGCGCACGTTGACCGAAGGGTTTTTCAATGCTGCGATCTGGCCGGCAGTGGTCGTGAGATCGAACTTTGGCACGACGGACTTGAACCCCTTCGGAGCGATGCGGTAGATGGCACCAACAGTCTTGGCATCGAGGTCGGCGTGACCGCCGACGCGAGGGTCAAACCAGTCGGCAACGTAGATCGCTCCGTCGGGTCCGACGGCGACATCGGAGGGGCGGAAGAACGTTTTCAGCTCGGAGTTGACCGACTTCATGCCGCCCTTGAAGTCGACGCCGGCGAATTCCTTTGCTTGATTTGACGTGATGAAATCGAAGCGTTCGAGGCCGAAGCCGGCCCCCTCGGTCTTGGGGAAATAGCCGAACACGACGTTGCGGCTGGGCTCGGCGCTGAGGAGCAAGCCGCGCCATTTCTCGCCAAAGGCGTCCCCTTCGTAGCTGACGATGCCGGTGGGCGAACCGCCGCCGTAAACGTCGCCGGCGGGAATGGTGTGAGGATCTTCCTGGCGCCACTCCGCGGTGGGGATGGATTGGCCGGGCCGCCGGTCGGCGTTCCACGTGCGCTTACCGTCGAATGAGGCGAAGCCGAGATTGCCGTATTCGACGAGGAACGTGGTGCGACAGGCCGGCGGATCGTCGTTGTCGTTTTGAAAGACATCGCCGAACGATGTGACGGTTTGCTCGTAGCTGTTGCGGTAGTTGTGGCCTATGATTTCGACGCGGGTCGCGTCGGGCTGCATGCGCACAGTAAAACCGCCGAGATAGACGTGACCGTCGTCGCTCTTGGTCCCGGCGATTTGGGGTGGACGCCAGCTAAAGAGCGCGCCGGCGCCGCCGCTGTTGATGGGATCGTAGGGGCTGCCGACGCGGAATGTGCGGTTGGAGCGATCGGTAAAGAGGGCGCCGCAATTGCCTTGGGAGAAGTAGAGGAGGCCGTCGGGGCCGAAGGTGACGGAGTGGAGCGAGTGGTCGTGGTTGCGGCCGTTGAAGCCGGTGAGGAGCACGTCGCGTTTGTCGATCGCGGGATCGAATTTCCCGTCGCGGTCAACGTCGGTGTAGACGATAAGGTCGGGGGTGTTGGAGACGAAGATGCGGTTGTCGATGACCGACATCCCGAGCGGCGCAACGAGCCCAGACTCTTGGACGAAAGTGTAACTGGAGTCGGCTTGGCCGTCGCCGTCGTTGTCGGAGAGGACGGTGATCTTGTCACCGGCGGAGGCGCGGTTGGAGTTCTTGCGATAATTAACGCCCTCGGTGATCCAGATCCGGCCTTGGGCGTCGATGTCCATGTTCGTCGGATTATTGAACAGCGGGGACTTGGCCCAGAGGGTGACTTCGAAGCCTTCGGGCACGGAGAGCATGTTGACGGGGATTAGCTCGGGGGTGGGGGCGGCGACGGCGGCAGTCGGTGCGGCCGGGGTGGCGGGCGCAGGCGCCTGGGCGAGAAGTAGCCAGGCCGGGATGGCGAGCGCGGTGGCGAGGAGCCACGGGCTGAGGAGGGAGCGCGGAGCTGAGGCGACGGGTGGACGCATCTAAAACGGGAACACCCGCCGCGGGATTTGGCAAGTGCGTCGAAAACGGAAGCGTGGCGAGGCTCGCGGGACGGGAGCAAAGGCCGATGCGGCAAAGCCGCTTCCGAGCCGCGCTCATCGGGCGTGATGAGGGCAAAGTAGAACCCGGATAAGGCGGGCGCGCGGTGGTGCGTAAGGCGCGCCTTCCGCTCATCGGTTCGCCGCCGGCCGGTGTGGGCCGGTGGGAGATCCGCCTACTTTTTTTTGCCTAAGGCCTTCGTCGGCGGCGGGACGATCACCACCGGGCATCTCGCTTTGCGAAGGACTTGACGAGTAGTGCTGCCGACGAGCAAATCGTAGAGCGCCGTGTGGCCGTGCGAGCCCATAATGATGTAGTCGGCCTGTTCGACCTCGGCCTGCGCCAAGATGAGTTGGGCGGGAGTGCCGGTGAGGAGCACGGTCTCAACGGGTAGGTCGGTCGCGACAAGACGCTTGACGACTTGCTTGAGCCGGCGGGCGAGGGTTTTTTCACTCGCGGCCACGATCTCGCCGATGTTTTCGAGCATCGGGCCATAGTCACTCGTGATGACCGGAGGTTGGACCACGCTCAGCAGGACAATACGGGCGGACGCGGCGCGGGCCAGAAGCACGGTGGCGTCGATCACGGCGTCGCTCACGGCGGAAAAGTCGATGGGGGCGAGGATGGTTTTCATGGCCTCAGGATAGTCGGATCGGCGTGGTTTGGCTACGCGGCGATTAGCGAACGAGGCGCGGATTTTGGCATTGGCTGGGCGTGGATTTGGCGTCCGTGGCGCTTGTCGCGTGAAAGAGGGCGGATCGGAGACCTCCCCCTACTTAAATCAGAACGCTTTCCCGTCGGCCTTCGTGCCGCAGACGCTGACTTCGAGACCGAGCTCGGCGGCGAGGGCGGCTTTGGCGTAAAGGGCGAGGTCGGCTTCCTTGGCGGAGTTGGCGTAGGCGACTTGGATGTGGTTGGCCTTGTGGCGGGCCATCATTTGGTCGCGCGAAACGCCGTAGGTGACGGCGTGCATGATCGGCCATTGGACGGTGGTCTCTTTCCAGCGGCGGTCGGTCTCGGCCTGCGGGAGCGTGATGACCTTGGCGCGGCCGAGATCCATCTTGAGTTTGCCGCCCTCGACGAAGATGCGGCTCCACACGATCTCGCCGGGTTTGGCGATGCCGCGCACGGTGCCGCCGCCGAGGCGGAAATACATCAGAGGCTGGCGGAGGGAGTCGGTGCCTTTGTAGCCGCCGATGTGATGTGCGGGCGGGGCGCTGCCGGAGATGAGGAAAACCCAAACATACTCGTCGGTGGTGCCGCTGGCGTCGGTGGCGCCCCAACGCAGATCGTGCAGCGTGTTTTCGACCGGCTGGCCGAGGGCGGTGTGCACGCGGTTCGTGAAGAGCCCATCGAGGCCGGCGCATTCGTCGACCTCGTTGAAGTGAGTGAGCGGTTGGCCGGCGCGGATGACTTTGCCGGCCGCGTTTTTGACGGGCGGGCGGTCGGAATTGTTGAGGATGCCCTCAACGAGATCGCTCGCGGGGAGGAGGTCCTTGAGGCCCTGTTGGTATTGGATACCGATGGACTCGCAGCCGAATTCGTCGGCGATGCGGAGGGCGGCGACGTAGGTTTTGCACTGCCACAGCACCTGCGCCTCGGTGAGCTCGGTGGTCTCGTCGGTGCCGAGGTGAAACGTCATGCCCTTGGCGCGGAGCCAGTCGTAGACAGCGCGGGCTTCGGCGTCGGGCACCTGCGTCGCGCCGTAATAGAGCGCGGACTGGGAGAGACGCTCTTTGTAAACGCCGGTGGAGAAGAGGAGCTCGTCGGGAATAATGGCGTTATACATGCCCATGCAGCCCTCGTCGAAGATGCCCATGATCGATTTTTTGCGTCGGAGATCGTCGGCGATTTTTTTGGCGATGGCGCGGGCCTTGGGCGGGACCGCGGCGCGGGCGAGCGGTTTGACGTGGGCGGTCCGATGTTTGGCGACTCCGGTGGTGAGCCACGATTTGAGTCCGGTGAGAAAATACTCGTCGGAGAAATCGTCGCTCCAGAGCGTGGAATACTTCACGCCCGCCTTGGTGAGTGAACCGTTGAGATTCAACATCCCGACGAGGCCGGGCCAAGTGCCGGACCAATTGGCGACGGTGAGAATCGGAGCGCGATGGGAGATGAGCCCGGCAAGCAGGTGATGGGAATACTGCCACACGGCCTCGGCGACGATGAGCGGCGTCTCTGGGTCGAGCCCGGCGAAGACGGCCATGCCCTCTTTTTGCGAGCTGATGAAGCCGTGTTTTTGCGCGGGCTTGTAGGGGTGGGCGCGGACGAGCCGGTAGCCGAGTTGGGCGACGGCGGCGGTGAGGCGTTGCTCCATGGCTCGTTGGGCGGGCCAGCAGACTTCGTTGGCGGAGTTGCGCAGATCGCCGTTGGCGACGAGGAGAACGGTTTTCAGTTTCGAGATTTTAGGCATGGGGGCAGAGGTGATGAAGATTGAGACGCTAGAGAAAATCGGCGGAGAGCCGGCGGAGATATTGCGCTCGAAACGCACCTGAGGAAATGGATAGATCCGGCATAGACATGGATAAAATTGGCCCCAATGAAGCGACGGCGCTGCTTTCCCGGCAAGTCACGGGCGGACGGTATTTTTTCCTTAACCTCGCGCCCGGCAAGTCGCCGGGTCTGGCGTGGGTCATGGGTGGCCGTGAGCACTGCAACCCCGACTACGCGCTGGCGCGGAGGCATTTTCCGTTTCACGGCTTGGAGTGTGTGGTGGCGGGCCGGGGGCGGGTGAAGCTCGATGGTCGGGAGCATGAACTGGGGGCGGGGTCGGTCTTCGCCTACGCGCCGGATACCGACTGCGAATTGCGGGCGGACCCAAGCGATCCGATGGTCAAATATTTTGTGGCGCTGGCCGGGCGCGCGGTCGGGGCGAGGTTGAGTCGCTGCGGCGTCACGCCGGGGACGGTGCGGCGGCTGGCGGTGCCGGCGGAGATCACGGGAGTGTTGGAGGATTTGGTCCGCGAAGGCCAACACGCAGGTCCGCTCACGGGCAGCATTTGCTCGGCGCTGGGTGAACTCCTGTTGTTGAAGATCGAGGCCACCACCACGCAGGCATCGCCGACGGTCGAGCCGGCACGGGCGGCGTTCTTGCGGTGCAAGGCGCTGATCGACGCGCACGCGGAACGGCTCGGTACGTTGGAGGAAATCGCGCGGCTGGCGGCGGTCGAGGGGTCGAGCGTGTGCCGGTGGTTTCGCCGTTACCAAGGGACGAGTCCCTATCAGTATTTGCTGCGCCGAAAAATGACGATCGCGGCCGAGCACCTGATCGAGCACGGCGGGCTGATCAAAGAGGTCGCGGCGCGGGTGGGCTTTGACGACCCGTATCATTTTTCCCGGGCGTTCAAGGCGGTGCACGGAGTGGCGCCGCGGGCGTTATTAAATTATCGGCGGGTGGGGTGAGTGAGTTCGGGCGGAGTGGCGATGTAGTCGGGTGGCGGTGCGCAGACGCGGTAGTAGTCGCTTGTGGCGTGCGCCGAAAGGGGAGTGAACGAGAAGATTTGTCATCTTATAGATGACAAATGGTCGGCCGAGATGGTGGGAGGACGGTGGTTCGCGCTTGAGTTGCGGCGCGGGCGCGGGGCACAAAGCCAGATGCGTTTACCGACTCAGATCGCGGCTTGGCGGATCACGCCGCTCGATATTCCGTTGCATGTGCCGTTTGGCATCTCCGGGGGCGCGCAGGCGATGGCGAACAATGTGCTCGTAACGCTTGAACTGGCCGACGGCACGCGCGGCTACGGCGAGGCGGCGCCTTTGCCGCCCTACAATGGCGAGACGCAGGCGATGGCGCTCGCGGTGCTGCGCACGGCGCAGGCGTGGTTGCCGGGACGCGACGCGGCGGAGTGGCGGGCGCTGGCGGCGGAGTTTTCCGCGCGCGGCGGGGCGGGTTGCGGTTCGGCGCAGTGCGCGCTGGAAATGGCGTTGCTCGACGCCGTGAGCAAGCGGCGCGGCGAGCCGTTGTGGAAGTTCTTCGGTGGGGCGAGCACCACGCTGGAAACGGACATGACGGTGACGACCGGCAGTGTGGCGGAGGCGGTGGAGGCCGCGCGGGCGATCCGGGCGCGGGGCATCTGCCAGATCAAAGTGAAGGTGGGCGGGGCCGGCGGGCCGGCGGGCGATCTCGCCAGAGTGACGGCGATTCACGCGGCGGCGCCGGACGCGCCTTTGATCTTGGACGGAAATGCCGGGATCAGCCGCGCCGCGGCGAGCGCACTGGTGCGCGGGCTCAAGGCGGCGGGCATCACGCCGGCGCTGCTTGAGCAGTGGCTGGCGAAGGACGACTTGGCCGGTGCGGCGGCGTTGATTGCCGAATCGGGCTGGCGCGTGGCGGCGGACGAAACGGCGTGTACGGCGGACGACGCCCGGCGGATCGCGGCGGCGGGCGCGGCGCAGGTGGTGAACATCAAGCTCATGAAGTCCGGCGTGATCGCGGCGTGGGAGCTGGCGACGGTGGCGCGCGCGGCGGGCCTTGGCCTCATGATCGGCGGCAACGTCGAGAGTATGCTGGCGATGTCGGTCTCGGCGTGTTTCGCGACGGGGATCGGCGGTTTTGAATTCGCCGATCTGGATACGCCGTGGTTCATGGCTACGAACCCGTTTGACGGGGGATTCGCCGTGACGGGCGGGATGATCTCCGTGGCCGGAATCACGGCCGGGCACGGAGTGATGCCGAAGAATTAGCGAAAACTGCTTCGCCTTACAGCGCGGGCGCGACGCGGGCGATGCGGTTGGGGAGGAGCACGTAGAGCGCGCCGTCGGGGCCGTTGACCACATCGCGGATGCGGCCGAGGCCCTTGAAAACAACTTCTTGGGCGACGACTTTGCCGCTCACGAGTTCGATGCGATGCAGTTCTTCGGCCGCGAGGGACGCGATGAAGAGGTGGTTTTTCCACTTCGGGAACAGATCGCCGGTGTAGAAATTTGCGCCACATGGAGCAATCGAAGGCACCCAATACGTGAGCGGTTGTTCCATGCCCTCCTTGGATGTGAGGTCGGTCATGGCGGTCCCGTTGTAATTCATGCCGTAGGTGACGACGGGCCAGCCGTAGTTGAGGCCCCTCTTGACGAGATTGAGTTCGTCGCCGCCGCGGGGGCCGTGCTCGACGTCGTAGAGTTCGCCGGTGACGGGATGGAAGGCGAGGCCCTGCGGGTTGCGGTGGCCGTAGCTCCAGACCGTGGGTGCGGCTTTGGCGTCCTGCACGAAGGGATTGTCGGCGGGGATCCGGCCGTCGTCATGAATGCGGTGAACTTTGCCGGTGGGCCGGGCGAGGTCTTGGGAATTTTTGCCGTCGCCGCGTTCGCCGATGGTGAAGAAGAGAAAGCCGGCGCGGTCGAAGGCGATGCGGCCGCCAAAGTGGACGCCGCCGGCGGGGCGGTGATATTCGAGCGGACCTTTGAACACGGTCTCTTGGTCAACGAGAGCGCCGTCTTTGAGTTTGCCGCGAATCACGCGGGTAAGACTGACGGACTTACCGTCGGCGCCGGTCTGAAGATCGGCGTAGGCTAGGTATATCCAGCCGTTCTTGGCGTAGCTCGGATGGAGGACGACGTCGTAGAGACCGGCTTGGCCGCTGTTGTCGACCGCGGGCAAGCTGGTGACGGGTTTGCTCACGAGTTGGCCCTGCTCGATCAAACGCAGGTCGCCGCGCTTTTCTGTGACGAGGGAGCGGCCGTCGGGGAGGAAGGCGAGGGAGTAGGGCTGGTCGAGTTTCGCGACCCAGGTATCGACGCGGAACGGATGGAGTTGGCTGGTCGCGGTGATCGACTCGACGGGCTTGGTGAAGTCGGTTTTGTCGCGCTGATGCTTGGCGCGCTTTTCGCGCATATAAATGACCATGGCGCGGATCTCCTTGTCGTCGATCGCAGCGCCCCAGGCGGGCATGCCTTTTTCGGGAAAGCCGTTGCGGATGCTGCGAGCGAGGCTGGCGTCGTCGCCGCCGTGGACCCAGATGTCGTCGAGCATCGAAGGAGCCGAGCCACCTTCCATGTTTTGACCGTGGCAGCTGGCGCAGAGGGCGGTGTAGCGCTCGGCGATGGTGCCGGTGCGTTCGCGGATGCCTTGGGCGGCGAGCGGCAAGGTGGTGAGGGCGAGGAGGGTAGCTGCGAGGGGCAGGCGGAGGCGTGGGAAGTAAGTCATCGGCCGGAGATGGAACGAGAAAGAAACCGATGCGCAACGCTGCGGAGGAGCGAAACGAAAGAAATTTGAAAGCTGGCCACAGCACGCGAAGGGGGCGTCGCGTCTTTAGAGAAGTGAGCCGAGTCCAGGTCCCGCAGGGGGCTGTCTTCAGGGAACAGGGGAGACCGTCAGCAGAGACACGACTCCGGTGACGCCTGCGGTGTCCAGAGCGAGGGAGACGGTCCGCCCGATGAGTTCAGCGGAGCCAACGGTGCCGGTCAGCGTCACAGTGCCTTGTTTGGCTTCGACGCCGATCTCGCGGGCGGAAAGTTGCCGGTCGCCGACCAGCTTGGATTTGATGACGGCGATGACGCGGGCGTTGTCGATCACCTGACCGGATTTGGCGACGGCGGCGTTGGCTTTGGACCGAACCACGCGGCCTGTGCGTTCGAGCTCGGCCTTGATTTCCTCCGGCGTGAGGTGCCACTCGACGATCTTTTCGGCGGCCAAATCCCTGACCTCCCGGGCGACTTCCTTGGTCTTGGCGGTGGCTGCGGCCACGGCGTTCTTCACGGCCAACTCGGCCTTTTCGGCGGTGGTGGGTTCGGCGTTGGGTGTCGGAGGCTGACTGCAACCCGCGAGTAAAAAAACAAGACCGGAGCAAGTGAGGCTCAGCGCGCGAGTTTTCATGAGAGTGTGGTGAGCGGGGATTGGGTTTTGACCGCGCGTGGGCGGGGAGATTCGTCGCAGAAGCGAAATCAAGGTGCGGCGCGTTTCTTGAAAATGATCAGGTGCTGGCGGGGGAGCGAGTGGACCGTATTCACGTAGTCGAGCGGTTGCCCCGTCATTTCCAATTTCACCTGCGCCTGAGTCATTTTGTGCAGAGGTTTGATGGGCACTTCGGGGTCTTCGCCGCGGTATTCGACGAAGACGAGGCGGCCGCCCGGTTTCAGGCTGCGGCAAACGGCGGCGATATATTCAGCGGGACGGCTGCACTCGTGGTAAACATCGACGAGGATCGCGAGATCGACGGGTTGGGGGAGCTTCGGGTCTTCGACGGTGCCTAGCACGCCGACGACGTTGGTCACGCCGCGTTGCTGCATGAGGACGTCGAGGAGGGCGAGCATCTCGGGCTGGATCTCGACGCCATAGACGATGCCGGCGGGCGCGACGGCCTGCGCCATGCGCCAGCTGAAGTAGCCGGTGCCGCAGCCGAGATCGGCCACGATGTCGCCGGGTTTCAGGGCGAGCGCCTTCATCACCAAGTCGGGTCGCTCCTCGATTTCGCGCTCGCCCCGCTCGAGCCAAGGGGCGCCGTGATGAGTCATGTAGTGCGCGATCTCGCGGCCGAAGTAGTAAACGCCGGCGCCATCGCGAGTTTTCGGGCCCTTGGTGTAGGGCGAACTGCTTTGGGCGGGCGCGACGGTGGGCGCGGCGATGAGGCAGGAAGGAATAACAGCGGCGCCGACGATCAAGGCGTACAGGGCGCGAAGGACGGCTCGGTTGGGGTGAACGAGAACTTGCATAGCGGGAACGTCCGCCGGGATCAGCCGGTTCTCAAGGGCGATTTGCGCCGGGAAACGGCGGCGTCACCGCGGCGCTCAAAGCTGCTTGTGACTGCCGTCGCAGAGCGGCCCATTTTTGCCGTGCTTGCAGCCGCAGAAATAAACGGTGCCGGTTTTCTCGGCGGTGTAGGGCGTGGGCGAGAGGCCCGAGCCTTTGTGGCCGCCATCACAGAACGGTTGGCTTTTGCTCAAGCCGCACGAGCACCAGTAGTAAACTTTTCCGGCTTCGACGGCGACGGGCAGGGGAGATTTTTGGGCAATGACGGGGAGATTCATGCGTCAAGAGTGGGAGGGATCGGGGGAGGAGCGATGCATTTTTAGGCGAAACTCCAGCGGGGTTCTCAGCCGGCGGCGAAGATCTCGCGCATCTCGCGAAGATAACGGGGGACGGCGACGGCGGAGTCTTCCTTGGCTTCGTATTCGAGGGCGACCCAACCTTGGTAGCCGCCGTCGCGGAGCAGTTGGCTGAAGCGTTTCAAATCGGCGGGGCGGGCGGTGTCGGTGTTGCCCTTGAGCTCGACCTTGAACTGGACGTTGAGCGCGTAGGGCACGCAGGCGGCGAAGTCTAGGTAGGGATCCGCGGTGCGGAAGTTGCCCGAGTCGAGATTCACGCCGATCCACGGGCTCTGCACAGCTTTCACCATGGGGAGCAACGTGGCGGCGCTGCCAATGGAGTCGTGATTTTCCAAGCCGAGAAAGACGCCGCGCTGGCCGGCGTAATCACAGCATTCTTCGAGGGCGGTGATCACGAGTTTATCGGCCGCGTCGCGGGCGAGTTCCTTGGTGACGCCGGCAAACACCCGGATATGCGGTGCGCCGAGCAGTGCGGCGCGGTCGATCCATTTTTTGGTCAACGCGATCTCTTGGTCGCGCTTTGGGCCGACGGGGTGGGAGAAATTATTGCCGATGGCGGTGCCGCTGATGGCTACGCCGCGCAGGAAAGCGTGGCGTCGCACCTTTAGCAGATACGCGTCGCTCTCTTCGGAGAAAAAATAGCTGGTGAGCTCCGCGCCGGCGCAGCCGTGGGCCGCGCAAGTGTCGATGAACTGAAACATGTCGGTCGCCCGGCCGGCGGGCACCTTGAGATTGGGCTGGCCGCGCGAAATCGGGAAGTTTTCGCGGAACGAATAGGCGGCGAGACTGAGCAACAGGCGGGGCCGGCCGGTGCGCCCAAACGGATTGAGGGCAGGAGCCGCCGCAGCGGGAGCGGCGAAGGCCAGCGAGGAGCCGGCGGCAGCGGTAAGGCTGGCGGCGGAGGTGACTTTGAGGAATTCGCGACGGGTGACGGGTTTCATGTTCTTTGGGAGGAGCTCCAAGGAGAACAAAGCGGCGAAAAAAAGAAAGGGGTTTCGGCTCGCCCCGGCCGCTGGCGGAGCTAATCCGATTTCACCCCATGAAACTATCAACGCATCCGTTTTCGTTTTGCATCTTTTTGGCCGCACTGGTTCTGACCGCCGAGGCTGCGGCGCCAAAACGGATTTTACTGGATAACGACGGCAACGGCACGTTGGGCATGTTGTCGCCCGACTTCCGGCGGGACATCGACGAAGTGGTCGCGGCGTGTCCGCCCAACGTGACCACGTACCTGCTCTGCCCCGGCGCCGGCCGTTATTATTATCCGACTAAGGTCGGCGAGACCGATCCCCGACATAAACAACTGGCGTTGGAACACGCGGCGGGCCGCGACCCGTTCGGCTACTTTCTCGAGAAACTCCGCGCCTCGGGCAAAGAGACCTTTGTGACCGTGCGCATGAACGACGTGCATAATCCGACGGCGGCGGACGAGTGGAATCTCCCGAAAGTCCGGCGGGCGCACCCCGATGTGATCGTGGACGCGGCGGCGGTGGCCCGGGGCGACACCGACTGGCGCAACTGGGCGCTCGATTACAGCCGGCCCGAGGTGCGGGCGTTTATGCTGGCGATCATCACCGAGCTGCTGGAGCGCTATGAATTCGACGGGATGCAGCTCGATTGGATGCGTTTCCCGCGGCACCTCTCGGGCAACCGTGACGAAGTCTGGGCGAAGCGCGATTCGATCACGGGCTTTGTGGCTGATGTACGCGCTCTCTGCCGGGCCAAGGGTCGCGCCTTGATCGTGCGCGTGCCGACCTCGGTCGCGGGCGGGCGGGAGCTCGGGCTGGATGTCGTGACGTGGGCGCAACGCGGCCTCGTAGATGCGATCTCGACGTCGCATTTTTTGAACACGGATTTCTTTCAACCCATCGCGGAGATGCGAACGGCGCTGGGTGCCCACGCCGTGCCGATCTACGGTGGCTTTGATATCGAACACGGGGCCCAGCGCCACAGCCCGCAATCGTTACGGGCGGCCGTCACGGGGCTCTACGCATCGGGTGCGGACGGGATCAATATCTTCAATTTTCCCTGCTGGATCGAAAAAGTCGGGGCGGTGCCTTACGACTGGTTGCTCGGCTTGGAATCGCCCGAGACGGCTGCGCGCAAGCCCTTGCTCTACTCGGTGCCGACGACGCGCTTTCGCCGGGCCTACGAGCTGCCCGGCCTGCTGCCCGCGAAGTTGCCGGCCGGCGGCGTGGTGCAACTGCCCTTGCCGGTGCCACCGGCGGCCTTGCCGGCGAGCCGGGCGCGGATTTTGGTGACGGGTGTGCCGCACGCCGCGAGCGACTTTGAAGTGAAGCTCAACGGCCGACCGCTCGAATGGTTGCCGCAACAAAAAAGTCCCGAGCTCTTCGTCGAATTTATTGGCCCGGAGGATCTGCCGGGTCGCCGGGCGGCACCGGAAGCGAGCCGCACCTATCGCTTCGACCCGGCCCTGCTGCGCGCCGGGGAAAACACCCTGGAACTCGTCAACGGCGCGGGAGCGGAAATGGACGTGCTCACGGTAAATCTCGGTCTTTGGTAGGCAGGTGACCGTGGAGGCTTGCCTCGAAATTCGCCGCGGGTTCGACTGCGACCTGATGACCTCAAAAACCGCTCTCGTCACCGGCGCCTCCCGCGGCATCGGCCGTGGTATCGCCATCGAACTCGCCCGCACCGGTGCCCGGGTGGCGATCAATTACGCCGGCAACGCCGAAGCCGCCGCCGAGGCGCTCTCCCTCGTCAAGGCTGCGGGTGGCGACGGGTTTATTGTGCAGGGCGACGTCGCCGTGGCCGCCGATCGCGAACGGCTGGTAGCGGAGACCATGGAGAAATTTGGGCGCATTGATCTGCTCGTGAACAACGCCGGCGTGGCGCCCAAAGTCCGCGCCGATCTGCTCGATTGCGGCGAGGAGAGCTTCGACCGCCTCTTCGAGATCAACCTCAAGGGCCCTTTTTTCCTCACCCAACTCGTCGCCAAGCAGATGCTCAAGCAGGCCCCCGACGCCGAGGGTTTCCGGGGCCGGATCGTCAACATCACCTCGATCTCCGCCTACACGGCGTCGATCAACCGCGGCGACTACTGCATGGTAAAAGCCGGGCTCGCGATGATGACGAAACTCTTTGCCGACCGGCTCGCGAACGACGGCATCAACGTCTACGAAATCCGTCCCGGCGTGATCGCCACCGACATGACCGGCGGCGTGAAGGAGAAGTACGATAAGCTCATCATCACCGACGAGCGCGGCATCACGCCGATCCGGCGTTGGGGCAAGCCCGAGGACATCGGCCGCGCGGTGCGGGCCATTGCCGAAGACCGGTTCCCGTTTTCAACCGGGGCGTGTTTCGATGTGGATGGCGGGTTTCATCTCCATCGGCTCTGAGTTGCAATTCGCCGGTTTGTTTTCAGCTTTTCCTCGACATGAAAAAACTCATTACCCTCCTCAGTGTGTTCAGCCTCGCGGTGTCCGCTCTTGCCGGTCCCGCCAAGATTGCCGACATCTCCCACGCCGAACTCCAAGCCGCGATCGCCGCCAAATCGGTCGTTGTTCTCGATGTGAACGGCAGCGAATCGTTTGCCGAAGGCCGTATTCCCGGAGCGATCGACTTTGCAAAAGCCAAGTCGAACCTCGCGGCGTCGCTGCCCAAGGACAAGTCAACGCTCGTCGTGGCCTACTGCGGCAGTGAACGCTGCTCCGCTTATAAGGCCGGAGCCAACGCGGCGCTCGCCCTCGGCTACACCAATGTGAAGCACTACGCGCCTGGTATCAGCGGCTGGATGAAATCCGGCGCCAAGGTGGAGAAGAGCTAAACTGGGCCCATATCCCTGAAAGCACCGCCCGGGCGTTTTGCCCGGGCTTTTTTTCGGCTCGCGGGCAGGCCGATGCAGCGAACACGGTGAGCGGATGTTTCTGACCTGTCAGGCGGGATTCGAATCGGTGCTCGTGCGTGAACTCGCGGACGCGGGCGTGGTCGTGGGCGAACACGGACCCGGTTGGGCGCTCGCGGCCGACGGCGCCGACGTGCGCGGGCTGGCGTTTCCCCATGTCACCATGCGCGGCGCGGTCGAGCTCAAGGGCGAGTCGGTCAACGCCCTCGCGGGTCGGATGATCGAGTTTTTTCTGCAGAGTCTGCGCGGCGAACGCGTCGACGCGGCTTGGCCGTGCGTAATGGGCGGGCCGGCCGAGCTGGTGGGACTCGGTCGGCGGATGAGCGGCGTGGAAAAAGAATTCCACGAGCAACTCAAAAAACGGCTCGCGCGCGTGGCGAAGCTCGCGGTGGCCGATCTGCCGCGGGGGCGGGGCGAGGCGAGGGGGCTTTTTGTTTGGTTTACGGATTTTGGCCGTGTGTTCGTGGCGCGCGAGGCGTTCATGCACGGACAGCGCCGGATGGCCGACGACGATGCGGCGCCGTCGCGGAGTTATCTGAAAGTGGAGGAGGCGTTCGTGGTGTTGGGCGCCGAGCCGCAGGCGGGCGAGACGGTGGCCGATCTGGGCGCGGCGCCGGGTGGCTGGAGTTACAGCGCGGCGAAGCGCGGCGCCGCGGTGGTGGCGGTGGACAACGGTCCGCTCAAAGGCGGCGCCTTGAACAACCCGTTGATCGAGCACTGCACCGACGATGCGTTTCATTTTAATTTCGAGGCGAGCAAGGCCTACGACTGGATGCTCTGCGACCTGCTGGAAGAACCGCACCATGTGATGAAGAACCTAATCGAGCCGTGGCTGGCACGCGGTTGGTGCAAGCGCTTTGTTTTCAATTTGAAATTCGGCCACGTGGATTCGGTGGCATTGCTGCGCGAGCTGCGCGCGCCGGATTCGGCGCTGTCGCGCTATGCGCCGGGTTTCATGATTCGGCACCTCTATCACGACCGCGAGGAGTTCACCGTAGTGGGCGAGGTGAGCGCGGCGGGCGAATTGGGCCGTTAAACTCCGTCGGGTAAATTGATGCTGAAGTTGCTCGAACTGTAGGCCCGACCGCGGGTCGGGCTTATTCGCCACCCATAATCGACCGGCGGTCGGTTATACGGGCGGCACGCAGCGGGGCTGGCTAAGCGACGGGCTAAATTTTCATTTTCTTTCACCTAGTCTTCCGGCCGGAGCGGGGTGTTGATGGCGGGGTCATGAAATTCACTTCGTTGCGGGTGTTGGGGTTGATGTGCGTGCTACCTTGGGCGGCCTGGGCGGCGAATCCGGCGCTGGCCGGTCACTGGCGGATGGATCCCAAGCGCAGCGCCGCGCTCGACGGTTGGACGTCCTGGGACTTGATCGTTGCGCTCGACGGCACGCGGGTCGATCTGCGGCACGATATGCAGTGGCGCGCGACGAAGCTCACCGCGACCAACCCGGTGGACACGGCCAAGCCGACGGCCGTGAAGGATTTTTTCCGCGTCGAGCAGCGGCACATGGCGCTCTATCCTGTGCCCGATGCGTTGACTCCGGTGCGGGCCGAGTGGCTCGACGGCGGGCGGACCTTGCGGGTCGAGGCGACGCCGCAGATCGAGAGCTCGCAGGGAGTTTTCCCGCTGCGGATTTACCAAGAGTTGCGCCTGGTCGAAGGCGATCGGGAGTTGCTACTGATCGAACTGCACAGCACTCGGGCGCAGCCGCTCGTGTATCGTTTCACCAAAATTACCGGGGAGAAATAAATCATGCACTGTCTGCTTTTAATTCTGGTCGGTTTCCTTTCATTCACCGCCGCCAGCTTTTCGGCGCAGCCGGTTGCCCGGCCCGCGTGGGTCATGCGCTTTGACGGAGATTGGCTCGTCGCCAACGGGATGCCGGAGAAGGCGATGCTCGTGAGCTTGCAGGGGCTTGCGAACCGTGCCGCGCCGCAGCTCTACATCGTCCACCCGCGAGATTTCCAGTGGGAGATCACCGAGCCGCTCTTTGAGTTCTACCAACGCAAGCACGGTGTCGTCTTCACCGAGTTGAAGACGGCGGATGAGGCGCTCGCGCTTTTTGCGAAGCACGCCAAGGGCTACGTGATCTGGGAACCGGCGGTCTCGGCGACGATGAACGTGGCGTTCACGATCGCGGGGCTAGAGGACGCGCTGATCGTGACGGAGGCGCAAGTCGCCCAAGTGGAGGCGCGGGGTCTCAAGCGGATCGACGACCTCCGCGGCCGTTATACCGGGCAAACCGACGCCCAAATCTACGCCGATGCTTACACGCGCTACTGGGCGCGTTGCACCCATGATGCGATCATGCTGATGGGCGGGCATGTGGGCGTGGTGCGGATGCCGGCGATGGCGGACTGGGGCGTGCGGCAGAAAATGTTCTTCCACGATCTTTCGGCGAATCCCGGCCGGCACCCCGAAGAAGTTGCCTTGGGGAAGAAGCTGTTTTCCGAGATGACTCCGCTCGGCACCGTGTTCGGCTGGCACTCCTACGGCAAAGATACCGAGGAGCAGCACACGACCTTGCTTTCGAGCTTCGGGCTCAAGATGGAAGGTCTGCACAACCTGCCCAATCTCAGTTTTAATTGTCAGTTCACGTTCACGCCGGGCTTCAAGTTCACCAATAACCATCAGGTCGCCCTCGATGCGAAACTCACGGCGGAGCAGAAGGTGTATGTGTCTTTCGTGCAGTCCGATAGTATCGGCATCGGCGTCTGGACCAAGCCGGGGCGGGGCAAGCTGCCCTTTGGCTGGCAGGTGACGATGAACTGGTCGAAATTCTCCCCGGCGGCGCTGGAGTATTTCCACGAAAGCGCGACGAAGAACGATTACTTCATCGGCGGTCTCTCCGGTCCGGGTTACATGTATCCGAATCATATCCCCGCCGACAAATTCGGCCCGCTCATGGCCGAGGCCCGCGCGCTCATGGCGGTGCTCGACGAACATGTTTTGGAGATCATGGACAACTCCGCCGCCGACGGAAACGTGGGCAACGCCGACCTGACCAAGGAAACGGTGGACCGCTACTACGCCGCGTTTCCCGATGTGATCGGCTTCATCAACGGTTACGGCCCGGCGCGCACGCGCGACCTCCGCGACACCCGGGCGATGATTTCCTACGACTACTACATCGACCCCCGGCGCCCGCGCGACGAGGTGGCGGCCGATCTCAACGAGTTGATCGCGATCAACGCCAAGCGGCCGTATTTCTTGCTCGTGCACGTGCGCGAGTCCAACGACGTGAACAGCCTCGTCGAGATCACCAAGCAGTTGGACGGCCCGGTCGAGGTCGTGCCGGTGGACGTGTTTTTGAAGCTGGCGGCGAGCAACAAAACCTACACCACCCGCTATCAGGACCCGGCTGACCCGAAGCATTTCAAGGGCTTCTGAGGCGTTCGGGTAGGAGCGCGCTGGCGCGCGATCTGGGTCGACACGACCGAGCACTCACGCGGGGTAATCGCCCTCGAGCGGGCTTCTACGCCGCCCGACGAGAAGTTTTGTTTGGTTTCGCCCCGCGCCGCGGGTCAATGTGTCGGCATGGCCCATTCTTCCCGCGACGCATTTTTTCGTAAGCCCTCAACTCAGGCGCGGCCGTTAACGCATTTCGTCGGTCGGCCGGGGGCGGGTGCCGGTGCGGCGAAGACCGAGCCAGCCCGTGGGGAGAGGGAGGAACTCAAGCTCTGCGGGCTCGCCGCGGTGAAAGCGCGGTTTGAAAGCGAACCGGATTCGATTTTGCGGGTGTTTTTTGACGAACCGACGAGTCGCAAGGTGGGTGCGATGAGCAAGGCGCTCGCGCTCGCCAAGAAAATCTACCGCTGCGTGCCGCCGGCGGAGTTGGAGAAAATCGCGGGCTCGATTCATCATGGCGGGATCGTAGCGGTCGTGCACGCGACGGCCCTGCGCACGCCCACGGCGGACGACGTGCGCGGTTGGGCGCTGCGGCGGGAGTCGGTGCTGGTGCTCGACCGGATCGGCAATCCGCACAACCTCGGAGCGATCGCGCGCACGGCGGCGTTTTTTGGCGTAGCGCGGATCGTGATCTCAGCCGAGGCGACGGCGGCGCGGCCGAACGAGGCGGCGCACCGGGTGGCGGAGGGTGGACTCGAGTTTCTGGAAGTATGGCAGGCGCGCGATCTCGCGGTGTTGGCGAGGACCATGGTGGCGGCGGGCTACGAGGTGGTCGGCGCGGCGACGCGGGGCGGGCGGCCCGAGGCGGCGCGCGCGGGACAGAAACCGGTGGTGATCGTGCTGGGCAACGAGGAGACGGGGCTTGCGCCGGCCGTGGCGGCGGCGTGCACGCGGCTCGTCACGATTCCCGGGACCGGTAAGGTCGAGTCGTTAAATGTCTCGGTGGCGGCTGCAGTGCTGATGTGGGAACTCTGCGCCCGGCGGTAACGGCGTCGCTGGTCGGCCCGCGGCCTGCGGAGGCTGCGAGCGCGGAGCCAAAGCCGGCTGTAGAATTTTCGTGGCGGATCGATGGGGGTCTTCACTGATGGGGAGCACTTCAAACCAACGTCCCTTAATTTCTAAACGTTTGTCATTGTGAGGTGCGCGAAGCGCGCCGTAGCAATCCGGCTGGATTGCTTCGTCGCTGCGCTTCTCGCAATGACAGTCTGTTTTTCCAGGAACGTTGGTATCAGTCCTTGCTTCGGGATTCGGGATTTGCGTACCAACTTTTCCTTGGTCACGACGAAATTTTCTTCGTTATTTTGGAATTCTAGCTTGTCGCAAGAACGTCCCGAGGTGTCTGATTGGGGAAATATTAACCTGTTTTCGGGGCCGCTTTACCGGCAGTTCCGATCACCCTACCCCCCCCATTATGACTCAAAAAAGTGCCCGATTCTGGCGTGAGCTATCGCCATTCGCATTTCTATTCGGCTGGTTTTTTTCCGCCGCAGTCCTCGTTGCCCAATCGGGCGGCACGGGCTCCGTGCAAGGCAAGGTATTCAACCCCGTGACGAAGGAGTATGTGCGCAATGCCGAGGTGCGGCTCGAGGACACGAACCAAGTTACGTTCACGGAGGGCGACGGCTCGTTCCAGTTTTTGAATGTCGCGGCGGGTCCGGCGGCAATCGCTGTCTCGTTTTCCGGCTATGCTACGGTAAAGGATTCCTTCACCGTCACCGCGGGCAGCCCGGCGGTGAGGGAAATCAATATTATCAGCACCGCAGCTCCGGCCCCGGTTACGCGCAAAGACGGGGTGGTCCAGCTGGCCGCTTTTAAGGTGGATTCCGAGCGCGAGGGTAATGCTAAGGCCATTCAGGCCCAGCGGCGCAATATGGACATCACCACGTCGGTTTCGTCGGACATCTTCGGCGATGTCACGGACGGCAACGTCGGCGAGTTCTTGAAATACTTGCCGGGTGTGGACCTTGACTACGTCGAATCCGAAGCCCGTGGTCCGCGCCTCGGCGGCATGGACAGCCAATACGTTGGGGTGTCATTCGACGGGATTCGCTCGGCCAGCGCGGATGCCAACCGGGGTGGAGGCGAGGCGTCCCGGGCGACGAGTTTCGAGGGTTTTTCTATCACGTCGATCGAGTCGATCGAGATTAGCCGAACGACAAGTGCGGAGTCCGATGCCGATTCCCCGGCGGGCACGATCAACATGAAGACGCGCCGGGCCTTTGAGCGCAAAGGGCGCCGCGTCGGGGTTAACACGAGCATCAACTTTAATGACGAGGAGTTTACCTTAACGAAAACGCAGGGCCCAAGTGATTTTCGTGAATACAAATGGGCGCCCAACTATTCCTTTGAATACTCGGAGTCATTCCTCGACCGCCGGCTGGGTATTTTGCTGAGCGCCAGCCGCGCCAATTCCTATACCGAGCAATATGACGTAAACGTGGCCTACAATCGGAATCCTAACGCCGCTCTCGGGGATACTCGGCCGATGGTCGCTCGGCAGCTGAACTTTAAGGACGGTCCGAAATTTATCCTGAAGGATTCCCTGCTTTTAACGGCGGACTTCAAGGCAACCCCGCGGTTGGTGCTCTCGTTGAATGCAATTTACACCTACACGGAAGGGGAATTTTGGAACCGAAATTTCACTTTCGTGGCGGCGAACGATAATGCCAATTCAACGAATGGGCGTAGTTTCGTCACCGGCGACGGCATTCTCACCGTCGGCACGGCCCGCTCTGCGACCAACACGGTGCCAGCGCTCAACAACGGAGGTGGAGCCTCCTCCAAGCTTACTTACACCCGCACGTTTGCCCCAAAATTCGAATACAAGATCAATGCTTTCACCTTCGATGGAGCGTTCACGTTCTCCAAGTCGGTGAACAACTACGAAGCCCTTGAGCGAGGATTTAGCGAATCCGAGGGTGGGGGCGTGGCGAGCGATTGGATCGCGACGCGGCCGCACGCCGAATCCTGGGAGTGGACCATCCGGCAGAAATCGGGTCCGGACTGGTATGATCTACGCAGCTTCACCAATACGAATACCCGCGACGGTGGCACCCGGGTCGCGAATTCCGGCCGTACGTGGTTTACCGAAATTTGGAACGGCCAACTGAACGGGCGCTGGGTCCTGCCCTTCCGCCGGTTCCCGACCGCCCTCAAAATGGGTGGAAAGTGGAACGAGGAAACGCGGAAAAATTTCGATGTGGGAGCGCAATCAATCTGGTCCTACGTGGGACCCGGAGGAAATACCACCACGGTCAACCCCACCACAGGTGCCAATCAAAACGTCACGTTCGGAAATTGGGCCAATTTGGGCTACATTTCCTCGCATCCGTTCGATACCGGCACGACCAATGCCTTGACGGTTTTCAATCTCGCCGGCGTGCAGGGCATGCCGCCTCGGGCCGACCGCAATCAGATTGCCTCGCTGTTCCGGTCCAAACCCGAGCTTTTCGTCAACACGGCCATTCCGGACAATTGGTACACGTCGAATGTGGGCAGCCGCCGGAATTTCAAACAGACGGTGACGGCTGGTTTTCTGCAGGCGGATACCTCGCTTTCGCGCCGCCTGACCGTGCGTTTCGGCGTGCGGGTTGAAAACACGCTGAATGAGTTCACCGAGTTCGATCCTCGCTTCCGCCGAGAAATTATTGCGGCCGGCTTCCCGGTGAACGCTGCGGGCCGCGCGACCACTATTCCCGGACTGGAGTATCAGTTCCTCAGTCAACCCCGGGTCGTGCGTGAGTCGGAGTATCATAATTTTTTCCCTTCAATGGTGCTGAAGTTTAAGATCACTCCGCAGCTCGAATATCAAATCGGCGCCAACAAGGCCATCTCACGGCCGCCGGTGGATAGTCTCACGGGTAATTTCAACGTGCTGGAGGATCTCCAGCGCGTCGATGCGCCGAATGCCGATCTGCAACCGGAATACTCCAAGAACTTTCAGACGCGCCTCGCGTATTACTTCGGGGCGCGAGCGCCGGGCCAGCTTTCGGTGGCGCTCTCGCAAAATGAAATCCGGAACTTGCGAGAGACCTTTGATTTCACCGCCGATGATTTCGGCATCGATGACCCAGACTTCAGTTTCTATACTTTTCGCTCAACGCGAAACAGTGCCGAGGAGAGAAAATTTAGAAACATGGAGTTGGCCTACAGCCAGACGCTCGGGTTTCTCCCGGTGATATTTGCGGGGACAAACGTGAATATCGCTTACACGCGCTCCTACGCGAACCAACGCCGGAACAACCTTTCGCCTCATCGCCTGACCTCGCGTTTGGGCTATTCTTACCGTCGCTTCAATGGCTCGATGGGCATGGTCTGGCGGGACAATTCCCCCGATGGCATTTATGGCCGCTACAAAGCCGCCATCACCCAGTTCGACCTTTCGATGTCTTGGACGTTCTCCCAGCGGTACGCGATGTATTTGCAGGGTCGGAATATCACCGGAGTTCCGGTGATCTGGTATGAGTCGGCTCCTGGGACGCCCGAAGGCATGAACCCCGCGCTGCGCAATTTTCAGGAATACGGCGCGAATTGGGTGCTCGGTTTTAAGGCCACGTTCTGAACTCTCCGTGCGCTTGTCTCGAACCCGGTGCCGAGTTTGGGCCGGGCGTAAGTTTCCTCCGGGAATTGGAGCGGGGACATTGACCCGGAGATGATCCATGCGTGGGAGTGGTGGAGCCATGAATGAGCAACCTTTGGAATCACCGCGATCCTTCCGCGGCCGCTGGCGAAATCTCGTTTTCGGATTGGGCTTAGTCGCTGCGGTGGTCCTCTGCTTTAGCCCTGCGCTGCCCGGGGATTTTCTTTGGGACGACGATCTGCACATCACGGCCAATCCCACCATCGTCGGTCCGCTCGGCCTGAAGGAAATTTGGACAACGGCGGCGGCGAATTATTTCCCCCTTGTTCTCACCAATTTCTGGGTGCAGCACGCGCTCTGGGGGCTCAATCCCCTCGGCTATCATGTCGTCACGCTGCTCTTTCATGCACTGGCGGCGGTGCTGCTGTGGCGCGTGCTGGTGCGCCTGAATGCACGCGGTGCGTGGTTGGGCGCGGCGCTTTGGGCGTTGCATCCGGTGCAGGTGGAGTCGGTGGCGTGGATCTGTGAGCTTAAGAATACGCAGTCGGCGGTGTTCTTTCTCGGGGTGATTCTGGGCTGGCTACGCTGGCTGGAAGTCGGGCGGGTCTCCGATCCGATGTCCGCGTCGCCAATGAAAAGTCACGGCGAGTCATCGCCCCGCTTTTCGGTGAGCCATTCTGCCTACGCGGGAGCGTTGGTCTGTGCCTTGCTCGCGATCCTGAGCAAGCCCTCGACGGTGCCTTTGCCGGTGGTGTTGGCGCTCTGCGTCTGGTGGCGACGCGGGCGGTTCACGTGGCGTGACCTGATACCGCTCGTGCCGTTCTTCCTCTTGTCGTTCGGTGCGGCCGGCTGGACGATTTGGGAGCAGCGGGTCAATTCGGGAGCCCAAGGGGCAGTTTGGGCCCAGACGTGGCCCGAGCGCTTCGTCATCGCGGGCCGCGCGGTTTGGTTTTACATCGGAAAACTGGCGTGGCCGGCCGATCTCATCTTCATCTATCCCCGCTGGGAGATTGCGGCCACGCCGCTGGCGTTTGGGCCGTTTGCGGGGGTGGTGCTGGTGGTAGCCGGACTTTGGCGGGGCAGGGCGGGGGCGCTGCGGCCCGGGTTTTTTGCCGCGATTTTTTTCGGCGCGCTGCTGTTTCCCGTGCTGGGATTTTTTAGCATCTATTTCTTCCGGTATTCGTTTGTTGGGGATCATTTTCAATACCTCGCCAGCATGGGACCGCTCGCGCTTGCGGGCGCGGCGATCACGGTGGCCCTGGACCGTTGGCCGGCTGTGCTCGGTCGGGTGCGGCCCGTTTTTTCCGCCCTGCTGATCGGGGGCTTGGGCTTCCTGACCTGGCGGGAAAGCACGGTCTATCTCAGCAGTCAAACGCTCTGGCGCGCCACGTTGGCGCGAAATCCTGCGGCGTCGATGGCGTGGTTTAATCTTGGCAGCACGCTGCTAAAAGAGGGGCGTCACGACGAGGCCATCGCGTGCTTGCGGGAGGGCCTGCGGCTGCGGCCCGATGATGCTCCGGGCTACAACGATCTTGGGTGCGAACTGGTCGTGGTTGGCCGGGCGGAGGAAGCGCTGCCGATTTTCGCCCGCGCGCTGGAACTTCGACCCAGCTATGCCGAGGTGCACAATAATTTGGGTAATGCGCTGCGGAGCGTTGGCCGCGTGGACGAAGCCGTGGCGCGCTACGAACAGGCGTTGCAACTCAAGCCCGCCTACGCCGAGGCTCATAACAATCTCGGATGTGAGTTAGCCGCCAAAGGCCGCACGACCGAAGCGATTTACCACCTCGAGCAAGCGGTGCGGTTGAATCCGGTGAACTCGACCAACCACAACAATCTCGGCAATGCGCTGCGCGACGCCGGGCGGACCGACGCGGCGATCGCATGCTACGGGCGCGCGTTGGAGCTCACACCGGATTTCGCCGAGGGGCACGCCAACCTCGGGCGTGCGCTGATGGCTGCTGGCCGGGTGCCCGAGGCGCTCGAGCGGTTTGCGTCGGCTGCGCGCTGGGCTCCTGAGTCGGCGAAAATTCGCCGCGACTGGGGCACCGCTTTCATGCAGCAGTCGCGCTGGCCGGAGGCGATCGTCCAATTCGAAGCGCTGGTGCAATTGGCACCCGCGGCTTCTGCCGCTCATGCCACGCTGGGCAACGCCTTGGCCCAAGCCGGACGTTGGTCTGAAGCGGCGGCGCGGTTTCGCGCGGGCCTGCTGGTGGCACCCGGCGATCCAGACTTGCACGGCAACTTGGCGGTCGCGCTCGCGAGCATGGGCGATCTGGCGGCGGCGGTCGGCGAATTCCGCCGGGCGATTCAGTTGCGACCCTCGTTCGTCGACGCCCACCGGAACCTCGCCCAAGTGCTGCGGCAACAGGGCAAACTTCTCGAGGCCGCCGATCATTTCGACGAAGCGGAACGCCTCGGCGCTCAAGCGACACCGGCGCGCTAGAGYCCGTGGTTTTTAATGGCAAGGTCGGGCAACTTTCCGTTGCCTTGGTCGTCTCCTCGCCGCCCCCGTTTCGCCCGATGCTAAATCGTCCCGCCCACCTTTATTTTTTGGCTGCACTCACGGGTGTCCCGACGGTTACCACAACCTTTCCCACCACGGAAAATCCACCGAGAAGTTGGTCCAGTTGAAAGCGATCGACGAGTGGCACATGACGTTGCTTAACGGTCTCTTCACTGATCTGAGGAACGTGAAGGAAGACGGCGAAACGTTGCTCGACCGCACGATGGTCCTTTACGGATCGAATCTCGGCAACGCCAACACCCACGTGACGACGAATCTGCCGACGCTCTTCGCCGGGGGCGGTTTCCGCCATGGGCAGCACCTCGCGTTTGACCGCGACCGTAATTACCCGCTGCCGAACCTTTTTGTCTCCATGTTGCAGCGGATGGGCATTGAGACGGACCGCTTCGCCTCGGCGACCGGCACGATGCGCGGGCTGGAGCTGGCCTGAGCGTTTCGCGGTGAATTGGAGTTGCCCGCTGGGGTGGGGCTCGGCGTATCTTTTGGCGGACTCTTTCGAAAAATTTTATCCCCAACTATGAAAAACCGACTCACCATTGCCGCGACCTGTCTCGCTCTCGCCTGCACGCCCCTCACGCGTGCCGAGGACGCTAAGAAACCCGCCGCTGCCAAGGGCGAAGAAAAACACACCGAGCTCGGTGATCGGATGGAAAAGCTCAACGGTGCTTGGCGCCGACTGAAGCGCCAAGCCGCCGACGCCACGAAGAACGAGGGTTCCCTCGCGCTTGTGGCCACGATCAAAAAAGAGGCCGAGGCAGCTTTGGCTTATAAGCCCGAATTCACCGCCGAACAGCCGGCCGCGAACCAAGCCAAGTTCGCCGAGGCCTACAAGACCGAGATGCAGAAGATGATCGAGCTCGTCGGTAAACTTGAGGCCGCGTTCAAGGCCGGGAAAAATGACGAAGCCGCCAAGGTGATCGCTGAATTGGACGCGCAACAAAAATCTTCGCACAAGGAATTCCGCAAGCCGAAGCCAAAGCAATAATTGGCCGGCGGAAAGCTCCGTCGTCTTTTCGGTTTAGCCGGGCGAAAATCGTCCGGCTTTTTTGTGTTCGGGGGCTTCGGCGGGCGGCGTGGAGGTTCGAAGAGTGGCACAGGGCAGATGCCCGTACCACCCCGGAACCCGCAGTCTAAAAATCAACAGCCATCGGTATTACGTGGCGTCGGAGTGAAAACCGTGGCCGCGGCCAAGGTCGAGGCAGGCGGCGGCCGATTCGACGGAGTCGGAGCAAGTCGGGCTGCGGAGCGAAGCCGCTGCGGCGCAGGCACCGAGTTCGAGGGCGCGTGGCATCGGCCACGATTCATGCAGGCCGAACAAGATTCCGGAGGCGAGGGCGTCGCCTGCGCCGGCCGTGCCGGCGATCTCGGGAACCGGGACGCTCACCGAGGGTTGCCAGCAGATTTCTCCTGTGCTCGAGCAGGCGCAGACGCCCTCCGGAAAATGCACGACCGCCCACGCGCGTACGCCCAGCGCGATCAAGGCGCGGGCGGCTTGTTCGACGGCGGCGCGATCTAAAGTTGGACCACGGCCGAGCGTCAGGCCGGTGAGTTGCTCGGCTTCGTAGTCGTTGGCGAAGAGCACATCGACCTCGGGTAGGACGGGCGCGACGTGGGTGCGGAATCGCGGGCCGGCTTCACTCACGCAATCGACGGAGGTGATGAGACCGGCGGCGCGGGCGCGGGCGAGCACGGCGGCGGCGGCGGGACGTCCGTCCGGGCCCGGGGTGTCGAGGGTGTCGAGCAGTAGGAGATAGCCGAGGTGAAAAATCTTCGCGTGGGTGGCGGCAAAATCAAAGTGCGCGGGGGCGAGCAGGGCGTTGGCGCCGCGCTGGTGGAAAAACGTGCGGCGCGCGGTGTCGCGCACCGTCATCACATCGGTGTAGCTGGTGGCGGCGTCACGGGTGGTGCGCAGTTGTGTGGTCGTGATGCGGTGGGCGGCGCAGTCGGCGAAGATCGCGCGGCCATCGGAGTCGTCGCCGACGAGGCCGACGGCTTCGAGGGGAAACTGGGCGCCGAGGCGGGCGAGATTTTTGAGCAGGTTGTAGGCGGATCCGCCGTTGCCGTCGGACTGGGTGAGGATGGAGGCGAGGGCATCCTGGGGTGGCCACGTGTTGATGAGTTTGACGTGGTCGACGATCCAGTTGCCGCCGGCGAGGATTCCGTTGCGTGACATAAGTGGGGCTTAGCCGAGGTGGGCGATTTTCTGTTCGTGGTGGCTGGCGAGGGCGGCAGTCCAGATTTCGTGATGAGCAACGGCCTCGTCGGGCGTGGCGCAACCGAAGCGATCGCCGAGCAGGCCGTCGCGTTCGGCGAGGAAGGCGGCCCACATTTGTTGGAGGATGTCGGGAAAGCCGGGTTCGAAAATGTGGCCGGTGATGGTTTTGAAAGGCGTACCGAATCCGAGATCGGTTTTGGACCACGTCTGTTCGGGTGTGCGCGTGTAGCGCCAAAGAGTCTTCGGTTCCTTGGTGGAGAAACGCACCCCATGGTCGGTGCCGAGGACTTCGAAGATCCACGTGTTGGTCTCGGTGGGGGCGAGGCGTTTCATCTCCAGCGTAAGTGGGACGGGGTGGCCACCGATGGTCGCGGTGGTGTGGAGGGTGGCGTTGTCCCACGTGTCGCAAGGGGCGGTGCCGCCTTTGCCGTCGGGGCGGGTCGAATAGATTTTTTGGAGCTGCGCGTAGACCGTAGTGGGTTTCCAGCCGAGGCGAAGAGGGAGGTGGGCCACGTGGAGGCCAAGGTCGTTCATCACGCCGGCCTCGCCGCAGAATTTGTTTTGGCGCTTCCAGTTGATCGGCTTGGCCGGATCGAGATCGCTGGAGTGAAGGAACGCGCAACGCACTTCGAGGAGGCGGCCGAGGGCGCCGCTGCGGGCCAGCTGAAACGCGCGTTGGGCGCCGGGCAGAAAGGGAAACTCCGAGGAGACCCGGACGAAGCGGCCGAGCTTGACGGCCTCATCGCGGATGCGGCGGGCGGCGGCGAGGTCGAGGCCGAAGGGCTTTTCGGCGAAGAGATCTTTGCCGGCCCGGAGGACGTCGAGGTAGAGCGCTTCGTGGAGATGGTGGGGAACGGCGACATAGACGGCGTCGACGTCGGGCCGGGCAAGAAGCACGCGGTGATCGGTGTCGAAATGGCGGACGGTGGGCACTTGGCGGAACCAGTCGAGGGCGGCGGCGTTGACGTCGCAGACGGCGACGAGCTCGGGGCGCACGGGACAATCAAGGAGGGCGAACCACCGCCCAAAGGCGGAGGCGACCTCGCGGCCCATCAGGCCGGCGCCGATGACGGCGATGCGGACGGGGGCGGCGGCGGTAGCGGTGGGCGTACTCATGCGAGGAATTTCAGGGCGTCGGCGGGTGTGGCGCCGTCGTGGACGACGGCCATGAGGGCGCGGGTGATCGCGGCCGGTTTCGGGTGTTGGATGATATTGCGCCCATAGACGATGCCGGCGGCGCCTTGGGCGATGAGCGCGGCGGTGCGGGCGAGGATTTCGGCTTCAGGGGCTTTGCTGCCTCCGCGCACGAGGACCGGGATGCCGCCGGCCGTCTCGATGACTTTGTGGTAGATGGAAACATCGTCGGTCGGATCGGCCTTGATGATGTCGGCACCGAGTTCGACGGCTTGGCGGACGAGCGGGATGATTTTAGTTGGGTCTCCGTCCACCATATAGCCGCCGGCCTTGGCGTTGGGTTGGAAGACGAGAGGCTCGATCATGAGCGGCATGCCGAAGTGATCGCAGAGGGGTTTGAGGACGCAGATGTTCTGGATGCACTGGTCGGTGACCTCGGGTTGCTCTGGGATGCGAAAGAGATTCACGACGACGCAGGCGGCATCGAGGCGCACGCCTTGGAGAACGGCATCCGCGATCAGGCGGGAGAAGAGGGTGCGCGGGAGCAGGGTGCCGTAGACGTTGGCGACATCGGTGCGAAGCACGAGGGCGGGCTTGCTGCGGACGGGGAGCTTTTGGAGGTGCGGGGCTTGGCCGACGGTGAGCTGGATCGCATCGGGCGCGGCGGCGGCAACGGTGGCGATGGCGGCCGGCAGATTTTCAATGCCGGCTAGAAACGACGGCTCGTTGAAAAAGCCGTGATCGAGGGCGACGTCGAAACAACGACCGGTCGCGGGATTGAAAAGACGATTAAGGCGGGCGGTTTTCATAAAAAATGGATCGGAAAAAGTGGCGCCGATCATGCAACGTTGGTTTTCGAGCGGCCGGGTGGATGGTGGAGCGTAACGCCGTGGGCGGCGAGGCGGGTGGACTCGGGGCGGGTGGGGCGGTGGTCGGTCACCCAGTCGTCGAAGTCGGTCCACGGAGCGAAGCGGATCGCGGCGGGGCGAGCCCATTTGGTCGCGTCGGTGATCAGGATCGTGCGGGTGGCGCGCGCGAGGGCGGCTTGCTTGACCGAGGCTTCGAGGAGTTCGGTGGTGCTCGCGCCGTCGGCTAGGTCGAGGCCGGAGGCGCCGACCACCGCAAAGTCGAAACGAAGCTGGGCAAGCCAGTCCGTGGCGAGGCCGCCGACGAGGGCGCGGCTGATCGGGCGGACTTCGCCGCCCAAAGCAACGAGGCGCGCACCGCCGATGTCGCCGGAGGCGAGGAGAGGGAGCGAGTTGGTGAAGACGGTGAGGCTGGTGCGGGCAAGGAGAAGACGACCCACGGCGAGCGTGGTGGACCCGGCGTCGATGAAGACCGTGGCGCCGTCGGGAACCAGCGCGGCGGCGGTGGCGGCGAGGGCGGCCTTGACGGCGGGGGCAGTGCGGACCTTGCGGGCGAAGGCGGGTTCACCGGACACGGCCTCCGGGTGAAGCACGCCGCCGTGAGCGCGGACGATGCGGCCGGTCTGAGCGAGGAAGGTGAGGTCGCGGCGGAGGGTGGCGGCCGAGACTCCGAGTTGGCTTTGGAGCGCGGCGACGGAGATGCGGCGGTGGCGCTCAACGGCCTTGGTGATTTGTTGCTGGCGAGTCTGAGCGAACATGACGTTTTACATCAAAACGCTCAAAAACGAGCAACCGCGTGTCAAGGGAGAGTTGAGGCGCAGGAGCGGGGATCGTGGGCGCGGGGCGCACCTCTAGGTTGGACCCTGGGACACAAAAAAGCCCGATGGGACATCGGGCTGCACCGCGCGGGGCGAGGCGCGCTTGGGCGTGGGAGGGCGGGTCGGAGACCCTGCCCTATATCGGCGGCGGGCTACTTCAGTTCGCGGATCTTCAGGTTCCGATACCAGCAGTTGTCCTGATGGTAGGTGAGCATGAGGTGGCCGGTGATCTTGTCGCCGAAGCCGGCTTCTTTCGCGAATTTGCTCTTGGCGAGGCCGGCTTTCACGGCGTCGCTGCCGAGTTCGTAGGTGAGGACGTTTTTGCCGTTGAGCCAGTGTTCGACGCGGTTGCCCTGCACGACGAGGCGGGAGGAATTCCATTCGCCGGGCGCGCGCGACGGTTTGTCGGCGGCGGGCGGGAGGACATCGTAGAACGCGGCGGTCTGGCGGTGCGGTCCGATCTTGCCGTCGGGGTGACCATTGTCGTCGAGCATCTGGTATTCGTGGCCGGGCGATTTGGTGCGGGCCTCGGTGACGAAGTATTTAACGCCGTTATTGCCGGCGACCGGGAGTTTCCATTCCCAGGAGAATTCAAAGTCGGTGTATTTTTTCTCGGTGATGAGTTCCACGCCTTTGACCTTGGCGATGGCGTGGATCGTGCCGTCTTTGACTTCCCAACCCCCGACGGGTTTACCGGCGTAGGGTCGCCAGCCGTTGAGGGTCTGACCGTCAAAGAGGACGGCCCAGCCCGCGGCCTTTTCGGCCGGGGTAAGTTGGTTTTCGGCGGCGGATGAAGGCAGGGAGAAAGCGGCGAGGGCCGCGAAAGCGATCAAGTTACGAGGGGTGAGCATGGTTTTAGAAACAACAGACGGGGCGGGCAGGCCAAGGGGAAATCGCGGTCGGTCGGCGCGGGATGGGGCGCGACAAGCCGGCCGCACAGAAACTGGCTTAAGCGAGAATGTCCTTGATGACGTGGCCGTGGACGTCGGTGAGGCGGAATTGGCGGCCTTGGAATTTGTAGGTGAGCTTCTCGTGGTTGAGGCCGAGTTGGTGCAAAATTGTCGCTTGGAAATCGTGGACATGGACGCGTTTGTCCACGGCGTTGAACCCGAATTCGTCGGTCGCGCCGTAGCTGATGCCGGGCTTCACGCCGCCGCCGGCCATAAACTTAGTGAACGCATAGGGGTGGTGGTCGCGGCCCCAGCCTTTGGTGTCTTCGATTTTGCCCTGGAGAAACGGCGTGCGGCCAAATTCGCCGCCCCAGATGACGAGCGTGTCGTCGAGGAGGCCGCGTTGTTTAAGGTCGCGGATGAGCGCGGCGGAGGGGGCATCGGTGTCTTGACACTGGATCTTGAGTTGGGTGTTCAGGTTGCGGTGCTGGTCCCAGCCCGCGTGCATGACTTGGATGAAGCGCACGCCGCGTTCGGCGAGACGGCGGGCCATGAGGCAGTTGTAGGCGTAGCTGCCTTGGCGGCGGACCTCGGGGCCATACATCGCGAGCGTGGCTTCGGACTCTTGGGAGAAATCGGTCAGTTCCGGGACGCTGGCCTGCATCTTGTAGGCCATTTCGTACTGGGCGATGCGCGTGGTGATCTCGGGGTCGCCGAAGTCGTCGCGCTTGATTTCGTTGAGGTGGGCGAGGTCGTCCAACATGTCGCGGCGGACTTTGCGGCTGAGACCGGCGGGGTTCGACAAATAGAGTACGGGATCGCCGGCACCGCGGAAGGCGACGCCCTGATACTTCGTGGGGAGAAATCCGCTGCCCCAGTAGAAATCATAGAAGATCTGGCCGCAGCTGGCCTCTTTGTCGCGGGAGGTCATGACGACGTAGGCGGGCAACTCCTCGGTCTCGCTGCCGAGGCCGTAGCTGAGCCACGCGCCCATCGAAGGGCGGCCGGCTTGTTCGGAGCCGGTGAGAAAATACGTGATGCCGGGCGCGTGGTTCACGGATTCCGTGTGGAGCGACTTCACGTAGCAGAGGTCGTCAGAGATGGAGGCGATCTGCGGAAGAAAATCGGAGACCCACGCGCCGGATTTGCCGTGTTGGGCGAAGTTCGTGATCTCGCCGAGGACTGGGCGGGCCGTCTGGTTGCCCGTCATGGTCGAAAATCGTTTGCCGCCGGCGAGCTCGTCGGGGATCTGCTTACCGTGCCACTCGCGCAGCTTTGGTTTATAGTCGAAGAGATCGACGTGGGACGGAGCGCCGTTTTGGAAAAGGTAGATGACGCGTTTGGCCTTGGGGGCGAAGTGCGGAAGCTCGGGGAGACCAGGCACGGCGCGGCGCGAGGAGACGGGGGGTGGCGCGGCGAAGCCGTCGCGGCCGAGGAGCCCGCCGAGCGCGGCGGTGCCGAGACCGAGGGCGCTGCGGCCGAAGAATTGGCGGCGGGTGTGTAGGGCGTGGCTTTCGCGGAAAGGGTTCATGCGGGATTTTCGATTTTGGATTTTCGACTCTCGATTGCTAAGTGCGGAATGCTGGATGCGGATATCTAAATACTGATCTCCGACTTCTGATTTCCCGCTATTCTTTGGAGAGAGTTTCGTCGAGGTTGAGGACGATGAGGCAGAGAGTGGTCCAGGCCGCGTGCTCAGGCGTCGGGAGATCGGCGGCGCGTTGGAATTCGCCGGCGGCGGCGAGGGCTTGGGCGGCGGCGGGATCGGCGGTGAAATTGGTCCGGAGTTTGCCGAGGCGACGGGTAAGGGTGGTGCGCTCGGCGGGGGCGGCGGGTCGGGCCGTGGCGAGGCGGAAAGCGTGGTCGAGGCGGGCGTCGTCGTCGTCGGCGGGAGCAGCCAGAATACGCTGCGCCATCACGCGAGCCGCTTCGACGTAAGCGGGATCGTTGAGGGTGACGAGGGCGTGAAGCGGGGTGTTGGTGCGGCTATTTTTAACGCTGCAAACTTGGCGGGGACTGACGTCGAAGAACGTGGTAGGGCCGACGATGCGACGCCAAAACACATAGAGACTGCGGCGGTAGAGAGCGTCGCCCGTGTCTTGCAGATAGCTCTTCTTGCCGAACGTGGCCTCCTCCCAGATGCCGAGGGGCTGGTAGGGTTTGACGCCGGGGCCGCCCATTTTTTCGACGAGTAGACCGGCGGCGGCGAGGGCTTGGTCGCGAAGCATCCACGAGGGGAGGCGATGGCGCGGGCCGCGGGCGAGCAGGCGGTTCTCGGGGTCGCGCTCGTGAGCGGCGGCGGTAGCGCGGGAGGATTGGCGGTAGGTGGCGCTGGTGACGATGAGGCGGTGCATGGCCTTCAGGTCCCAACCGCGGGCGACAAACTCGGTGGCGAGCCAATCGAGTAGCTCCGGGTGCGAGGGATGTTCGGCTTGGACACCGAAATCTTCGGCAGTTTTCACGAGGCCGGTGCCGAAATAGGCCTGCCACATGCGGTTCATTTCGGTCCGCGCGGCGAGGGGATTGCTGGGGGAGACGAGCCAGTGCGCGAGATCGAGGCGGTTCATACGCCGGGGCGATCCGTTGGTAGCCGAGCGGAAAATCTCCGGGATATGGCCTTCGACGCGAACGTCGGTCTTGGCCTCGTAGTTGCCGCGGGTGAGGACGACCGTGTCACGGGGCTTTTCGATTTGGTCCATGATCATGACCTTCGTGATCGAGGATTGGGCGGCATCGCGGACGCGGACGGCCGCGATGTGACGTTCGAGCAAGGTCGCGTAGGCGGGGTCGGGTGCGGTGTCGCGGAAATACGGGAGAGCCTCGAGGAGGCCGTTGAGATCGCGGCGACCGGGCGCGACTTTGGCGTGGGTGGCGAAGAGATTACCGGGAAACTTAAGGGCCTCCGAGGATTCGGAGAGGAGTTTCCCCTCGGGGCGCGGGTATTTCTGCTGCTCGTAGGCGTCGATCTCGTTGGTGACAGCGAGGATTTTGGCGGCCGCGGCGGAGACGGCCTGGCGCTCGGCTTCGCTGGTGAGATCGAGGGTGGGTGGGAGCTTGCCGGCGCCGGCGCCGGCGCCGGTTTCGGACATCTGGTTGAAGATATCGTAGAGGGCGAAGTAGTCGGTTTGTTTGAGCGGGTCGAATTTGTGATCGTGGCAACGGGTGCAATTGAAGGTGAGGCCGAGCCAGACGGTCGCCGTGGTCTCGACGCGGTCGAAGACGTTTTCGACGCGCGTTTCCTCGATGATGCGGCCGCCCTCGCCGTTGAACATGTTGTTGCGGTGAAAACCACTCGCGATTTTCTGCGCCTGGGTGGCGTCGGGGATGAGATCGCCGGCGAGTTGCTCGACGGTGAACCGGTCGTAAGGCAGGTTCGCGTTGAGGGCGTTCACGACCCAATCGCGCCACGGCCACATGGTGCGCTCGGGGTCGCCCTGAAAGCCGTTGGTGTCGGAGTAGCGGGCGAGATCGAGCCAGTCCCAGGCCCAGCGCTCGCCGAAGCGCGGGGAGGCGAGCAGGCGGTCCACCAGATTTTCGAATGCGGATTCTCGATTTTCGATTGAGGCGGCGACGAAGGCTTCGACTTCGACGGGGTTGGGCGGGACGCCGGTGAGGTCGAGGCTTATACGGCGGATGAGAGCGGCGGGCGGGGCTTCGGGTGAAGGAGAGATCGGGGTTATCTCGCGGGCGAGCCGAGCGCGGATGAAGGCGTCGATAGGATTGGCCGAAAGTTGAGAGCTGAGAGTTGAGAGTTGAGAGATCGGAGCCGGAATTTTCGGAATTTCGGGACGGGTGGGTTGGACGAAGGCCCAGTGCTCGCCCCATCTGGCGCCCCCGGCGACCCAGCGTTTTAAAAGATCCTTTTGGTCGGCTGTGAGTTTGCGGTTTGAGTCGTGCGAGGGCATGACCTCCTCGGGATCGGTGGAGAAAATGCGGGCGATGAGTTCGCTCTCTTCGGGTTTGCCGGGGATGATCGAAGCGTAGCCGGAACCGGCGGGGGCGAGGGCGGCGCCGCGGACATCGAGGCGGAGTTTGCCTTTGCGGGCGGAGGCATCGGGGCCGTGGCAGCGGTAGCAGTTTTCCGCGAGGATGGGCTGGATGTCCCGGCTGAAGTCGATCTCGGCGGCGGGGAGAGCGGCGGCGGGGAGAGCGGGGGCGACGAGAAGCGCGGCGCGGGCCAGCAGTCGCGTGAATCGAAGCGGGGCGGGGAGCATTGAAAAAACGCAAGCAAGCCGACGCGCATTTCGCAATCACGCAAACGCGCCGGGTGGCGGAAAGGGTTCTGCGCTGGGGGGATCAAGGTCGGTGCGGTGTGACCCTGTAGAAATTTCGCTTAGAGGAGCTTAAACAGCCGTGGCAGCCACAGGGAGAGCGCGGGGATGAACGTCACGAGCAAGAGCGCGAAAACCATCATCGCGAAGAACGGCAGGAGCGGACGGATCACCGCGCCGATACTGGTCTTGGCCACGCCGCAACCGATGAAGAGCACGGTGCCGACGGGCGGAGTGCAGAGGCCGATGCACAGGTTGAAGATCATGATGAGCCCGAAGTGGACGGGATCGACGCCGAACTGCGCCACGACGGGCAAAAAGATCGGGGTGAAGATCAGCACGGCGGGCGTCATGTCCATGAACGTACCGACGATCAGGAGGATTAGGTTGATGACGAGCAGCAGCACGATCTTGTCCGAGGTGAGCGCGAGGAGGGAGGCGGAGATTTTTTGCGGAATATCGGCGGAGGACATGAC
This sequence comes from Opitutia bacterium, assembly GCA_002737275.1. GTDB lineage: Bacteria > Verrucomicrobiota > Verrucomicrobiia > Opitutales > Opitutaceae > Tous-C4FEB. Next base: position 75,951 of record NSIG01000005.1, read on the forward strand.
CCACGACATCGCCATCGACGCGCCGATGAGTACGAGCACGACAGCGGTGGTCGCGGCGGCGTCGGTGAAGATTTTGGGCAGTTCGCTCCACTTGATTTCGCGGTAGATCGCGACGGACAAAAGAAACGTGTAAAGCACAGCGACGGCGCTGGCCTCGGTGGGCGTGAACCAACCGCCGATGATGCCGCCCATGATGATGACGATGAGGGCGAGGCTCGGGAGGGCGGCCCAGAAAATGCGGCTGGCTTCGCCGAGGGGGATTTTTTCGCCGACGGGGTAGCGATTTTTCTTCGCGATGAGACCGGCGACGAGCATGAGGCCGAGGCCGAGCATGATGCCGGGGAGGTAGCCGGCGACGAAGAGGGCGGCGATGGAGACGCCGCCGCTGGCGAGGGAGTAGACGACCATGACGTTGCTCGGCGGGATGAGCAGGCCGGTGGTGGCGGAGGAAATATTGACGGCGGCGGAGAAGTTTTTGTCGTAACCCTCTTTCTTCATGAGCGGGGCCATGAAACCGCCGTTGGCGGCGGCGGCGGCAGCGGCGGAACCGGAGATCGCACCGAAGAGCATGTTCGCGAGGATATTCACGTAGGCGAGGCCGCCGGGGAGCCGGCCGACGACGACCTTGGCGAGAGCGATGAGCCGGTAGGCGATGCCGCCGCGGTTCATGAAATTGCCCGCGAGAATGAAGAACGGGATCGCGAGCAGGGCAAAACTGTCGAGGCCGGTGGCGAGGCGCTGGGCGATCACGGTGGCGGCTGCGGCGGGATCAAGGCTGACGACGAGGGCGCACAGCGAGGCGAGCCCGATGGTGAAGACGATCGGGACGCCGGCCAGCAACAAGACGACGAAGACGAGGGCGAGGACGAGGGCTTCGTTCATATCAGTTGAGGGCGCCGGATTGGGTGGCCGAAGCGGATTGGCTGGAGCGGGCTTCGAGCAGCCAGCCGACGGCATAGAAGACGACGCAGACGCCGGAGACCGGTACGGCGAGATAAACGTAGCCGAGCGGGATTTGCAGGGCACCGGAGGTCTGGCCGAGGGCAAACGAGATCCAGACGAGGCGGATGCCACCGCCGAGCAGGACGGCGAGCGCAAAGACCAGCACGGTGAGGGCGATGAAGATCGCGGCGACCCGTTGGCGGGCGCCGGTGAGGCGGGTCGAAATGAGGTCGAGGGCGAGGTGGGATTTTTGGCCGACGCCGTAGGCTCCGCCGAGCAGGCCGATCCAGATCATCATGTAGCGGGCGAGCTCCTCGGTGTAGGAGCTGGGCGTGGCGAGGATGAAGCGGGTGAGGACCTGCCAGAGGACGTTGACGACCATCGCGGCCATGAGGAGGCAGATGGTGGCGGCAAGGGTGCGGTCGAGGACGAGTTTGACGCGGCTCATGGGCGAACCTCCTCGATGCGGCGGGCGAGAGCGCCGATCATGGGTTGCTCGCGGGCGACATCGGCCTGCATTGCGGCGACGCGGTCGCGGAACGGGGCCTTGTCGGGCGCAATGATTTCGACGCCGGCTTTGCGCACGGCGGCGAGGGCCGCCTCGGTGGCGCCGCCCCAGAGTTCGCGTTGCCTGACGGCGGATTCGTCGGCGGCTTCCTGGACCCAGTTTTTCTGCTGCGGGGTGAAATTGTTCCAAAGGTGCGTGCTGATAAGGAGGACGTCGGGGACGGCGGTGTGTTCGTCGAGGATGTAGTATTTGCAGAGCTCGTAGTGGCGGGAGAGGTGAAAGCTGGGCGGGTTGTTTTCGGCGCCATCGACGACGCCCTGTTGCAGGGCGGTGTAGAGTTCGGCGAAGGCGATCGGGGTGGCGGCGGCGCCGAGCGCGCGGACCATGCGGAGGGCGATCTGGCTTTCTTGGATGCGGATTTTCAGGCCGGCGAGGTCGGCGGGCTTTTCGACGCGGCGGTTGACGGTATAAAAATTACGGGTGCCGGCATCGTAGTAGCAAAGGCCGCGGAGAAAACGTTTCTCGGCGGAGAGCAGGACCTCTTGGCCGACGGGACCGTTGAGTGCGGCCCAGCGGTGGGCATCGTCGCGAAACAGGTAAGGCAGGCCGAACACGCGGAACTCCGGGGCAAACCCTTCGAGGCCCGAGGAGGAAACTTTGGTCATGCCGAGACCGCCGAGCTGGAGGAGTTCGACGCACTCGCGCTCGGAACCGAGCTGGGCGCCGGAGTAAAGATCGACGCGCATGGTGCCGCCGCTTTTGGCAGCGAGACGTTCGCCGAAATAGGCCATCGCGAGATGGACCGGGTGGGACTGGTCGAGGCCGTGCGCGAGCTTGATGACGGTGACGGAACGCTGACCGGAGCAGCCGGCGAGTGCGAGGAGGGCGGCGAGCAGAATTATCAGACGGGGAAAACGCATGGGGATTTGGCAAAGAAAACGAACTGAGCGGCGCAGACCAGAGCCAAATTAATCCGAAGCCGAGAAACGTGTCGGACGGCGGCGCGGGAGAAATTTCAGGCGAGGCTGCGCGAGAGACCGAGTTGGAGGCCGCGAAGTTCGGCGAGGCCGCGGAGGCGACCGATCAGCGAGTAACCGGGGCACGCGGGCGGCGGTTTCGCCAAATCGTCGAGCATCGTGTGGCCGTGGTCGGGGCGGAGCGTGACTTGCCAATCGGGGCGGGCGGCGGCGCGGCGCGCGGCTTGTTCTTCGAGCAGGGCGCGGACGACCGCGGGCATGTCCATCGAGCCTTCGAGGTGGTTGGCCTCATAGAAGACGCCGTCGGCGATGTGCTGCACGGTGCGGAGGTGGACGGCGTGGATGCGCGGGCCGAGGCGGGCGGCGATGCCGGGGAGGTCGTTGTCGAGGCGGGCGCCGAGGGAGCCGGTGCAGTAGCAGAGCCCGTTGGCGGGCGAATCCACGAGGGCGAGGATGGCGGCGAGATCGGCCTCGGTGGAGACGATGCGCGGAAGGCCGAGGACGGGGAACGGGGGATCGTCGGGGTGGATCGCGAGGCGGACGCCGGCGGTGGTGGCAGCGGGGGTGACGGCGGCGAGGAAAAGCCGGAGGTGCTCGCGGAGCTTGGCGGCGTCGATGGCGGCGTAGCGGGCGAGCAGGGCGCGGAGGCCGTCTAGGGTGAGGCCGAGGCGCACGCCGGGAAAGAGGTCGAGGGTTTGCTGGACGAGCGCGTCGCGGCCCGTGGGGTCGAGGGCTTCCCAGAAATTTTTTGCGGCGGCGCGGACGGCGGGCGGGTGGTCGGCCGCGGCGCCGGGGCGGGCGAGGGCGAACAGATCGAAGGCGGCGAATTTCGCCGGATCGTAGAGCAGGGCCTCGGTGCCGTCGGGCAGGACGTGGCGGAGATCGGTGCGCACCCAGTCGAGCACGGGCATGAAGTTATAAACGACGACGTGGATGCCGGCGGCGCCGAGACGTTCGAGGGTGACACGGTAGTTTTCGAGGTGGCGCTCGAAGTCGCCGGTGCGGGTCTTGATCGCTTCGGAAACGGGGACACTCTCGACCACGCGCCACGTGAGGCCGGCGGCGGCGATCTCGTCGCGGCGCGAGGCGATTAATTCGGCGGGCCAGGCTTCGCCGTAGGGGATTTCGTGGAGGGACGTGAAGACCTCGGTGGCGCCGGTCTGGCGGATGGCGGCGAGGGTGACGCTGTCACCGGGGCCGAACCAGCGCATGGCCTCGGCCATGAGGTTGGGGGAGGACGGAGGCATGGGAACGGCGGAGCGCGGAGTGGCGGACGATGTTACACGCCCGAGAAGCAGGAGAAGCCGCCGTCAACGGCGAGGACGGTGCCGGTGACGAAGGCGGAGGCGTCGGCGAGGAGGAAGTGGAGTGCGCCGTGGAGCTCGGCGGCGGCGCCGAAGCGGCGGAAGGGCGTTTGGTTGAGCACGGCTTGCCCGCGGGCGGTGGGSGTGCCGTCGGGGTTGAGGAGCAGGCGGCGGTTTTGATCGGCGATGAAGAAGCCGGGAGCGATGGCGTTCACGCGCAGGCCGTCGCCGTATTTGGCCGCGAACTCGACCGCGAGCCAGCGGGTGAAGTTGTCCACGGCGGCTTTGGCGTTGGAGTAGCCGACGACGCGGGAGATGGCGCGCTCGGCGGCCATGGAGGAAAAGTTGATGATGTTGCCCCGCTTCTGCGCGGCGAAGGTCTGCGCGAAAACTTGGGACGGGAGGACCGTGCCCTCGAGGTTGAGGGCGAGGACCTGACGGTAGGCCGCGAGGTCGAGATCGAAGAACGTTTTGTCGGGCGGGATGGTGGCGCCGGGTTGGTTGCCGCCGGCGGCGTTGATGAGGGCGTCGATGCGGCCGAAACGGGCGACGACTTCGGCGCGGACGTTTTCGAGGCCGGTGCGATCCAGGACATCGACGGAGTAGGCGGCGGCTTCACCGGGCAGGCCGATGCAATCGGCGCAGGCGGCGTCGAGCTTGGTTTGGTCGCGGCCGAGGAAGACGATGCGGGCACCTTGGGCGACGAGGTAGCGTGCGGCCGAGCCGGCGAGAACGCCGGTGGCGCCCGTCACGATGATGACGCGGCCGGTGAGATCGAAGAGGGGCGAAGGGGGAACAGGGTGAGACATGGGTCGAGGGGAGCACGGATCGTCAGCAGGAGGCAGACACGAACCAAGCCCGATTATTTAAAGGACGGGTTTCCCGATCAACCTAGCGGCAGGCTCCGCGGGTCGGTCACGCGGTGGCCGACGGCGGGCCGTTTTTTGCTTTGGCTTCCGCCAATGTCTTTTCGGACTCGCCTTCCGTCTGCTTGAGTTCGCCGGTGTGTAAAGGAGGGCGTAAAAGTGACATGATAGGGTCAGTCAGCGTCTCCGCTCACTCCCAACCATCTTATCTCATTTTTTCCTTCCCCAAACCGCGAGCTGACCATCTCCGCGCAGGAGCGCGCCGTCGTTTGGGACGAATCTGATGGAGAGCGGAACGGATATGCGGACAGTGCAGGGATTGCTCGGGCCCGAGAGTGCGCCTCGTGCAGGCTGCGCCAGGCAGCTCGATTTATACGCATGTGATGCCAAATGCCGGGGCTGGGGGTACGCTCGCCGCTGGATCAGGGTTATGCCGCCGGCTGTTGGGTTTCGGACTTTAGCTAAATCTGTAGCTGCTAGCGTGAGCGAGTGGCGGTTCGCATGCAGCGGTCGCGGGGCGCGACGGGGCGTCGCGTCTCCAGCGGAGCAGAACTTAAGTCGAGCCGAGCGCGCGCGAAGCGCGCCCGTACCCGGCCCGGCAAAATCGGAGCGGGGAGGCGGGAATCCRGATTGAACGATAGCCTTGCGGGCAGCGGGGAAGGGCGGACAACTTTATCCGCTCACATGAATAGTGACGAATATCTGAAGCTCGCAGAGGTCGAAGACCGGATGTGGTATTTTCCCTCGCTGCACTGGCACGTGCGCCACGGGCTCGAGCGGGGCGGGCTGGCGGATGCGGCGGACGTGCTCGATGCGGGCTGCGGCACCGGTGGGTTGGTGCTGAGGTTGCGCACGCAGCGGCCGGCGTGGCGGTGGACCGGGATCGATTTTTCGGCGCTCGGCGTCGAACTCGCCCGCCGGCGGGTGCCGGGCGTGACGTTCGAAGAGGCCTCGATCACGGCGTTGCCGCAAGGGGACGCGACGTTCGACGCGGTGGTGTCGGCGGACGTGATCTGCCAGGTGGATGACCCGGCGGTGGCGTTGGCGGAGTTTTTCCGGGTGCTGCGGCCGGGCGGAATCGTGACGATCAACGTGCCGGCCTACATGTGGATGTGGTCGTATCATGATGATTCGTGTCAGACGAAGCGGCGCTACACGCGGCCGGAGTTGGCGGGGCTGCTGCGCGGCGCGGGGTTTGCGGACGTGCGGACGACGCATTGGAACGCGTTGCCGTTTCCGTTGCTGTGGGCGAAGCGGAAGATTTTCCGGACGGCCCAGGACACGAGCGACGTGAAGCCGTATCCGGCGGTGCTGGAGGCGGGTTTCAACGTGGCGATGGCGGTGGAGCACGCTTGGGTGCGGGCGGGCGGGCGCTGGGCGTGGGGTTCGTCGGTGTTTGCGACGGCGCGGAAGCCGAAGTAGGGGACGCGCCGGATGTATTTCTACCTCGTCGCATTCGGACTGTTGGCGCACGTGCTGTTTTGGGGCGCGGGGTTGGCGCTGGCGGTGATGCCGGGGCGGTGGCGGAATTTTTGGCCGGTGCTGGCGGTGCCGTCGGGGCTGACGTTGCAGGCCTTGGTCGTGTGGGTGGCGGTGTGGCTGGGGCTAAACGGAACCAATAGCTATGCGTGGGCCAGCGAACTGGTCCCGGCGGTGGTGCTGGCGGCGGCGATTCGTTGGCGGGGCATGACGGTGCTGCGGGCGGGGCTGGGAAAGTTTTGGGCGGTGTGGGGCGCGACGGCGGTGGTGTTGGCGATGCTCGTCGCGCCGCTGGCGCGGGCGGCGAAAGGGCTGACGACGACCTCGCTGGGCAGTTGCGATGCGGCGGACTACGCGGCGGGGGCGCGGGTTTTGATGGAATTCGCGCGGGGCGAGCGCGGGGGCTTTATGGGCCTCACGGAGGTGGTGCGGGTGATGTCGGTGGACAACTTTTTCGATTACTGGACGCGGCTGAACCACTTCGCGCCGGCGGCATTGATCGCGTTGAACGGGACGATCCTCGACTGCGCGCCGCATGAGCTGACGAGCCTGATGACGATGGTGCTCCTGGCGGGATCGGTGCCGGTGGTGTTTTGGCTGGCGCGGGCGGGACTCGGCTATGGCGGGCGGGCGAGCTGGGCGATCGCGGCAATTTATGGAGTGAGTCCGATCACGTGGTATGCGGTGGCGCACACGGCGATGGGGCAGTTGCTGGCGGCGCAGGCGATCGCGGTGGTGACGTGGGCGGGGCTGGCGTTGTGGCGGGGGCGATTGGGGTGGGCGAGGGCGGCGAGCTTCGGTGGCGCTTTGGGGTTGGCGTATGGTTTGGCGCTGGGGAGCTATGGATTTATCCTGTTGATTGCGCTGGGGCCGGTGCTGGCGTTTGCGGTGGGCCACGCGATCTGGCGGCGGCAGGGGAAAAAGTTGGCGGCGTGGAGCGCGGCGATGTTGGTGCCGCTGGGGGTGGCTGGGGTGATTCTTTGGGAGCGGGTGGCGGGTTTGGCGGAGCGGCTCGCGCTGTTGCAACAGTACGATTTTGGCTGGAAGATTCCGATGTTGGGGCCCGAAGGTTGGCTGGGGATAGTGGCGGCAACGACGCTCGAGCCCTTGAGCGGAGGATGGCGCTGGGGGTTGGCGGGCGGGGTGGTGGCCCTGCTGACGGCGGCGCTGGTGCTTGGGGTGATTCGGCGCCGAAGCGGGGCATTTGCGGTGCTGGGCCTCACGGTCATTCCGCTGCTGGGCTATGGCTATTTGAACTTCCGGGGAGCGCAGTTGGGGACGAATGCGAGCTACGATGCCTACAAGGTGTTGGCGGTGTTTTATCCCGGCGTCTTGGCGGGGCTGTTTTACTGGGTGACGCTGGATGCCGCCGGCTGGCGGCGGTGGCTCGTGGTCGGCTGCGGACTGCTGGTGATCGCGATGAACTTGCTGGGCGCGGACAGGTTTACCCGGGAGATGCAGCAGCCGCCGCTGCTGGTCGGGCGCGAGCTGTGGCAAGTGGCAAAGATCGAAGCACGCACAGACATCGCTTCCGTCAATTTGCGCGTGCCCGACATGTGGTCGCGCCTGTGGCTCAACGCCCTCCTGTTGAAGAAAGCGCAATATTTTGAAACCCACACGTATGAGGCGCGCTTGAACACGGAGATGAAAGGCGAATGGGATCTCACGGGGGGCTTAATCGCCTTGCAGCTGCCGGCGGGTGGCAGCGAACGAATCAACCCCCACTACGGTTTGGTCGACACGAGAAGTCCTTATTACATCCGGTCGCGGTTGGGCGACGGTTGGTATGAACCGGAGCAGATCGCGCGCACGGGGACGCGCTGGAACTGGACAAAAGGCGACGCGACCCTGCGGCTGGAGAACTTACAGAGCCGCCGCCTGCGGGTGGTGATGCGCGGCTTGTTGCGCAGCGAGGAGCCGCGCGATCTCCAGCTCTGGTTGAATGGACAACGCGTGGAAACCTGGACGACCGGAAAAAATCTGGAGCGGCGGGCGGGACCGGTGATGGAGCTGCCGCCCGGGGCGAGTGTGCTGGAGTTGAGGTCAAGTACGCCGCCGACCGTTGCCGGAGCCGGAGCGGGGCGGCCGTTGGGCTTTGTTTTTTACGGGATCGAACTGGAAGTGTTGGCCGAGGCGATGCCGCCAAAGGAGTGATCACCGGCCGCGGGGACGGACGGGAAATAAATTTGCGCACGGGCAGTCGGGGCGGGTTAATCGGGGCATGGGTGATGTGAAGAATTTTGGACGGAAATTTGCCGGCGCGCGGGTGCTCATCACCGGCGGGTTGGGATTCATCGGTTCGAATCTGGCGCGGGAGCTGGTGGCGCTGGGGGCGCGCGTGTCGGTCGTGGATTCGATGATTCCGGAATACGGCGGCAATGCGCGGAATCTGGCGGGAGTCGCGAGCAAGGTGACGGTGCACCGCGCGGATGTGCGCGAGCACGCAAAGCTGGCTCGGCTGGTGCGCGGGCAGGATTTTTTGTTCAACCTCGCGGGGCAGACGAGCCACATGGACTCGATGACGGACCCCGAGACCGATCTTGAGATCAACGGCCGGGCGCAGCTCGCGCTGCTCGAGGCGTGTCGGAAGCACAACCCCGGCGTGCGCATCGTGTTTGCGAGCACGCGGCAGATCTACGGAAAGCCGGATTACTTGCCGGTGGACGAGAAGCATCCGCTGCGGCCGGTGGACGTGAATGGGATCAACAAGGCGGCGGGCGAGGCGTTTCATCTGCTGTATGCGCGGGTGCACGGGATCCGCGCGACGGCGTTGCGACTGACGAACACGATCGGGCCGCGAATGCGGATCAAGGATGCGCGCCAGACCTTCGTCGGCGTGTGGGTGCGGCGGTTGCTCGAAGACGAGCCGATCGAAGTCTGGGGCGGGGAGCAGCGCCGGGATTTTTCCTACGTGGACGATGCCGTGGAGGCGTTCTTGCTCGCGGCGGCCAACGAGGCGGCGGTGGGCGAGGTGTTCAATCTGGGCGGGCCGCCGCCGGTGACGCTGCAGGCGCTCGCCGAGCTGATGATCGAGGAGAACGGCGGCGGGGCGATGGTGGTGCGGGAGTTTCCCGCGGACCGAAAGAAGATCGATATCGGCGACTACTTTGCGGACGACCGGAAGATCGCGCGGATGCTTGGCTGGAAACCGCGGACGGATCTACGCACGGCGCTGGCGCGGACGCTGGAGTATTATCGGCGTGAGCGGCGGTTCTACGTGTGAGGGAGCGTAGGGCAGGGCTTTTGTTTTGGCTTCTCATAAATCTGAAGAGCAGCCGCCTCCCACATTTGGAGAACGGCGGGTAATTTGTGACGGACGCGGATTTCGACCGTGCGGCCAAGCAGGTGTTTGCCGACAATCACGATTTGTTGCGCCGTTTGGCGCAACGAATTCTGCGAGGATGAGGTGAAAGTGGGGCGCAGGTCCGGCGGGCGGCAGGCTAGGCATGAAGGAACAGACGGTGAGAATTGGCCGCGACTAAGGCGGTGAGGTCCACGAGGGGAATTTCGCGGAGGTGCGCGAGTGCGGCGTAGGAAGCGGCGAGATTCGCGGGATGATTTAAGGCGGGGTCGGCGGCGAGGGAGAACGGCGCGTGGGGGTTTGACGCGAGCATCGCGGGGGCGTCGGTCTCGATGAGGAGACGGGTGAGCGGGATGTTTCTGAAAAGCTCGCGGAGCCGGGCATGGCGCGGGGCGAGGTAGGCGGCGTTGAAGGAAAAACAGGCGCCGAGGGCGGCGAACGGGGCGACGAGTTCGACGGAGCCGCTGTAGGCGTGAAGCAGGAAACCACGCGGGGAAAGCGGGACGGAGTGGAGCGTTTCAAGAAGGAGGCCGAAGGCATCGATGCAGTGAATCGTGGCGGTTCGATCCAAGGTGACGGCGAGATCGAGCTGTGCCTTGAAAACGGTGACTTGTTCGTCAAGCGGAGCACGGCGGAGGCCGGCGAGGCGCGGGTCATCCGGGCGGGCACGGTCAAGCATCCAGCGGTCGAGGCCGATTTCGCCGACCGCGGCCCGGGGATCGGAGACGAGGTGGGTTCGAAGGGCTTCGAGCCACGCGGGAGAACGATTTCCAACGTCCCAAGGGTGAAGACCGTAGGACGGCAGGAGCGAAAGTTGAGGGAGCGGCGGTGAGGGTTGAGCGACCGCAGCGCAAAGCGCGGCGACGGCGGACCAGTCGGATTCCTCGGTGCCGTTGACGACCGCATGGGTGACGCGAGCGGCGGTGAGGTCGGCCAGAACTTGCGGGAGATGCGGTGCGAGCGCGGGCGAGGCGAGGTGGTTGTGGGCGTCGAAGAGCATTCGGCGGGAGAGAATGAAAGGTTAACCATGAACCACACGAAAGACACGACAGTCGGAATCGGATTTGGGGCCCACGGAACACACGGAATACACGGAAAAGCAGATGGCGGAGAGAAAGCTGGGAGGGTCGGCGTGGGCCGGGGAGAGTGGGTTGGAGACCGCTCCTTACAGGTGGAGTTCGGCGAGCGCGCGGATGCGTTGGCGGACGGCGGTGAGGCCGTTGCGGCGGGTGGGGGAGAGATTCTTGAGCAGGTCGAGGGCGGCCAAGGGATCGGTTTCGCTGGCGGCGATCTCAGCGGGCGGACTGTCGTTAAAAAAAACGGCGAGGAAGACGACGAGGCCGCGCACGAGAGGCGAGTCGGCGTCGGCGTGGAAGTGCAGCCGGCCATCGCGGACCTCGGCGGTGAGCCAGACGGCGGAAATGCAGCCGAGCACGCGGTGGGCGTCGATGCGGGTTTCGGCCGGCAGCGGAGGGTGGCGGCGGGCGCGGTCGACGACGAGGGTTAGGCGTTCTTGGAGGTCGTCGATGGGGGCGAAGTCGTCGACGAGGGTTTGGAGTTTGGCGGCGAGGGTCACGGTGGGAGAAAATTGAGGTGGCCGCGCGGGACGGGCAAGCGCGGGACCGAAATTCTAGGGCACGCAGTGCGGAGCAGGGCAGGCGGGTCGCGTGGGAGGCAACAATCGGGTTTGATCGAGATTCACCGTTGCGCCGGGTGCGACCGCTGATGTTCGCTCGGCGGACGCAGTCTACCCTAGCCAACCCAGGCCTGCCGGCAAAACGCAACACGCTCCACCTGCAAGTGCTCGTGGCGATCGTGGTGGGGGTGACGGTAGGCTACGTGTGGCCCGATTTCGGCGCGTCGCTCAAGCCGCTGGGTGACGGATGCATCAAGCTCGTGAAGATGCTGATCGCGCCGATCATTTTCGCGACGGTGGTGGTAGGGTTGGCCGGCATGGGCGATTTGAAAAAAGTCGGGCGCGTGGGCGTCAAGGTGCTGTTGTATTTTGAAGTGGTTTCGACGTTGGCGCTGGTGATCGGGCTGGTGGTGGCGAACGTGTTCGAACCGGGCGCGGCCGTGCATGCAAACGCGGCGACGCTCGATGCGAAGGCGGTGGCTGGCTGCGCTAAGGCGGCGATACAGGGACAGTCGCCGGCGGAGTTTTTTTGCACATCATTCCCAACACGTTTGTAGGGGCGTTTGCGGAGGGGGAAATTTTGCAGGTGCTGCTGCTTGCGGTCTTGTTCGGGATCGCGCTGGGGCAGATCGGCGAGCACGGGCGACCGGTGCTGAATTTGATCAACGAAGTGTCCTGGGTAATTTTCGGCATCGTAACGATGGTGACGAAACTGGCCCCGGCGGCGGCGTTCGGCGCGATGGCGTTCACCATCAGTAAATACGGGTTGAAGTCGCTGGTCTCGCTCGAGGCGCTGCGAGCGTGTGTTTATCTGATGTGCGCGGTGTTTGTCTTCGCCGTGTTGGGACTGATCGCGCGATTCAACGGCTTCAGTGTCTGGAGAATCATCAGGTAAATCCGCGAGGAGTTGCTGATCGTGCTGGGCACTTCGTCGTCGGAGACGGCGTTGCCGGGATTGATGCACAAGATGGAGCACGCGGGGTGCGCGCGGCCGGTGGTAGGCATCGTGGTGCCCTCGGGTTACTCGTTTAATTTGGACGGCACATCGATCTATTTGACGATGGCGGCGCTGTTCGTGGCGCAGGCCACAGATACCCACCTCACTTTATCGGAATAGGGTAAGCTACTGCTCGTGTTAATGATTACTTCGAAGGGTGCGGCCGGGGTGACGGGGAGCGGGTGCATTACGCTGGCCGCGACGCTGGCGGCGAAGGACAAAATTCCGGTGGCCGGCATGGCGCTGATTCTGGGGGTGGAACGCTTCATGTCGGAAGCGCGGGCGATCACGAATTTCATCGGCAACGCCGTAGCGACGCTGGTGGTGGCGAAATGGGACGGGTCGTTCGACGCGACGAAGGGCGGGGACGTGCTGGTGGTGAAGCGGAAGTGAGGCGGGGAAGGTGGAGACGGGGGTGGGCGGTGAAAAATTTTGCTATTTTCTCCGAACCGAATTTCGGAACAGTTTGTCGTTAGCTGTAACGTTATCTTGAACCCCGCGACCCCGCCCCTATGCCGCAGATTGCTTTAATTTTTTGGTTTGGATGGCCGCGTTTGATCGTTCTCGCCGGCCTAGCCGTGATCGGGGTGTCAGTGGGCTTCGCGCAGAACAGCGGCGCGGCGGCGCATCCGACCGAAAAGTTGATCCAAGGGTTTTGCATCGATTGCCACGACGACGGGATTCGGAAGGGCAAGTTTTCGCTGGAAGGTTTGGACGCGAAAAATCCGGCGACGAATCCGGCGGTCTGGGAGAAGGTTTTGCGTAAGCTCGACCATCGGCAAATGCCGCCGATCGCCGATGAGCGGCCGGATGCGGAGAGTTACAAGCGGGTCGTGGCGGAGCTGGAGCGTTCGCTCGATCTGGCCGCCGCCACCGCGCCTAATCCGGGGCGCACGGACACGTTTCGCCGGTTGAATCGCACGGAGTATCAAAACGCCGTCCGCGATTTGCTCGCGCTCGAAGTCGATGCGACCACGTTGATGCCAAACGACGAACCAAGTCACGGTTTCGACAACGTCACCGTTGGAAATCTCTCTCCGACCTTGCTGGATCGCTACGTCTCGGCCGCGCAAAAGATCGCGCGGCTGGCGATCGGAACGCCGCGCAAGGTGCCGGGTGGAGACACCTTTCGCGTGCGGGCCGATCTGACGCAGGAAGAGCGCCTCGCGGGGCTGCCGCCGGGCACGCGCGGCGGGACGCTGATTCCCTATGTCTTTCCCCAAGATGGGAGCTACGAGATACAGATCCGACTCCAGCGTGACCGCAACGAGCAGGTGGAAGGACTGCGCAAGCCGCACGAAGTCGAGGTGTTGATCGATCGGGAGCGCGTGAGGCTCTTTACGGTCAAGCCGACCGGGAGCGACAAGAACGCGGAGGGCGTGGATGCGCATCTCAAATTTCGGGTGCCGGTGAAGGCGGGCGCTCGTGACGTGGGGGTGACGTTTATCAAAAATCCCTCGGCGTTGATTGAGACGGAGCGGTTGCCGTTTTTGGCGCGGTTTAACATGCACCGGCACCCGCGCACGGCGCCGGCGCTTTTTCAGGTGACGATCACGGGGCCGTTTGACGCGCAGGGGCCGGGCGAGTCGGAGAGTCGGCGCGCGATTTTTGGCGATGCGAAACCGCTCGCGGCGGCCGCGACCGTGGCTGAGCAGGATGCCCGCGCCCGCGAGATTCTGACTCCCCTGATCCGCCGCGCGTATCGCCGGCCGGTCGCGGAGGACGATTTGCGCAAACCGTTGCAGTTTTTCCGGGAGGCGCGGGATGAAAACGGCTTCGAAGCCGGGATCGAGGGCGCCCTGACGGCGGTCTTGGTGAGTCCGCGATTTTTGATCCGCGTCGAAGAGGACCCGGTCGGGCTCGCGGCGGGATCGGTCTACCGGGTCAGCGACCTCGAACTGGCGTCCCGGATAGCGTTCTTCATCTGGAGCAGTCTGCCCGATGATGAATTGATCGCGGCGGCGGTGCGGGGCGAACTGCGGCAACCGAAGCGGTTGGAGGCGCAAGTTCGACGGATGCTGGCCGACGGCCGCTCGGGTAGTTTGGTGACGAATTTTGCGAGCCAGTGGCTGTATCTGCGCAAGCTCGAAGCGGCCACGCCCGATCTGCGGTTGTTCCCCGACTTCGACGACAACTTGCGCCAAGCTCTGCGCCAAGAGACGGAACTGTTTTTCGAAAGCATCCTGCGCGAAGATCGCAGCGTCACCGACTTGCTCAGCGCGGATTACACGTTCCTCAACGAGCGCCTCGCGAAACACTACGGCATTCCGCACATCTACGGCCCCCGCTTCCGGCGGGTGTCGTTTTCGGGTGAGCCGGATCGGCCGCGCGGCGGCTTGCTGCGGCATGGGAGCATTTTGACCGTGACCTCCTACGCGACGCGCACCTCGCCGACGATCCGCGGGCATTGGGTTTTGAAAAATATCGTGGGCGAGCCGCCGCCGCCGGCACCGCCCGACATTCCGACGCTGGAAGACAACACCGTCTCATCCTTTTTGCCGATGCGGGCCCGGCTCGCGGCCCACCGCGCGAATCCCGTGTGCGCGAGCTGCCATGACGTGATGGACCCGGTCGGGTTCTCGCTGGAAAACTTCGACGCGGTGGGCCGCTGGCGGTCGGCGGAGGGCGGTCAGCCGGTCGATGCCTCGGGCGGCTTGGCGGACGGCAGCACGTTTGTCGGCGTAGCCGCACTCGAGCGCGCCCTGTTGCAACGCCCGGATCATTTTGCGGGTGCTTTGACGGAAAAGCTCCTGATTTACGCACTTGGTCGCGGCGTCGAGCCGTTTGACGCGCCGGCGATTCGGCAAATACTCCGACGTGCTAGTGCGGAGGATTTTCGTTTCTCCGCCCTAATTCTCGGTATCGTGAACAGCACCCCGTTTCAAATGAGGAAGACCCCATGATCATTACAAAAAAAGCCCTGCCCCGTCGGACGTTTTTGCGCGGAATGGGCGCCTCCTTGGCGCTCCCGTTGCTCGATGCGATGATTCCCGCCGCCACTGCCGCGTCCGCGACGGTGGCCCTGCCGGTGAAGCGGCTCGGTTACATTTTTATGCCGATGGGCTGCGACATCGGCCGATGGACGCCCGGCGGCACCGATGGAAAACTCGGCGAGCTGTCACCGATTCTGAAATCGCTCGAAAGCGTGAAGAGCCACGTCACGGCGATTACAAACCTTGAGCTGCGCACGGCCTACCCCGGATCCCACGCGACCTCGAACGCGGCGTTTTTGAGCGCCGCCAAGGCGAAGCACACCGAAAGCTCCGACTACTATCTCGGCACGACCGCCGACCAAATCGCCGCGCAGCAGATCGGGCACGCGACCCAGCTCCCGTCCCTCGAGCTCTCGATGGATATGCTGCAAACGACCGGCCAGTGCGACAACGGCTACGCCTGCGTTTACCAAAATAATCTCTCGTGGTCCTCGCCGACGACGCCGCTGCCCTCGGAGGCGCACCCGCGCATCGTCTTTGAACGGCTCTTCGGCGAAGGCGGCTCGCTGGCCGAGCGCCGAGCGGCGTTGCGCAAGCGGGCGAGTCTGCTCGATTGGATCACTGAGGACATCGCGAGCCTGCGCCGGAATCTTGGGCCGGCTGATCGGGCCAAGGTCGCCGAGTATCTCGACACGGTGCGTGAGGTGGAACGCCGCATCCAGAAGGCGGAGGCGGATGTCGCGAAAAACAATCTCCCGGCCGATCTGGATCGCCCGCTGGGCGTGCCCGCTTCGTATGCCGACCATGCGCGCCTGATGTTCGATCTCCAAGTGCTCGCGATGCAGGGCGACATCACGCGGATCACGACCTTCCAGCTCGCGCGTGAGACCAGCAATCGGACCTATGTCGCCGAGACGGGCGTAGCCGATCCGCACCATCCGCTTTCCCACCACGGGAACGACCCGGAGAAGGTCGCGCGCATGGCCAAGATCAACGCGTTTCACGTGTCGCTTTTTGCTTACTTCCTCGAACGCCTCAAGGCTACGCCCGAAGGCAACGGCACGCTGCTCGATCACTCGCTCCTGCTTTATGGCAGCGGCATCGGCAATCCGAACGTCCACGATCACACCAATCTCCCCGTGCTCGTCGCGGGCGGTGCGGCCGGCGGGATGAAGGGCGGCCGACACATCCGTTACAAAGAGCCCACGCCGCTCGCAAATCTCCACCTCTCGCTCCTCGACAAAGTCGGGGTGAAGTTGGACCGCTTCGGCGACAGCAGCGGCAAGATGGACGAAATTTTTCAACCGCTCTCGGTATGACCGGCGGTCGGCAAGCGTTTTCGCCGGTGAGGCGGCTTCGGTTGGTGCCGGGCTCGCGCTCCCTGATCTTAGCCGCCGGCCTGATGTTGGGCGGGGCGAACGCAAACGCCTCGCCCGCGCCGATTGCCGACGCTGCCGAGCGAAAAGACGCGGCGGCCCTGCGCGGGCGGCTCGCCAAAACGGCGAACGCCGACGTCAACGTCGCGCAGGTTGACGGCATGACGGCGCTCCATTGGGCGGCGTATCACGACGATCTTGAGACCGGGAAAACTCTGCTCGCCGCCGGAGCGACGGCCGAGATCACGAATCGCTATGGCGTGACGCCGCTCTCGCTCGTCTGCACGAACGGCCACGCGGAGTTTGCCGAACTGCTGCTCGCCAACGGCGCCAATCCGAACACGGCGCTTCACGGCGGCGAGACGCCGCTCATGACGGCGGCCCGCACGGGCAAAGTGGCGGTGGTGAACGTGCTGTTGGCCCGCGGCGCGGGGATCGACGCGAAACTGCCGGACGGCCAGACGGCGACGATGTGGGCGGCGGCCGAAGGCCATCTGGCGGTCATCGAGGCGTTGCTCGCGGCGGGAGCGGATTTTCGGACGCCCTTGGCCACGGGGTTCACGCCGCTGTTGTTTGCGGTCCGAGCGGGACAGCTCGAGATCGTGTCGGCATTTTTAAAGGCGGGCGTTGATGTGAACGCGGTGACGGAACCGACGATGAAGCTGACCCGGAAGCACCCGCGAAAAGGATCCGGTGCGCTGACGATGGCGGTGGAGAACGGGCATTTTGAACTCGCGGGCTTCCTGCTTGATGCCGGCGCCAACCCCAACGATCTGCGCTCAGGCTTTGCGCCGTTGCACATACTTATTTGGATTCGAAAACCGGATCGCGGCGAAGACGAAGGCGATCCGATCCCCGAAGGCCAGGGCACGATGACAAGCGAGCAACTCATCCGGAAGC
>NSIG01000049.1 GCA_002737275.1 Opitutia bacterium
GCCAACACCCGAGCCCTCACCGCGTTTTACACCGCGACCCTCGCGCGTCCACCCCTCGCAGACTGGTCCGCCGCCCGGGATCCCTTCGCCACCGAGACCTCCATCCTCGCCGCCCGCATCGAAGCTCAACTTCCGCCCGACGCCGCCGCGGAACTCGCAGGCCTCGATCTCCTCGTTCGCCAACTCGAACTCTCGCTCGACTCCGCCCGCGGCCCCATCGCCCGCCGATTTGAAGAGCAACAGGCCGTCGTCGCCAATGAGCGCCTCCGCGCCGAACTCGCCGAGCGCCAAGCCCTCAATTTTGAACGTGCCTGCCGCGATGCCCAGACCCACGCGCAAAACATGGAGGCAGCCCGCGCCGCTTCCAAAGGTCACGCTGACAACCTTGGGACCGCGCTTACCGCCGCCCACACCCACGCCGCCAATCTCGAAACCGCCCTCACCCAGACTCGCCGTGACGCCGCCGCCCACGCCGCCCAGCTTGAGGCCGCACAGGCCGCCACTCGCCAACACGCCGACAATCTTCAAAAGGCACTCGATTCCCTCCGCCCCCAGTTCGCCTGCAGCGAAACACTCCGCCATCAAGCCGAGACTCTTCTCACCTCTGCGCGCAAACAGATGACCGCCCTCGACCTCGAGATTGATCGGCTCGAGGGCGTCCGCAGCCAACTTCATAACCAGATCGATTTCGCCCACCATCAGATCAACGAGCTCCGCGCTCAGGGTGCCGCTCTGGCCGAGTCCAGCGCCCAAGCCATCGCCCAAGTCGGCGAACGCCTTCGCGACCAACTCGCGACCATCCGCCAACGCGAAGACGTCATACGCCAACGTGACGAGAAAATCCGCCAGCTCCAGTCCAGCTTCTCGTGGAAAGCAACCGCGCCGCTCCGTTCCCTCCGCCGCAAGTTCCTCGATCCCCGCCGCCCGGCCGCGCCACTCGCGCCGGCCGATTCCTCGCCGCTCCCGAAGCCCGAACTGCCCGCGCTGCCCACGCATCTCACCGCCTTCCACGCGCCCGCCCAGCGCGCCTTACCCTACAGCGTCGATTACCCCAACCGCTGGGGCTTCGCTCCCCGCAAGCTCTCTCTCCGCGGCTGGTGCTTCGCCGACGATGGCACTTCGCTCAAACACATTCGCGCCATCATCAACGGTCGCTCCTACCCCGGCACCTACGGACTCAAACGCATGGATGTCCTCGCCTCCGTCCGCGACCGCCCCCAGGCCGAATACTGCGGCTGGAAGGTCGAAGTCGAACTCCGCGACGGTGATACTCACATCGTCCTCGAAGTCGGCGACCACCAGGGCCGCTGGCAGGTTTTTTTCAAAAACGACCTCAACGTTGGCGCCGGTTTCGATGTCGCCGAGCTCACCTCCTACGAGCGCTGGGTCACCACCTACGACACCCTCACCAACGACCGTCTCAGCGCCCAACGCGAAAGCAGCCGCCACCTCCCACGCCGTCCGCTCATCTCCGTTCTCGTCCCCGTCTACAACACCCCGGAAAAATGGCTCACCAAAGCCATCGCCTCCGTCGGCGAGCAAACCTACTCCAACTGGGAACTCTGCCTCGCCGACGACGCTTCAACCGCGCCCCACGTCCGCCCGCTGCTTGAGCACTACGCGGCCGCCGATCCCCGCATCAAAGTCTGCTTCCGCGAAAAAAACGGTCACATCTCCGCCGCGTCCAACTCCGCCCTTGCCCTCGCCACCGGCGACTTCATCGCCCTGCTCGATCACGACGACGAGCTCACGCCTAACGCGCTCTACGAGATCGCGATGGCGCACAACGCCGATCCCACCGCCGATTTTTTCTACTCCGACGAAGACAAAATCGACGAGGAAGGCCACCGCCACGAGCCCTACTTCAAACCCGACTTCTTGCCCGACCTCTTTCTCGCGCAAAACTACACGTCGCACCTCACCGTCTATCGCGCCTCGCTGATGCGCCAAGCCGGCGGCTTTCGCCTTGGCTACGAGGGCTCGCAAGACTGGGACCTCGCCCTGCGCGTCGTCAGCCTGATGCCTGATTTTTCGAAGATCCGCCATATCCCGAAAGTTCTCTATCACTGGCGCGCCATTCCCGGCTCCACCGCCCTTCTCTCCAGCGAAAAGAATTATCCGGTCAAAGCCGCCCACAAAGCCCTCACCGATCACTTCGCCCGCCTCAAGCAGCCGGTGGAACTCATCCCCGTCCCCGGCGATCACTGGCGCGTCAAATATCCGCTGCCCGCCCAACCGCCGCTCGTCTCGCTCCTCATCCCCACGCGCAACGGCCTGAAGTTTCTCCAGCGCTGCGTCGACAGCATCCTCGAAAAAACGACGTACCCGAACTACGAGATCCTGATCGTGGACAACGGCTCCGACGATCCCGCCACGCTCGATTATTTCAAAACGGTCGCCGTCAAAAAATCCGTCCGCGTCGTTCCCTACAACGCTCCGTTCAATTACAGCTCGATCAACAACTTCGCGGCGAAGCAGGCCAACGGCACTGTCCTCGGCCTGCTCAACAACGACCTTGAAGTCATCCACGCCGACTGGCTCCACGAGATGGTGGCCCAAGCCCTGCGCCCGCAGATCGGCTGCGTCGGCGCGATGCTGTATTACCCCAACGACACCATCCAACACGCCGGTGTCATCATCGGCCTTGGCGGCGTCGCCGGCCACGCCTTCCGCGACTTCCCGAGAAACACCGAAGGCGTCTTCAACCGCGCCCGTCTCGTCCAAAACTACGGCGCCGTCACCGCCGCCTGCCTCGTCATTCGCAAATCCGTCTTCGATGAAGTCGGCGGTCTCGACGAAAAATCCCTCGCCGTCGCCTTCAACGACGTCGACTTCTGCCTCAGAGTCCGCGCCGCCGGTTACCTCAATCTCTGGACGCCGTTCGCCGAACTTTACCACCACGAATCGGCCAGCCGCGGCGTCGAGGACACGCCCGAGAAACACGAACGTTTCCGCGGCGAGGTCGAGACGATGATGAAGCGTTGGGAGCTAGAGCTGAAGCACGACCCCGCCTACAATCCGAACCTCACGCTCGAATTGACCGACTTCACCCTCGCCGCGCCCCCGCGCCCCTGGGCGCCATAGAGCCAAGTCGGATGAGCCTTTCCCGCCGAGCTGCCGCTCCATGCTAGCCGCCCTCGACACCCCGCTCGCCGACGCTCCGTGCGACCCGCTCGCTCTGCCGGTCGAGGGCTGGATCTACCTCGGCGCGGACCAGTCAAACATCGTCTCCGTCGAGGCACTGCTAAACGGCGTCTCCATCGGCTCGACCACGCAGCTCACCGTGCGCGCCGACGTCAACGCCACCCACGCCTTACCCCCGACGGCCGCCACGGCCTTTCGTTTCTTCGGCTACGCCGACCGGGCCAAATTCGGCGGCGCCGGTCGCTTCGCCGTCCTCGTGCACCTCAGGGACGGCGGCCCGCCCATCACGCTCGTCGAGCATTCGATTCACGTGATCTACCAGGACCACCGCCAGAATCCCTTCGGCGTTCTCCTCACGCCTGAGCTCGTCGCCCTCCACAACCGCGAACACATCTACGGCTCCGGTCCCTCGCTCGCCGTCGGCAGCGGCGAGATGCTCACCCTTGCCCAACGCTACCTTGGACCACCTCCCGTCCGCGTGGTCGATGTCGGCTGCGGCCTCGGCTGGTATGGCACCCGACTCCGCGCCGCCGGCTACGACTGGCATGGCGCCGAGATGAAACCCACCGATTGCGCCGCTCTCGCTGCCGCCGGGTTGCCGCACACCCAGGTTGATGGTTCGGGCCTGCCGTTCACCGACGGTGCATTCGACGCCGCACTGTGCATCGAGGTGCTCGAACATATCGCCGAGCCCCGCGCCTTCCTCGCCGAGATCCGTCGCGTCGCCCCCGGCCGGCTGATCGTCTCCGTGCCCAACGCTGAGCTCATCGCGTACCTGCACAACTACCTCGCGGTGCCGTGGCACATGCTCGAAGCCGACCATAAAAATTTCTTCACGCGCTGGAGCCTCGGCGCGTTGCTCCGGGAGTTTTACCCTCACGTCGAAGTCGGTTTCCACACCGCCCATCCGCTCAAGACCTCCGAGGGCACCCAAGCCTATTACAATCTGTTCGCCGTCGCCCGGTCCTGACCGTTTTGATCGCGCCCCTCGCTTCGTCCGTGCTCAAAAAAACCTTCGCCACGTTCTCGCCCGCCGCCTTCGCCTGCTGTCTGTTCGCGTTCATCCTCGGCGTGCGCTGGACCGTGTTTCACCGCTACGGCATGACGATGCCCGAGTGGGATCAATGGGACGCCGAGGGCCTCCAGCTCCTCGCCCCGTGGTTCAACGACGACCACTTCCTCCGCGCGCTGTTCACGCCGCACAACGAGCACCGCGTCGTCCTCACCAAGCTCCTCAATCTCGGCCTCACCCTCGCCAACGGCCATTGGGACCAGCGCCTCGAAGCGGTGTGCAATGCCCTTTTCCCGGCGACGATCGCCGTCTCTTTTTTTATCCTCGCGCGTCGCCACCTTGACCGCCGCTGGCTCGCGCCGTTCACCGCCTTTCTCGGCTTCATTTTCGGTTTCCCGTTTGCGTGGCAAAACATTCTCGGCGGCTTCCACTCGCAGCAGTTTTTTTTGGTCGGCCTGGCCCTGATCGCCATCGCCCTGTTGCCGTTTAACGCCCCGTTCTCCCGCCGCTGGTGGCTCGGTGCTGCCGCCGCCGCTCTCGGCCTCTTCAGCATGGCTTCCGGTCTCTTCGGCGCCGTCGTCGTGATCGGCCTGCTCGGCGTGCAATGGCTTCGGCGCGAGCGCACCTTCAACTCTGCTGTGCCCACGCTCGCGTTGGGCACCGCCGCCGCGCTGGCGGGCTGGTTCAGCCGCTACGAGTTTCCTCCGCACGAGGTGCTGAAGGCAAAAAATTTTTCCGACTTCGCCTCCACGATTATCCAAAGTCTCCAGTGGCCCGCGCCGTCGAGTCCTTGGTTTGCTCTGATGCTTTGGCTGCCGTGGACGTGGCTCGTCGTCCGCGCGGTATTTTCCCCGCGCCCGCTCACCGCTCCTTCTCGGGCCTTCGGCTATTTCGTTCTCGGCCTCGGCGTCTGGGTCTGGCTCCAACTCGTCGCCACCGGTTACGCCCGCGGCGCCGGCGGGCCGGCGCCCGCCTCGCGCTACATCGACACCTTGGTCTTCGGCCTGGTCGCCAACGCCCTTGCCCTCGTCTGGCTGGCCACGCCCGACCTGCTGTCCCGCCCCGCCCGCCGCAGCCTCGCGCTCGCCGCACTCGCGTGGGTCGGTATCTTCGTTTGGGGTGCGCGATCCGAGCTCACCCGCATCTTCGTCATCGAGCTGCCACCCGTGAAAGTCTACCACGACTACTGCGAGATCAACGTGCGCAACTATCTCTACACCGGCGACACCAAGCACCTTGATCACGACGAGATTCCCTACCCCGGCGCCGGCTCATTTCTTGTTCGCATCGGCACCCCCGCCCTTCGCGCCGCGATGCCGGCCACGGTCCGCCCTCCCCTGCCCATCACTGCCAGGCGTTCCACCTTCGCCCCGTCCGATCCGAAGAATCTCCACCCTCCTGCCCCCGGGCTTTCCCCGTCCACCCATCCGCTGATCTATCGTCAAACGTGGGGCTCCTTCGCCGCCGACGCCGCCTCCAACCCCCGCGAGTTCACCAGCGCGCCCATTCGGGCTCCTTTGGGTGCTTGGCTAAAATTTGAGACCGCCGGCGCGGCCGGCACACCGGGCACCACCCTTGAACTGCGCGACGCCGCCACCGGCATTCCTCTCGCCTCGATCGTCCCCGACCAGACGCCCGGCGACACGTGGCGGGCCGCCTACGTCCGCGCCCCCGACCGCGCGTTTGTGATCTATGCCCGCTCACCCGACTCCGCCCGCTGGCTCGCCTTCTCCGAACCCATCGAGCTGGCCTCCGGCTCCTATTGGGCCTGGCAACTCACGAAAAACGGCCAACTCGTCGCCACGCTCGCGTTGGCCCTCGCCCTGCTAACCGCTGTCGTAGCCCTCGTCCTCCGCCGACTGCTTCCGATCTCTCAACCTTCATCGCTCAACGCTCAACCTTAAGATGTCCCTTACCCGTTTCTCCGTCGCCCCGCTCCACACGCTCACCCGCACCCTCGCCGCCGTCGCGATGGGCCGCGAACTCCCCGATCAAGTCCTCACCGGCGCACGCCTGCTTTCAACTTACACCGAGCGCCTCCACGCCGACCGCGAGATCTGGCTGAAGGCCGGCCGCATCGCCGCCGTCAAACCCGCCGGCACCGCCAGAAAAATTTTCCCGAAGCTCGCCCGCGCCAAATTCTTCGATGCCGCCGGCGGCATCCTCGCTCCCGGCCTCGTCGATCCGCATATCCACATCGAGAGCTCGATGATGACCGCGTGCGCCTACGCCGAGGGCGCTCTGCTCAACGGCACGACGACGATTTTCTGCGACAGCCATGAAATCGGCAACGTCTGCGACTCCGCCGGCATCGAGTGGATGTTGGAGGATGCCCGCCAAGCCCCACTCTCCATTTTCCTCACGGTCCCCTCCACCGTGCCCGCGACCTCGCCCCAATTCGAAACCGCCGGCGGCGATCTCACCGCCGCCAAAATCGGCAAGCTCTTCGACCGCTACCCGGAGGCCGTGGCCCTCGGCGAGAAAATGGACTTCGTCCAAGTCGCCATGGGCGACCCACGCAGCCACGCGATCATGGCCGCCGCCCTCAAACGCGGCCGCCCCATCTGCGGCCACATCTACGGCCGCGAATTCGTCACCGCCGGCGCCGCCTCCGGCATCACCGACACCCACGAGGCCATCGACCGCGAGATCGGCGACGATTTCCTTGAAGCCGGCGTCTGGATCTTCCTCCGCGGCGGCCCGCCCACGACTCCTTGGCACTCGCTTCCGCACGCGATCAAGGCCGTCACCGAGCTTGGCGCCAACCCCAAGCGCGTCTGCGTCTGCACCGATGACCGCGACGCCGATGATCTCTTCCTCTTCGGCCTCGACTGGGTCGCCCGCCAAGCTGTCGTCGCCGGCCTCAAACCCACAACGGCATGGAGTTTGGGTTCCCTCCACCCCGCCACCCGCTACGGGATGGACGGCGAGATCGGCGGCCTCGCTCCGGCCCGCCGCGCCGACATCGTCCTGCTCAACGACGCCCTCGAGCCCCAATGCACGTGGTATGGCGGCGAGCTCGTCGTCAAAAACCGCAAGATCACCCCGCTCCTTGATCGCGCCCTTTCGAAACGCTACCGCTATCCCCGCGCCGCGTATCAGACCGTCAAGCTCCCCGCCAAGAAACTCACCCTCACGCCCGCCCTCCCGACCGCGCCCGTCACAGCCAACGTCATCCGCACCGCCCTCCCCGGCATCATTCTCTTCCACGAAAAAGTCGCTCTCGCCCCCAAGCCCGGCGAGACGTGGGCCGATCTCTTCGCGCAACATCGCCTCTGCTTCGTCACGATCGTCGAGCGCCACGGCAAATCCGGCGCCGTTGCCCACGGCCTCCTCCGCGACTTCAACCTCAAGGCCGGTGCCGTCGCCAGCTCCGTCGGCCACGACGCCCACAACATCATCCTCGCCGGCACCAACGAGGCCGACCTCCAGCTCGCCCTCACCACCGTCAAAAAACTGCGCGGCGGCGTCTGCGTCGTCCGCGACGGCAAAATCATCGCCCAAGTCGCCCTCCCCGTCGCCGGCCTCATCTCCGATCTCCGCGCCACCGCCGTGGCCAAAGAAACCACCAAGCTCAAAAAAGCCTGGGTCGCCACCGGCTGCACCTTGCCCTACATGGGCTTCAATTTGATCCCGCTCTCCGTGATCCCCGAGATCCGCATCACCGACCGCGGCCTCGTCACCGTCCCAGGGATGCAGCAACTCCCGCTGTTCGAACCCGGGAGCATCGCCGCCGCCGGTCGCCCCGCTTAAGGAGCACAAACTGACCCCTGCGCCCGCTCCGGGTCGGTACCCGTCCTGTCATCATCCCGAGAAAAAATCCTCGGATAGTGGCACATCGTGTGCWTTTCCTCTCACGCCTACACGCAAACCAAACCATGATTAAAACCAAACTCCACGCCCTGCTCGCGGCCCTCGCGACTGCCGGTCTTTCCGCACCTCTCGCGGCCCAAACCGCTCCCGCACCCGCCGCCGCCACCGACGCCGTTCGCATGGAAAAATTCGAAGTCAGCGACGTGCCCATCGAGCAGCAAATCGTTCCCACGTCCCGCCCTTTCAATTCCGTCTTCGGTATCGACCGCAGCATTTTGGATACGCCGCGCAACGTCACCATCATCTCCCGCGAGCAGCTCACCGCCATCAACATCCAAGATGTGCGCGACTTCTCCAAACTCACCGCCAGCTCCTACACCCGGAGCAATTTCGGCGCCCCCACCACCCCCGACATCCGCACGCAGATCGCCGACACCTACTCGAACGGCATGCGCATCGGCCTCTCGAGCAACGGCAACGGCATGCCCGTGAACTTCAACGCCGTTGAATCGGTCAACATCGTCAAGGGTCCTGCCACCGCCGTTTACGGCGCCTCCCAATACGTCGGCGGCTACGCCGACTACGTGACCAAGCGCCCTTCCTTCGACAGCCGCAAGGGCACCGTCTCGGTCACCATCGGTTCCTACGATCAATACCGCTGGACCGCCGACTACAACGTTCCCGTCGATGCCAAGACCGCCTACCGCGTCAGCTACTCCGGCGAACAGTCCGGCAGCTACTACGTCGATGGCCACAAGAACACGCAGGCCCTCTACGCCGCCCTCACCCACCGCGCGAGCGACAAGTATGAGATCTTCGTGAACTCCGAAGCCTTCTACGGCGACTACGTCGAGAACTTCGGTATCAACCGCGTCACCCAGGACCTCATCGACAACGGCAACTACATCACCGGCGTGAACAACAATCCGGCGCCGAACTTCTCCGGCGGCGCCTTCCTTGGTTACCGTGACTCCACCGGCGCTCCGATCACGTTCTCCAATATCAACGTCGTCGCCGGCACGCCCGCCCCGATCTCCGATCCGCAGAATTCCCGCTGGGTTGTTTCCGGCTTTCCCGCGGTCAACCGCATCGCCGTCGGACCCACCGTTAAGATTGACCGCAGCAACCGTTCGCTGAAACCCGGCGACCACTCCTTCGGCTTCAGTTACAACGGCCAGGCGATCCAGACCTTTACCCCGTCGCCCGACTTCGCGATCGGCAACAACAGCTTCCTCCGCTACGTCCGCCGCAGCACGCTGTCGTCCTACTCCTACTCCGAGATCATCGACCCAAGCTGGAGCTTCGAGAATCGCACCGAGTTCCGCGTCACCAAGGGCGCCTTTTCGTCCAACAGCGGTCTCGGCCTACGTTACCAATACGTGTCTGCGTTCAACGATTTCTTCAACGAACCCGCCAACGTCTGGGACCTGACGAAAGACCACAATTTCATCAACTACTTCAACTCGGTGAACTCGCCGAGCCCGTTCACGCAAGCTCCCGTCCCCGGCTGGCCCGGCCGCTACTACACGCCCGACAACGGCGACTCCGGCGAATCGAAGGTGTTTACGACCTCCGCCTTCAGCCAGAATAGCTACAAGGTAAACGACCAACTCACTCTTGATGCCGGTGCCCGGGTCGACCTGATGTCGATCAAGTATCGCGATTTCGCCGGCTTCCTCCCCGGTGACAGCGTCATCGTCGGCCTGCCGAACTACAACCTGAGCGCCAGCTACAAGGTCTCCAAAGACCTCGGCACCTACGTCACCTACAACTACAGCCAGAATCCGGTCGGCGCAGTCGGCAACGGCGGCGGCTTCACCACCGGCGGCAACCGCAACTTCTCCAACGCCGCCCTCCGCGGCGAAGCGATCCTCACCGAGGCCGGGGCCAAATATTCCTTCGGCGGCGGCAAGGGCTTCATCGGCGGCGCAATCTTCCAGCAAAACCGCGAGCAGCTCCAACTGGACCGCTCGGTCCGGAAGTTTGAAACCAAGGGCTTCGAGGTCGAAGTGAACTACCAGCCCACCAAGAACCTCTACACCACATTCGGCTACTCCTACCTCGACTCCGTCGTCAACGGCGCCGAGTTCGATGTCGGCAATACCTCGCTCACCTCGCCCCTTAGCCGCTTCTTCATCCTCGCCCCCGGCAAAGACTATCGCCGCCAAGGCGTGCCGCGGAATCTCTTCAACGCGAATACGACCTACAAGTTCACCAACGGCTTCGGTCTCACCGGCGGTATCGTCGCCACCAGCGATATCCTCAACAACGTCGTCGGAACCCTCGTGATTCCGGCGCAATACACGCTCGATGTCACCGGGTTCTACTCGACCAAGAAATACGAGGTCCGCCTCGCGGTCATCAATGCCACCGACCAAAAAAATTGGAGCGCGCCCAATGCCGTCTACGGCAACGAGTCCATCATCGCCGATCTCCCGATCCGCGCCGAGCTGACCCTCAAGTATAAGTTCTAACCGGCACCCGCCGTCCTCCAAGGCCGCCCCTCACCGGGCGGCCTTTTTTGTAGGCGCGGGTTTACCCGCGATCTCGTTCGTCGTCGTCGCCCGCCACGCCCCAAGCCTAGCACCCCCCGGTCGCCCTCCCCACTGGCCCACCCACGCCCTTTCTCGCCGCCGGCCGGCGGAGAGATAATTCCTTGTCGCGCCCGCGCCGCTTCCCCGACACTTCGGCCTCCGGATGAAATCATTTCTGTCGCTGCCTACCCTTCTCGCCGCCGCTCTCTTCAGCATCGCAGTCACGATTCCGTTTCTGCCCTTCGCCGCACCGGTCAAGGCCCAGTTCCGCTTCGAAATCACCGCCACGAACGCCACCGCCGCCCTGCCCCAGCTTTTCTTCGATGTCGGCCGCGGGATCAACGAAGCTGACTCCGCCCGCGAAAGCCTCGTTGGCGGGACGGCTCCTCAGGTCCTGAGCTTTACCCTGCCGGCCGGCGACTATCGCGGGTTCCGCCTCGATCCGCTAGATCGCGCCGGCAAGATCACCCTCACGCAGGCCCTCATTCGCGGCGCCGACGGCCGGGTCGTGCGCCGCTTCGCCCCGGATGACTTCGTCCCTGAAAACCAAATCGCGACCCGATCCGTTCAGGGCGAAACCCTCGAACTCGTGACCGAGCCGGCGGCCATCGATCCCATCTTGGGATTGAAAGTCGCGGCTCCTTTCACGCTTCAGTCCAGCCTCTCTGAAAACCTTCGCTCCCTCGCCCTGCGGGCGTTGCCCACCTTGGCCGTTTTACTGGGTCTGGTTGGGTTGTTCYGTCGTGTCATCGATCGCTGCCGACGCGTTTGGACTTGGCTCGCCGCCCGCCCGGCCCGCGCCGTCGCGATCGGCGCGGTCATCGCCGTCGTCGCCAGCAGCTACCCGGTTATCTTTCTCGGCAAAAGCATCGTCGCGCCCAACAACGGCACTCTGCTTCTTTACGAAGATTTCCCCACGCTCCCCGGTTATCGCGACCGCACGGTCGGGGCTCACTCTGGCGCCGATATCGGCGCCATCATGTGGTCCCACATCCCGCTCTCCATGCTCCAACACGATGCGCTTTTCCGCGACGGAGAGCTCCCACTCTGGAACCGCTACAACTCCTCCGGCGCCATCCTTTTGGGCCAAGGTCAATCGATGTTCGGCGACCCGTTGCATTTTTTCGTGATCGCAGCCAATGGCGCGACGTGGGCGTGGGACATCAAATACCTCGTCGCAAAGTGGCTGCTGGCCTGCGGCCTTGGTCTTTGCGTGCTGCGTCTCACCAGCCATCTGCCCACCGCGTTACTCGTCGCCTTCGCCGCCAATTTCCTTGGCTTTTTTCCATTCCGACTGAACCACCCGGCATTTTTCAGTTTCTGCTACGCGCCGTGGGTGCTCTACGCTTGGTTGCGGATTGCCTCGGCTCCACAGTGGACCGGCGCCGCCCGCTGGTCCGCGGCGCTGCTCCTCGCCAACTGGACGCTCATGCACAGCGGCACGGTGAAGGAGGCTTACATGTTGCTGCTTACGCTCAACTTCGCCGGAGCCTGCGCTCTGCTGGTCTCGTCCCTCGCCCCACGGGAGCGCATGCTGCGCGTCGGTCTCGCCGCCGTAGCCGGGATAATTCTCATCTGCCTGTCGGCTCCGGTCTGGCTCACCTTTCTCGATGCGCTGAAAAACTCCTACACCGGCTACAACGTCCCCACCGCGTTCCAACTGCCCCCGAGTCTCGGTTTAGGTTTCTTCGACGAAATTCTGCTGCGCCCATTTTGGGTGAACGAGACGGTCTACAATCCTTCGGCTAACTTTCTCGTGCTTACCGGCGTGCTCGCTTTTCTGGTCTACTTACGCGGCGCCGTCGGAAATCGACTAGTCCTCGGTCTCGCTCTCGCGACCGTGCTCCCGGCGTCGATCGTCTTCGGTCTAATTCCGCCACTTTGGATAGTCCAACTCCCGTTCCTCGGTAACGTTTCACATATCGATAACTCCTTCGGCGTTGGCCTCGTTTTGCTGTTGATCGTTCTGGCGGGCGTCGGTTTCGCCGCAGCGTCCACCCGCCTCGCGCGACCCGAGGGTCACGGCGATCTCGCCATCGCCAGCCTGTTATTATTCGCCTTGGTTTTACCCTACATCGCCCACCGGCAGACCATCCAGCGCAGCACATTTTCCTACCTGCACTGGGGCCAAACGCTCCCCTACAGCCCGTTCGTCTGGGGCAGCTTGCTGGTCCTCCTCGTCGCCGCCGCCGGGTTCATACTTGTCTCACGTCGCATCCTCACCCGGGGCCCCTCGCCTGCGACCGTGCTCGTCGCCGTCACCTGCATCACCGTCATGCTCTGGCGCCACGGTTGGCACGCCGGAGTCGGCTTTGAGGGCCGAGTCGTCACCCCGATGGTCCGCGCCGATTTCCACGCCAAATCTCCCGCAATCGGAGCCCTGCGGGCTGACCAAAAAACCGAACCCAGCCGCGCGTTCGGTTTTCAGGGCAACTTTTTCCCGGGATGGAATGGCGTCTACCGCCTCGAGGGCATTCACGGCCCGGATGCCCTGGTCAACCCCCGCTTCCGGGAACTGATTGAAGCCTGCGGCTTCGAACGCATCTGGGATTGGCGCCTCTATCAGGAGTTTTCAAAATTTCCTCCGCTGCATCGTTTCTACGACGTTCTCAACGTCCGCCACTACCTCGACTACCGAAGCAACCAAGGCCTGCTCGGCGCTCAGTTGACGCCCGTCTTCATCGGCGACCTCGACGTCTACCGTAGCGAAACCTCCTGGCCTCGCGCTTTCTTCACCGACCGTCTTACCCCCTACGCCACCCCCAAAGACTTCACCCAACTCATCGCCTCGGGCGACGGCCGTCCCTTCGCCGCCATGCAGAGCAATGATCCGCTCTTTCGCAGCGAAATCCCCACCAAACTCGCCGGTCGCACGGTCACTCCCGCCCGCAACTACCGGCTTACCACCAACACCACCGCGCTCGAAATCGACGCTGCCGGACCCGGCCTCGTCGTGCTCACCGAGGCGTGGCTTGATCGCGATTTCCGCGTCACTCTTAACGACCGGCGCGTAGATTATCTACGCGTCAACCACGCCTTCAAAGGCGTGGTCATCCCCTCTGCCGGCTCGCATCGCATCGAGTTCACCTATCGCCCCCGTCGCTTCACCCTCTCGCTCAATCTCACCGGGCTCGGCCTGATCCTCTTGGCCGGTTCCTGCTACCTCGTTCGTCGCGCCGAACGGTCCGCCGCAGCCTCTGCCAGCCGCGCTGAGCGCCACGCATGAGGCCCGTCGCAGCCCCGCCCATTTGCCGCTGCTGCGGCTCCGCCGCCGTGCGTTCCCGCGGATCAAAGCGCGGCACTTTCATCACCCAGGATTTCGCCTACCTCAGCTGCGCCASCTGCGGATATCTCTTCGTCGATCCGTTCGCCGGTTACGAAATCTACAACGACGATTACTACCGCGGCCGCGGTCCCGACCCCTACGTCGACTACGCCTCCGAATACACCGACTACCGCGCGACCGATCGCACCCTTGAGTTCGACGACCTTGCGCGTCTCGCGTCCGTCTATTTCTCCGTCGCCCCGAACTCGGATTCACCGCTCCGGTGGCTCGACTTCGGTTGCGGGGCCGGCGGCCTGCTCAAGTTTCTCTCCGCCCGCAAAACTCTTTCCGTATCCGGCCGCGCCAGACCCGTCGAAGTCACGGGACACGATGTTGGCTCCTACGCCGATCTCCTGCGCACCCGCGACGGTTTCCGCATCCTAAATCTCGACGCCATCCGAGCCCTGCCCGACCACCAGTTCGACGTCATAAGTCTCATCGAGGTCATCGAACACATCGAATATCCCGATCCCGTCATCGCCCTCGCGGCGCGCCTGCTCCGACCCGGTGGTCTCCTGCTTTTGACCACCGGCAATAACGATTGCCCCGTTGCTCGCCGTACCGGCCTAGCCAACCGCTACTACCTGCCGGAGATTCACGTCGGCATCTTCAATCCTCATTGCCTGCGCACGATCTACAAACGCCACGGCCTGATCCCTCACCACGTGCGCTACTCGGGTGTGGTGAAATTCAAAGTCATCAAAAGCCTCGTCCATCCCGGCCGCCGCCGACTCGCCCGCATCGCGTTGAAACTCCCCCCGCTGGTCCGCCTCATTGACCTCGCCTACGGCGTCTCCGCAATGCCTTGCGCCACAAAACCGCTTCTCTAAATCACCCTCCGTCATGTCGTCAAATGCGCCCGTCCCGCTTCCTCTGCCGCACCGCACGCTCTCGGTGATCGTGCCCATCTTCAACGAAGCCGCGACGCTCCGCACCGCCCTCGACGCCATTGTAGCCAAAACGGTCGCCGGCTGGGACCTCGAGCTCATCTTCGTCGAAAGCAACTCCACCGATGGCTCCCGCGCTATCGTCGAGACCTACCGCGCCGAGCCCCGGGTTACGCTCATCTTGGAGGATAAACCTCGCGGCAAAGGCCACGCCGTCCGCAACGCGCTCGCCCGCGCCACCGGTGAATTCATCCTCATTCAAGACGCGGATCTCGAATACTCCCTCGACGACTACGAGAAGCTTCTCCTCCCGCTCGCCGCCGGCACGCACACCTTTGTGCTCGGCTCACGCCACAACCCCGGCGACGGCTTCGCTATGCGGAGTTTCAACGACCAACCGCTCCACGCCTTTATCCTCAACTCCGCCCACTGGACCTTCACCCTGTTGATCGACGTCTCCCTCGGCATTTGGCTCAAGGATCCTTTCACGATGTATAAAATTTTCCGCCGCGACGCGCTGCAAGGAATCACGCTCACGTGCAACCGCTTCGATCTCGACTGGGAACTTCTGATCAAGCTCATCCGCGCCGGCCACCGCCCGATCGAGATCCCGATCAGCTACAATTCGCGCTCGTTCAAGGAGGGGAAAAAAATCCGGATGTTCCGCGACCCCCTCACTTGGCTTGTCGCTTGGGCCAAGTCCCGCTTCGGTCCTCTTTGATTTTTCGAAGGCCCCATGTCCAAAACCCTACTCGTCACCGGCTCCTCCGGCCTTATCGGCTCCGAGGTCTGCGTCTACTTCGCCCGCGAGCTCGGCTACACCGTCCATGGCGTTGATAACAACCAGCGAGCCGTCTTTTTCGGCCCTTCCGGCGATACGCGCTGGAATCAAAACCGCCTCGCCGCCGACCTGCCCGGCTTCGTCCACCACGAACTCGATATCCGGGACCGCGCCGGCGTCCTGGCCTTGGTCAAGACGGTCAAGCCATCCGTCATTGTCCACACCGCCGCGCAACCGTCCCACGACCGAGCCGCGGCCATCCCTTTCGACGACTTCGACACCAACGCCGTCGGCACCCTCAATTTCCTCGAAGCCGCCCGCCAAGCCGCGCCCGAGTCCCCGTTCGTCCACATGTCGACGAACAAGGTCTACGGCGACGCCCCCAACCGCATCGCCCTCACCGAGCTCGCCACGCGCTGGGACTACGCCGACCCCGCCTACGCCGAGGGCATCGCCGAAACGTTTACCATCGACCAGTCGAAACACTCTCTCTTCGGCGCCAGCAAAGTTGCCGCCGATGTTATGGTCCAGGAATACGGCCGCTACTTCGGCCTGCCCACCTGCGCCTTGCGCGGCGGTTGCCTCACCGGCCCCAACCACACCGGCGTCGAGCTCCACGGTTTCCTTTCCTACCTCGTGAAATGCAACCTCGAGGGCCGCGAATACCGCGTCTTCGGTTACAAGGGCAAACAGGTCCGCGATAATATCCACTCCCTCGACGTTGCCCGCTTCATGGCTGCCTTCGTCGCCACCCCACGCCCCGGCGAGGTCTACAATCTCGGCGGCGGCAAGGCCAACAGCACCTCCATCCTCGAAGCGTTTAAGATCGCGGAGAAATTCACCGGCCAAGCCCAAGTCCACACCTACGTAAACGAGAACCGCGCCGGCGACCACATCTGCTACTATAGCGACCTTCGCAAAATGCGCGCCCACTACCCGGCTTGGGACATTACCCAATCCCTCGAAGAAACCATTCGGCAAATCGTCGTGTCCTGGAAAAAGCGAAACCCCGCCTGACCGCGCCGGTCCGCGATGGCATGGGCGTCCCGCCCATGTACAGCAGCCGCCCTCACCCCACCTCCATGCGCTCACTCTCTCCCTCCCTCCTTCTCCCCTTCGTATACCTCTGCCTCTTCGCCGCGCCCACCGCCCGCGCCCTCTCCGTCATCCCGCCGACCTTCGCCGAGTTGGTTGCAGAATCCGAATCCATCGTGCGCGCTGAGGTCACCGCCCTCCGCTCCGCCCACGACGACGACTCCCCCGGCCGTCCGATCCGCACCTACATCACCTTTGAGGTTGTTCGAACCCTCAAGGGCGTCACCCCCGCAGCCGGCACCCTTACGCTCGTATTCCTCGGCGGCACCGTCGGCCCCGACACGCTCTCCATTCCCGGGATGCCGGCCTTCTCGCTCGGGGATCGCGAGATTCTCTTCGTCGCCCGCAACGGCAAAACCTACTGCCCGCTCATCGCCGCCGGCCACGGCCGCTACCGCATTCTTCGCGATGCCGCCACCCAGCGCGACTATGTTGCCCGCGAAAACCGCACCCCGCTCGACGACCCTGAGGAAGTCGTCCTTCCGCTCACCGGCTCCGATGTCGTCGCCCGCCTAAAGTCTCCCGCCCGCGCCCTGTCGCCCGAGGACTTCGAGTCCCGGATCTCCCGCGCCGTCACCGGACCCACCGTCCCGGCCGTTCCCTAAGCCTACCTTCCCCATGTCCCGCGCTGGTCTCGACGCTTTTTGGCTGGGTCTCGTCCTCACGACCTTCGGTGCACCGCTGGGCCACGCCTTTGATCTGGTCGGAAACTCCTGGCCGTCGGGCCCAATCCCGCTGCGCCTGCAACTCGACGCCACCCGCCCCGCGAGTCCGGCGCTCCCCCTCGTCGACACCTCCACCTCATGGAACGCCGTCGCCGCCGCCGCGCTCAACGAGTGGAACCCCCATCTGACCCGGGTCCAATTCATCTCGAGCGAGAGCACCGTCACCGCCGCCGCGTTCGGCAACCGCGTCAATAACGTCCTCTTTTCAACCACCGTTTACGGCGATTCATTCGACGATCGCACGCTCGCGATCACGCTTTCGTCCACCGCATTTCGGAAAACCGAGGCCGACGTCCTCGTGAACACCACCAAGAGTTGGAATTCCTACCGCGGGGCCGGCCGCGCCGCCATCGATCTGCGCCGTGTCCTCATCCACGAGTTCGGTCACGTCCTCGGCCTCGACCATCCCGATCAGGCCATCCCCGCTCAAGCTGTCGCCGCGGTCATGAACAGCACCATCGGTAACCTCGATACCCTCGCCGCCGACGACCGCGCCGGGGCCGCCGCCCTCTATGGCACCGCGATCGCACGTCCGGTCATCACCACCCAGCCCACTTCCGCGACCGTCAACGTCACCGGCACCGCGCGCCTCTCCGTCGCCGTCAACGACTCTGCCACGGTGCTCGGCTCCATTCTCTACGATTACACCTGGTATTTTGCGCCCACCGGTGCCGCCACTTTCGAACCGCTCTTCACCATCAACAACTCTACGCGCCTCGATTTCAATCTCGCCCAACTCGGCGACGCCGGCCGCTACTTCTTCTCCGCCTCCACGCCCGACGAAACAGTGAACAGCCACACCGTCACGCTCACGGTTAATCCCGTCGCCGTCTCGCCCTCGACCCAGCTCGTCAACGTCGCGACCCGCGGGGTCGCCGGCACCGGCGCCAACGCCATGATCGTCGGCTTTTCCATCTCCGGCTCGAAACGCAAACAAGTGCTCCTCCGCGCCGTCGGCCCCGGCCTCGCCGTCTTCAATGTCCCCGGCCGTCTCGCCGACCCGATTCTCACCCTCAAATCCGCAGAACGAACCGATCTCGCCGCCAACGACAATTGGGAACAGCAGACCACCACCTCCGCCGCCAACATCACCGCGATCACCGCCCGCGTCGGCGCCTTCGCCCTCGCCCCCGGCTCCCGCGATGCCGTCATTCTCACCACGCTCAATCCCGGCAATTACACCGCCCTCGTCAGCAGCCCGAATAACTCTACCGGGGTCATCATCCTCGAAGCCTACGACACCGACAGCCCCCTCGATCCCGCCCTCAAACTCGCCAACCTCGCCAGCCGCGGCTTCGTCGGCACCGGAGCCGATGTTATCATCGCCGGCTTTCTCGTCAGCGGCCCAGGTCCCAAGACGTTTCTCATCCGCGCCATCGGGCCCACCCTCCTCAATGCCCCGTTCAATCTCGCCGGCGCCCTGCGCGATCCCTATCTGAAAATCTTTCGCGGCGACACCCTGCTCCGCGAGCTCGACGACTGGGATTCTCCCGCCTCCGCCCAAGCTTCCCTCCGCGCCGCGGCCAACCGCGTCGGCGCCTTCGGCCTGCGCGAAGTCCGCGGCACCTTCCCCTCCACCGGCCTCGACGCCGTCATGCTCATCACACTCCCACCCGGCAACTACACCGCCCAAATGAGCGGCCTCGACGACGGCACCGGCATCGGCCTGATCGAGGTCTACGAAATGCCGGACTAACCCAGTGGGAGCGCGGCCGCCCCCGGCCGCTCCGCTCTCCGCCGATCGGGCGCTCAACTCTCAGCTCTCAACCCTCAGCTTCTCCTCCTCCCTTCGAGCCATGTCCGACTTCAAGCACTACTTCGGCGTCCCACCCTCTGATCAAAACGCCCTCGATGTCTTCGCCGGCGAATGGTCCTCGTCTCCCCCCGCCAGCCGCCCCGAGCTCAAAGCTGGGGCGACGCCTCTTTTCGATGACCCGCGCATCCAGTGGACCCATGATCGCTTCAACGAGATGGGCCTCGCCGGCGGCTTCACCGGCCGCGACGTCCTCGAACTCGGTCCGCTCGAAGGCGCCCACACTTACCTGATCGACAAACTCGGTGCCACCAGCGTCACCGCCGTTGAAGCCAACACCCGCGCTTACCTGAAGTGCCTAATCGCCAAGGAAACCTTTGGGATGAGCAGCAAAACCCGCTTTCTCCTCGGCGACGTGCTCTCCTACCTGCACGCCACCGACCGCGTCTTCGATATCACCGTCGCCTGCGGCATTCTCTACCACCTCACCAATCCCGTCGAACTGCTCGAACTCCTCGCCCGCCGCAGCCGCGCGATTTATCTGTGGACCGTTTTCTACGACCCCGAGTTCGTCGCCAAAAATCCCGTGCCCGGCGCAAAATTTTCCGAAGCCTTGCCCATGGAACACGCCGGCTACCCACACACCGTGCACCGTTTCAACTACGGCCCCTCGCTCGACTGGAAAGGCTTCTGCGGCGGCGGAGAAGTTTACAGCTATTGGATGGAAAAATCCGAGATCGTCGGCGCGCTAGAAAAATTCGGCTTCACCGATTTCCGCGTCGAGCAACACCTCAATATCCACGGCAGCGCCCTCATGCTCGCCGCCCGGAAACCGTAACTGTAGCGGGACCACTCCCGCACCCCCGCGCCCCGCGGCCCGCTCACTTCACCTGGATCATCTCCGCCCGCTTGATCCGCGTGGACCCCACCCCGAGGATCTCGGCGAACTCAAGCGTGCGAATCTCCTCGGAAATATGCTCAAAACCGCCCCGCTTGCGCGCCGCATCGATCTTGGCCCGCATCAACGAGTCGAGCAGCACCGGGTCCGTGCTCAACCACAGCAGCGGCTCCGACTTGCTGTAGAGTGAATTGAAAAACGGCCCGCCGATGAACTGGTAATGTTCGAGGCTCGTGATCGTAAACGCCCACGTCTGCCGCAGCTCGGGAATCGCGCTCATCTCGGCCACCGCCGCCGGTGCATTCGCCGGCGAGCGGAAAAAACGCGCCGTATTCGAGGCGTTCCACAGCGTCGCGTTCACCAAAGCCCCGTTGATGCCAAGGATCGGATGATCCGTGTAAACCGGCAGGTTGATCCAAAAATCCGCGTCAAAAAATAACGGCGTCGCTAAAAAGCTCTTTCGGTCTTCGTCCTTCGAGGAGTCGTTTGCGAAGTCCTTCGTCTGCGCGGCGGCAAAGATCGGATCAAACCGCTGCGGCAACGGACTGTCGTAAAACCACTCCGGGTCATAATAACGCCCCGATTCCAGCACGTAGATTTTGTTGCCCTTAAACGGCGTCTCCCCGGTGACCAGCGAGGGCAGATAGCCGGTCATGCGCAGCCGCAGTTGGTTCAGGCCCACGAGAAACACGTCGCTGTTCTCAAACCCGCGCTTCACCAGCGAGCGGATCACCGCGCGCACCAGCGGCAACGGCGTCGCCATCCCGGCGCCTGAATCGGTATAGATTTTCAGCCCGACTTTTTTCTTTTCGCCCGGCACCAGCTTGCGCCCGCTCGACTGCTCAAACGCCAAGATCAACGCCTCCACTTTCGCTTCATAGGCGTAGTCGTCGAACCTGCTCAATCGCGCTTCCCAAATCGGCGCCATCGGCGCCGCCGGCACCGCCGGAGCCTTAGCCAACGCGCCCGGCGGATTCGCGGCAGCTGCCGGCGGCGTCGTGGCGGCCTGCGCGCGCAAAGCGACGGGCAACAAGCTGGCGAATCCCAAAATAAGGAGCGAAAGACGATGCATGTGTAATGATAGGTCGCCCATGGCCGGGCAAAGTTTCTTCGAAAGAGTGCGAAACTTGACAGCCCTCTTTCGCGGTTGAAAGTGCATTCTTCTGCGTTCGTCGCGCCCTTTAGTAGAGGGGTATCACTCGCTCCTCTTTTGTTTAAAGCTCCATGCCCGCCATCAAACCCAGCTGCGTCCGCGACTTGAAGTTGCGCGTGAATCTCGCCGATGTGGTTGCTCGCGTCGTCACGCTGCGAAAAGCCGGCGGGGCCCGGCTCAAGGGTCTTTGCCCGTTCCACAACGAAAAAACTCCGTCCTTCAACGTCGATACCGACAAAGGATTTTTCAAATGCTTCGGCTGCGGCAAGGCCGGCGACGCCATCACTTTCGTCCGCGAAACCGAACAGCTCAGTTTCACCGAGGCCATCGAGGCCCTCGGCCAACGTTTCAACATTCCGATCGAATACGAGGAGGGCTCCGGCGGTCCTTCCCGCGAGGAACGCTCCCTCCGCCAAGAAATCTACGACCTCCACGAACAGGCCGCCGAGCACCTTCACCAAGCCTTCAAGGCCCACGACGCCACCGGGGAATTTTTCCGTAAACTCTGGTCCGAACAACGCCGGTTCCCACTCGAGCTCGCCGACGAATTCAAAATCGGCGCGGCCGACGCCACCGGCAGCGGCCTCGGCGCGTATCTGCTGCGCAAAAAATTCTCCGAAGACGCCCTGCGCCAGTGCGGCCTGTTCTTTATCTCCGACGGCGCCCTCCTCACCGCGCCCGCCCTCCGCCCGCGCTTTCGTGGCCGGCTCATGATCCCCATCCGCGACCACCAGGGCCGCGTCGTCGCGTTTACCGCCCGCCAGACGGAGCTCACCCCCGCCGACGACCCCGCCCGCGAGGCCAAATACGTCAACTCCCCCGAGACGCCGATTTTCATCAAGAGCAACTTGCTCTTCAATCTCGACCGCGCCCGCTCGCACGTCGCCGAGGGCAAACCGTTCGTCATCGTCGAAGGTCAACTCGACGCCCTGCGGTGCTGGTCCGTCGGCCTAAAAACCGCCATCGCGCCCCAAGGCACCTCCATCACTGAGGGCCAGCTCGTGTTGCTCCGGCGTTACCACACGCAGGTCGAGTGCTTCTTCGACAGCGACAGCGCCGGCCAAAAAGCCGCGCTCCGCTTTCTGCCGATGGCGCTCAAAGCCAGCCTCGAAGTGCGTTTCCTCACGCTCGCCGGCGCCGCCAAACTCGACCCAGATCTGCTCTTTCTTGAGCGCGGTTTGCCCGCCTACGACGAAGTTCGTCGTGGCGCCCAAAGCGCCATGGCCTTCGCGTGTCGCGCCACCCTGCCCGACCCAGCCGCCGCAACCTCGGAGCAAAAGACCCGCGCCGCCCAAACTCTCTACGAGCTCATCTCCGCCGCCGAAAGCCAGGTCGCCCGCTCCCAGTTCTTATCCGAAATCGCGATTCATCTCCGCCTGCCCCTGCCCGCCCTCGCCGCGGATTTTCAGACCGCCCTCAGCCGCCAAAGCCGCCAAGCCGCCGCCCGCCCCGCCCCGCCCCCGGCGGCACCATCGGGAGTCCTCATGACCGACACGGCGGAGCATCACTTGCTCATGCTCTGCCTCAATCACGAGCAACTCGGCCGCCCGCTTTCCGCTGCCATTCCCCATTCTTGGATCGATCTCGGTCACCTCGCCGGCGTGCTCCTCAACCGCGTCCTCGCCGAGTTCGAGCAGAACAGTTGGCCCGGCCGCGAGCACCTCGACGCCCTCCTTGAGACCCCGGAGGAACGCACCTTGGTCGCCACCCTCATCTTCAACGCCCTCGAACTGGACGACCCCGCCAAGGTCGCCGCTAGTGGCATTCAACAACTCCGGGCCCGCGCCCTCGAGCCCCGGCTCCGCCAAATAGAACTTGCTTTGGCCAACCCCCAACCGGACATTGAATTTGACCCAATTTCACTCTTAAAAGAACGCATGGAATTAGTCCGTCAGCTCCGCCAGCCCATCACCCTCAACCTCGTCGGTTAAGGGCGTTTTTGCGTTTTTTGTTCGCCCGAGTCATTTTTTTCTTATGCCGCGTAAAGCCAAGTCCGCCGTTCCCGCCCACTCCAAAGCCGTCGAGGCCGTTCTCGAAAGCCAGCCCACCGCCGTCACCGCCGACGGAGTTGAGGGCGCACCCGCCGTGCCCGGAAGCATCAACGAAAAAATCCGCCAGCTCATTCGCCACTCCAAAGAGCAGGGTTATCTGACGTTCGACGACATCAACGAGGCCCTGCCTGAGTCCGTCGAAAACCAAGAGGAGATCGATAACGTCCTCTCCATTTTGCAGAATTTGGAAATCGAGATTCTCGAGCCCGATCAAGTTGAGGATTTCAAGGCCCGCCAAGAAGAGGCCGAAGAGGAAGAATCCCGCACTTCGCAAAACGACATTTTGGACGATCCCGTCCGCATGTATCTGAAGCAGATGGGCCAGGTCCCGCTGCTCACCCGCGAGCAGGAAGTCGAGATTTCCAAACGCATCGAAAACGCCGAGGCCAAAGCGATGAACGCCCTCTTCGAAGCGTCCGCCATCGGCTCCTACATCGGCAGCCTCGGCGCCAAGCTCATCACCCGGGAAGAGCGCTTCGACCGCATCGTGATCGACAAGCGCATCGAGTCTCGTGACGCCTATTTCAAGAACCTCGAAAAACTCGTCGAGCTCACCCAGAAGTCGGAAGCTGGCACGGCTGAGGCGTGGGCGGAATACGTGAAGGCCCGCACCGAGGTGGACCGCAAACGCATCCACGCGAAATTTAAGAAACGGGAAAACATTCTCCGCGCCACCTTCGGGAAATATTTCTTCAAACTCAAAGTCTACGAAGAATACCTCGAGGCTCTCCAGCCCGCGCTCGACGAGATTGCATCCCTCCATCAGCAACTCGACCGCGCCAAACACCCTAAATCCAAAAAAGACGCGGCCATCGACACCAAGGCCATCCACGCCCGCCTGAAACAGGTCGAGGCCGCCCAACGCATCGCTCCCGCCGAACTCCTGCGCGTTATCGCCCAGACCAAGATCCACGTCGCCGAAGCCCACCAGGCGAAAACTGAAATGGTCGAGGCCAACCTGCGTCTCGTCATCTCCATCGCCAAGAAATACACCAACCGCGGCCTCTCCTTCCTCGACCTCATTCAAGAGGGCAACATGGGCCTGATGAAGGCCGTCGAGAAATTCGAATACCGCCGCGGCTATAAATTCTCCACCTACGCCACGTGGTGGATCCGGCAGGCTATCACCCGCTCCATCGCCGATCAGGCCCGCACGATCCGCATCCCGGTCCACATGATCGAGACCTTGAACAAGGTCATGCAGGTGCAGAAACAACTGCTCCAAGAATTCGGCCACGAGCCCACCCCCGAAGAGGTTGCCGACGAGATGAACCTGCCCGTCGAGCGCGTGCAGCAGATCATGAAGATGGCGCAACAACCCATCTCTCTTCAGTCGCCCGTCGGCGACGGCGACGACACTTCCTTCGGTGACTTCATCGAGGACAAATCTGCCGAGAATCCTTACGACATGACGGCTTACTCGCTCCTCCGCGAAAAGATCGTCGACGTCCTCGATTCTCTGACCGAGCGCGAACGCCGCGTGCTTTCCCTCCGCTTCGGCCTCATCGATGGCTACAGCCGCACCCTCGAGGAAGTCGGTAAACAGTTCAAAGTCACCCGCGAGCGCATCCGCCAGATCGAGGCGAAAGCACTTCGGAAAATGCGCCACCCGACGCGCATCCGCCAGCTCCACGGTTTCTTCGACGCCGAGCAGATCGACAACGCGCAGAACCTCCTCAAGGTCGCCGCCACCGCCCGTCTTCCCGGTCTGCCCGGCGGCCCCGCGATGCCCGGCTTCTCGCCGACCATCCCCGGCCCGAAGTCAGACACCCGCTGACCTCCATCCGGGCTGCCTGCCGCCAAACCCGGCCCGCTCCGATGCCAAACACCGCCCGCGCGCTTCCGCTGTTGGCGGTGTTTTTTTTGCTCAACGGCTGCCAGAGCAAGAACGTCGCCCCCGTCGGATCTCCCGCCGCTACCAGGGCCATCACGGCCAGCACCAACCAAATCGTCGGCCGCGTGCTCGCGGTCGACGCCACGCTCGGCTTCGCGATTATCGAGGTCGCCGCCTCCGCGCCACCGGCCGCCCTCCAGCCCGACGCATTATTGACGACCCGCACCGATGACCTCCGCCCCACTGCCCAACTGCGGTCCCGCGGTTACAGAAGCAACCGCACTCTCGGCTCATTCATAATCGACGGCCAACCCAACCTCCGCGACGAAGTCGTTTACCGAGCCCCATGATCGGAAGTGGCACGGGCCTCCCGCCCGCGTCCGTGCCCTTTCCCGTTATAGACCCGCTCCGCACCGCTCGTAGTCACCCCGCCGTCAAATCCCGCTTTCCCCCTTTACAGGCCCACCCGTCGGCCTACGTTGCAGCCACTATGACAGCTCCAAACGCCCTCCTCGCCATCGCCGGCATCGGCACGACTGAACTCATCGTCATTCTCGTGATCGTTTTGATCTTTTTCGGCGGCTCGAAGCTGCCGTCTCTCGCCAAGGGCCTGGGCCAATCAATCAAGGAGTTTAAGACCGCCTCCAAAGACGAGCCCGAGACCGAAAAGCCCGCCGCCGACGTCAAGAAGCCAGATCCGACCAAGACCCACGGCGCGAACTAAACCCCGCCGCTGCCCGAGATTTCAAGCGCGCCTTTCCGGGGGCGCTTTTTTGTGTCCACCCGCCTACCCCGCCCGTTCGTGGTTCGCCCCGGTCTCCTGTAAAACTTTGCTGATGATCGCTGACGACGACACCATCAACATGCCCGCCAAAAAGAGTCCTTCCGTCGTCCCCCAGCCCGTCGCGGCACAGAGCCACCGCGTCAGATAAAACATCAGCAAAGCCCCGATCGCCGCCGCCAGCAGCAGTTCAAAGCCCAACCGCCGCAGCTTGCGCAGACTCAAGCCCAGCCCGATACCGAACATCAGAAAAACCAATCCCACCTGCCCGAGCGTTTCGATCCGGCCGACGTCAGCCACCAGCGAGAAGGGCTGCCGATACGGCCCGACCACCATCCCCGCCACCAAAAATCCCACCACCACCGAGAGCCCCAGCCGCTGAGACCGCCAGCCCGGCCACCAACAAAATCACCGCGAGGTCTTGGACAAACGTGGATCCATCCATCGCGGTTTCCTCGTCCCGCGTTTTACGGCTTCACACCGCAGCCGTAGACCCACATCGGCCGCGTCGCCACCTTTACGTCCGTAAATCCCGCCCGGCGCAGAAACGCGTCGATCTCCGGCACCGACGAGCACTTCGAAATGTGCGACGGCCGCTCACCCGGCGCGATGCGCCGGCTCGCTTCAAACATCGCCCAGCCCGCATCCGACGCGATGTCCGCGTTGTCGCAGTAAAAGCGCCCGCCCGGTTTCAACACCCGCATCGCCTCCAGCACATACGTGTAACGGTCCCACTCCTCGAGGTGCATGAAAACGACCGTTGTGTAGACCACATCCACCGAAGCATCCGCGATCGGCGATAAATCGTAGCCCGAGATTTCTTGCAGCCGCACATTGGGCAGCCCGATCAACCGGCGCCCCGCGAGCGTGATCATGTTCGGTGACACATCGCAGCCGATCCACTCCCGCACCAACGGCGCCAACACGCGCCCCACCCGCCCCACGCCGCAGCCGATCTCCAAAAACACATCGTCCGGCCGGATACCCGTCGTCGCCCGCAAAATATCCAACGTATCCTCGGCGTCCGCATGAAATTTTTCCTCATCCGTATAGCCCGATACGACCATGTAGGCGTCCTCCTTCGTCGTGGAGAGCGAAGTCCACACCGCTTTGTAATCCGCGCGCAATTTACTCATGCGCGTCGAGCCAACTCCCCGCATTCCTCCACGTCAAGGGAGCCGACGCCTAGAACGGCACGGGCATCTTGCCCATGAGTTTTCGCCATCACCCCAGCCGCTCAAAAATCCCCCTTCCCACCCGCCTGAATCCCCGCAAACCTTCCGCTCCATGCGCATTCTCATCACCGGCATCTGCGGTTTCGTCGGCGGCACGCTCGCCCGCGCTTTCGTCGCCTCCGGTGCCGGCCACGAGCTTTACGGTTTCGACAACTTCATCCGTCCCGGCAGCGAGACCAATCGCGCCGAACTCAAAAAACTCGAGGTCAAAATTGTCCACGCCGATCTCCGCGCCGCGAGCGATCTCGAGACCCTGCCAGCCGTGGACTGGGTCATCGACGCCGCCGCCAACCCCAGCGTCCTCGCCGGCGTCGACGGAAAAACCAGCTCGCGCCAACTCGTCGAACACAACCTCAGCGGCACGATCAATCTCCTCGAATACTGCAAGACTCACCGCGCCGGTTTCGTTCTCCTCAGCACGAGCCGCGTCTACTCCATCCCGCCTCTTGCCGCCCTTCCGGTCGAGCCCCACGCCGACGCCTTTCGGCCTCTCTCAACGGCCTCGGCCTCTTCGCTTCCGCCGGGCGTGAGCCCGGCCGGCATCTCAGAATTGTTCTCC
This sequence comes from Opitutia bacterium, assembly GCA_002737275.1. Classification (GTDB taxonomy): domain Bacteria; phylum Verrucomicrobiota; class Verrucomicrobiia; order Opitutales; family Opitutaceae; genus Tous-C4FEB. The sequence continues at coordinate 27,581 of NSIG01000049.1, forward strand.
ACCGCCGCCCCCGTCTCGCTCTATGGCGCAACCAAGCTCGCCAGCGAAGCGCTCGCGCTCGAATACGGTGAAACGTTTGGCCTCCCCGTCTTCGTGAACCGCTGCGGCGTGCTCGCCGGTGCCGGCCAATTCGGCCGCGCCGATCAAGGCATCTTCGCCTATTGGCTCAATGCCCACCTCCGCCGCCGTCCCCTCAACTACATCGGCTTCGGGGGGCACGGCTACCAGGTGCGCGACTGCCTCCACCCGCGCGACCTCGTCCCACTCCTCGAAAAACAATTCGCCGCGCCCAAACTCCCCGCCGCCGACCGCCTCGCCAACGTCTCCGGCGGCGCCGCCTCCGCCATGTCTCTCCGCCAACTCACGGCGTGGTGTGATACCACCTTCGGCCCGCACCTGGTCGCTTCCGATTCCACCCCGCGCCCGTTCGATCTGCCGTGGGTGGTGCTCGACTCCGCGAAAGCCACCCGGCTGTGGTCGTGGCAACCGCAGACCTCCGCCGCCGCGATCCTCGGCGAAATCGCCGCCCACGCCCAAGCTCACCCCGACTGGCTCGCTCTCTCGGCCCCGCTTTGAGATTCTTTCACTACGGGTGGACACGGATAATCACAGATCAGAGGACCGCCCGCAGACTCTGGTGGATTCAGCTTTATCCGTGTCCATCCGTGGTTAAAAATCTGCTTCTAAAAATGTCCACCGCTCCGCTTACGCTCTTCAGCGTCGTCATCCCCGCGCGCGATGAGTCCGAGTCCCTCCCCTCCACCCTCGCCGCGATCTATGCGACGTTCACGGCGGAGAAGATTCCCCACGAAATCGTCGTCGTCGACGATGGCTCCAAAGACCGCACTTGGGCCGTGCTCCAAGCACTGCGTGCGACCATTCCCACCCTCGCTCCCGTCCAAAACCTCGACGAACACGGTTTCGGCCGCGCCGTCGTCTGCGGCCTTGATCACAGCCGCGGCGACGCCGTCGTCATCATGATGGCCGACGCCTCCGATGCCCCCGCCGACGCCGTTCGCTACTGGCATCTGCTCGGCCAAGGTTTCGATTGCGCCTTTGGCAGTCGCTTCATCAAGGGCGGCTCGGTCCACGATTACCCGCGCATCAAGCTCATGGTTAACCGTCTCGCCAATTTTTTCGTGCGCGTCGGCTTCGCTATCCCCCTCAACGACACCACCAACGCCTTCAAGGCCTACCGCCGCACCGTGATCGACGGCTGCCGCCCCTTCCTCGCCCCGCACTTTAATTTAACAGTCGAGATTCCACTCAAAGCCATCGCCCGGGGCTACAGCTTCACGATTACCCCGATCAGCTGGCACAACCGCAAATTCGGCGTCGCCAAGTTGAAGATCAAGGAGATGGGCAGCCGCTATTTTTTCATCTGCGCCTATGTCTGGCTGGAAAAATACTTCAGCCGGGGCGATTACCGCCGCCGCACCTGAGCTTTTTGTCACGAAATCCTCACTTAACCTCGCAAATCGGCACTCGACAAGCTTCCCCCCCACCGACTCGTCTTTCCTTTTGATAACCATGAAAACCAACCGTCCAACGTCCATCCCCCGGGTCCAAACGCTCTTTCAGGCGTTCGCCCCCCTGATCGCGCTCGCCACCGCACCTACTCTCCGCACGGCCAAGGCCGGCTGGCTCGCCCTGCTCGCCCTCACAGCGGCCCTCATCGTTGCTCCCGGCCTGATCGCCCAAGGTGTCACCACCGCCGGCATCGGCGGTTTTGTCACCGACAAAGCCAAT
>NSIG01000050.1 GCA_002737275.1 Opitutia bacterium
GGGGTGTTGTTGTCGTCGGCGAAACTGGCGGCGGTGAACGTGGCCGTGAGCGCGATTTTGAGCGCGGCGCCCCGGGCATAGATAATGCCGGTGCGGAGGACGTGGTCGGGGGCGTATTGGGGGGTGCGGTCGCGATTGGCGCCGGCGCGGAATCGGGCGTCGAGCAGGAGTCCGTTGACGTAGAGGCTGAGGCCGGGGTCTTCGGTCGGAAGAACAGCGCGGCGACCGGAAGCGGTCGGATCGGGGCGGCGGGCGAGCAAGTCGTAGGAGACGCTGAACTCGGCCCCGCGGTGGACGGAGCGGCCGACGTTGACGAGAGTCGAGAGACCGCCGGGTAAGGCGAGGTTGCCGATTTGGTTTTTGAAACCGAGGTGGAAGAGACTTGCGTCGATGACGAGACCGGGGGCGGGTTGGCCGCGCCAACCGAGCTCAGATTGCAGGGCGCGGCTGGCGGCGAGGTCGGTGTTGACGAGCGTGGTGGCGCCGTTGGGGACGGCTTGGGTGAAGATGAGCGGGCGGTAACTTTCGGAAATGTTGAGGTAGAGTTGGGAAGTCGTGGGAGCGAAGTCGTAGGCGGCGGCGAGGGCGAGGAGGGGCTCGGCAGTGCGGGAGTCGCGGGTTTGCAGCGGGGTGGTGGCACGGGTGACATTGACGAGCTCGCGGACGCTTTGATCGCTGAACTCGATGCGCAGGCCGGGGGTGAGGCTGAGTGCGCCGAAGCGGAAGAGACCTTCGGCGAAGACGGGAGTGTAGAGGATGTCGCGCTGGGACTTGGTGCGGATCTCGCCTTGGTCGGCGGCGGGAGAGGAGCCGCGAGAGTCGGTGCGCGGGGAATCGGCGTCGTAAAATTGAGCGCCGGCAGTAAAAACGTGGCGCTCGTCGCGGCCCCAATCGAGGCGGACGCGGGCTTCGGCGCCGAGTTGGTGGAATTGCTGGCGCTCGATCGTGTTGGTGAGGGCCGCGGCGCCGGTGGGGAGGGTGCCGAAGCCGCCTCCGCCCTGCCGCTGGCTAAGGCGGGTGTAGTCGATTGCCCAAATGCGACCCACAAACGTGCTGCGCGAGAAGTCGCGTTCCCAAACGAGCGAGGCGGCCCGCCGGTCGAGGGTGAAGCGGTCATAAAGGCGCGAAGGTGCAGGGCGGTCAGTGAGGTAATTTACCGAGTCGGGACCGGTCGCAAACGTGAGGCCGCCGGGCTCGCCGTGGATCTCGGTGTAAGATTCAACGGTGAGCAGAAGGCGCGAGCGGGTGGCGGCGCCAAAGACGAGGCGGCCGGTGAAGGCGTCAAGTTGGTAGTCGCTGTTGGCGGAACGGATGCCGTCGGATTCGCGATGATTGTAGTAGCCGTAGTAACCGAGCGGACCGGTGGTGCCGTCGAGATAACTGAAGGTGGAGTAGTAGCCGTCGTCGCCGAACGTGTGAAGCGTGCCGCCGCCCAGAGTCGCTTCGGTGCGGGGGCGGTGGGTGACATAATTGAGTGCGCCGCCGGGCTGCGGGCCATACATGAGACCGGCGCCGCCACGGATGAATTCAACGCGGTCAACCGTGTCCAAAGGCGGCGCATAATAGGCCTCGGGATAACCAAATTGGTCGGCGTGAATTGGAATGCCGTCCTTGAGGACTTGGCTGAATTGGGTGCGGTGCGGGTCGAGACCGCGATAACCGATGCTGAGGAGCGGCGACGTTTCCTCGCTGAGAATGAGGCCGGGGGCTTGGGCGAGAGCTTGACGGTAGTTGTTGCCGTTGATGCGGGGGAGGGCATCGAGGTCGAGCATCGTGGTCTTTTTGCCGACGTTGATTTTTGTGCCTTGGAGATTGGGCAGGAACGGGCCTTGGACGGTGTGATCCTGCTCTGCTTCCGCTTCGACCCGTAGAACAGCGAGTTGGATGGGCGCGGGGTTTGAGGTGAGAGAAGAGGCGCTTTGAGCCGAATTCGAGTAAGTGGATCCGACTGTGCCGAAGGTGAGCGCGAGCAGAAACACCGGGCGGCACGCGATTCTCGCCGGGTTACGGTTTGTGAAAATGCGGCGGAGGCGGAAAAAAGGACCCAATTCGAGCGACATTCAGTTTTAGAAATTGAGACTTAGTATCATGTCAAACGGTTTATTGAGACAGCTTCTCAATATCAATGATACTGGACGTTTGACCTAAGATGAGTGGGTTCAACTAATCATCCCACATGGTTGAGAAGTTCACAGTTAATCTTGGTGAAAGGAGTTACCCGATCTGGTTTGGAGAGAACTTGGAGTCGGAGGTGAAGGCCCAATTGGCCGAGTGGGCTGGTGCCGGAAGAAAGATGGTGATCGTGTCCGATCGCAACGTGGCTACCCGGCAGTCCGGGGCGCTGAGGGCGATGTTTGGTGGGGCGCCGACGCTGGAGCTGGAACCGGGCGAAGGAACCAAGTCGTTGAGCGAGTTGGGGCGGGTGCTGGATTTTCTGGCGGCCAACAAGATTGACCGCCGCGCGGTGTTGGTCGCGGTCGGCGGCGGGGTGATCGGCGACCTCGCTGGATTTGCGGCGGCGGTGTACCTGCGCGGGATCGATTTCGTGCAGGTGCCGACGACCTTGTTATCGATGGTGGATAGTTCGGTGGGCGGCAAAACCGGGCTCAATCTGGCGGCGGGAAAAAATTTGGTCGGGGCGTTTCACCAACCCGAGGTGGTGTTTGTCGCGACGGAGATGTTGGCGACGTTGCCGGTGCGGGAGTTCGCGGCGGGAATGGCGGAAGTGATCAAGACGGGGCTGTTGGGCGACGCGGAGTTGTTTGCCCGGCTTGAGCGCTCGCCCTTGACGGTGGATTCGCCGGACTTGGCGGGGGTCGTGCGGCGCTGCTGCGAGTTGAAGGCGCGGATCGTGGAAGCCGATGAGCGTGAGTTGGCGCAAGAAGGCGGTCGGGCGCTGTTGAATTTGGGCCACACCTTCGGTCATGCGATCGAACAAGTGACGGGCTACGGCGGCTATTTGCACGGCGAGGCCGTGGCGGTCGGCCTCTGTGCGGCGGCGCGACTTTCGGCAAAACTAGGAATGATCGGCGCGGGTGACGCAACTCGAGTTGAAGCGGTGGTTGCGGCGCATGGTCTGCCAACGCGGCTGAGCGAACCGCTGCTGCTGGCCGACTTGGTCGACGCGATGGCGCGGGACAAGAAAGTGCGGGCAGGTGGGCTCCGTTTTGTGGTATTGAACCGGCTGGGGGAGGCGGCGACGCAGAGCGGAATCGCCCCGGCGTTGGTGGCGGAAAGTTTTCGCGAGGTGGGAGCGGCCGGGTGAAAGCTCGCGGCGTGCGGGAATTCGTGAAACAACGGACGTAGTCTAAAACGCCCCCATGTCCGCCATCGATGAAGGAATCGTCCGCGAGTATTTCGAGCAGAACGGATTTTTTGTGCGACAGGCGCGTAAGTATTCGGTGACCGCGCGGAAGAAAACAGGGGAAGAGGAAATCGATCTGCTGGTCTCAAATCCGGCGTGGCTGCGGGGTGGACGAGAGCCAGATTTTTTTCTCTTTGCGAGCGAACTGCCTTTTATCCAGCGGGCGGTGGTTTCGGTAAAGCCATGGCATACGAACGTCTTCACGCCAAATATCCTGAAGAGCTCTCCGGAAATTTTTGGGTTTCTCGAGCAGAACGTGCTCAAGCAATTGCCGCGCTTCTTCGAGGCGGATGCTCCGGGAAATGAGGTGGGCGCGCGCGTGACCAAAATTCTGGTGCTGCCCGCTCTGCCCACTGCGGAGCCGTTTCGCTCGCAGAGTGTCGCTCTGCTGAAGGAGCGCGGGGTGGATGCGATTATCTCGTTTCGGGCGATGCTGACCGACTTAATCGACAAAATCGAAAGCAACCAGAACTACAGCAAGAGCGACACGCTTCAAGTTATGCGCATTTTGAAGAACTACGATCTGATCAAGGACACGCAGTTAGAATTGCCGGTCGGTCGCGAGCCGACGGCCCGCAAACTACGCGCGGAGATTTTGAAATGAGCTCCACGATTCACCCGACCGCGATCGTCGAGGAGGGCGCGCAGATTGGAGCGGGTTGTGCGATTATGGCCTACGCGATCGTGACACGGCACAGTGTGCTGGGTGACGGTGTGGTGATTCACCCCTTCGCCGTCGTTGGCGGGGATCCGCAGTATCTGAAATTCGACGCGACGCTGTCCACGAGCGTGCGGATCGGGCCCGGCACGGTGATTCGTGAACATGTGACGATCAACCGCTCGATCCATGCCGGCAAGGCGACGACCGTGGGCGCGGGCTGCTTTCTCATGGCGAACGCCCACGTGGCGCATGATTGCGCGGTGGCGGATCACGTCGTGCTCGCGAACAACGCGATGGTGGCCGGACACGTCGAGATCGGCGCGCACACGTTTGTAGGCGGCGGGGCGGGTTTACATCAATTTTGTCGGATCGGTGAAGGCGTGATGGTGGCGGGCAACGCGGCGGTCACGCGCGACGTGCCGCATTTTACTTTGGTCGCCGAGCGGGACGAGGTCATTGGGTTCAACGTGGTTGGACTGAAACGGCGTGGATTCAGTCGTGCGGCGATGGCGGAGCTCAAAGGGGCTTTCCAAGAAGTTTATTGCACCGCGGGCAACATTCGCGAAGTGGCGGCGGGCTTGGCGGCAAGCGGGCGATTTGGAAGTGCGGAGGCGCAAAAATTTCTGGCCTTCTTCAGCGGTGGAAAGCGGAGTTTTGCCCGGGCGCGACGCGCGGTGACGGGAGAGACCGAGGCCTGATTAAAGAGCGGCGCTTGATAATTGGACGCAGAGCGCAATGCTTGAGGCTGTGCCAGTTTCTGCATCACCTGAAATCATCGTGCCGCTTGTGTTCCCGGAAGGCGTGCGCGAAGGGAATGAGAACTTGGTGAAGCTCACGCCGGCGGCCGGCGGCAAAGTGGCGGCGTTGATTGCGCGTGAGGCCCAAGGAGCATTCCTGCGGATCGCGATCACGGGAGGCGGGTGTAACGGACTGAGCTATAAATTGAAATTTGTGCCGGCGCCGAAGCGGGGGGACATTTTAGTCAGGACGGCCGACACGCAGGTTGTGGTCGATCCGAAGACCGCGCTCTATTTAAAAGGAACGCACTTAGACTACTCGGCGGCAATGGTCGCGGGAGGGTTCAAATTTTCGAACCCCAATGCCAAGGCGAGTTGCTCGTGCGGCGAAAGTTTCAGCGTATGATCCGAGCCGCCGGCTGGTCTCCAAATTGGTGTTGCCCCGGGCGAAACGAGCGGAGAGATACAAGGGTCACCTCCCTTCTGACCAAAACAAATTGATGGCTACTTCGTTCCCTTCTGCCGGCGCCGGCGGCAACCGCTCCGGCTCTTATCAGCGTCGCAATGTCGACCCGTTCGCGGCCATTCGCCGTAATCATCGTATCAAAGTCCCGGCCGTCCGCTGCATCTCACCCGAGGGACGTCAGCTAGGCATCCTCGACACTCAGAAGGCCATCTCCCTCGCGCTCGAAGTGGGTCTCGATTTGGTCGAGGTCGCGCCCAACGCCACGCCGCCGGTTTGCCGCATCATGGACTTCGGTAAATATGTTTACGAAGAGCAGAAGAAGACCTCCCACGTCAAATCGACGGCGAGCAAGATCAAGGAAATCGAATTCAGCGCGCGGATCGCAGACGGAGATTTTTTCACCAAGGTGCGTCACGCCGAGGAGTTTTTGGGCCATGGCAATAAGGTGAAGTTGCGGCTTAAGTTCCGTGGTCGCGAAATGGCGCACACCGAGATCGGTTTCGCCGTGATGACCCGGAGCGTCGCCGAGCTGGTCGGCATGGGTGTGCCGGATGCGCCGCCGAAGTTGATCGGTCGAAACATTCACGTCATGCTCACGCCGCTCGCGCCAAACAAGCGCAAGCCGAAGTWTAAGCCCTCGGCGGATTCGCCGGCCATTGACGACGGTCCGGACCAGTCGGGTGACGACGACGACGATTCTTCAGACGCGGCGGCGGGAAAACCGGCGAGCGGGTCTTAACCGATTGGGAAATGAAACTCCGGCGCGTCCGGCAAGTTGCCCTTGGGGTCGGCTTGCTTTTGGTCGGCCATACCTTGGTGGCCCAAGAACCTGGAGGGCGTTCCGCGCCGACCCGTCCAAGCAGTTCACCCCGCGTCGAGGTGCCGCCGCCGACACCGCCGGCCAATAAATCGGTTGCCGCTCCAGCGGTGCCAGCCCCGGTCGGGCGCAAGCAAGCAACGCCCCCCCGATTTCCCGATCCGGAATGGGTCAATATCACGACGGCGGCGCGGCGGTTGAGCTTGAAGTTGGACTGGAAGGTCCGTGGTCGTGAGGCGCTTTTGACGGACAAAGCAACGAGGTTGGAGGTCGCGGCGGACCGGATCGAAGTCGATCTTAACGGCCAGCGAATTTTTTTGGGCCAAGCGCTGCTACCCCGCGGCGGCGAGCTTTTTGTCACGAAGATTGATCTCGAGCGATGTTTGGTGCCGTTGGTGCGGCCGGCGCTGATCGGAAGCGTGAAGCGTCGACCGCAGGTGATCGTGATCGATCCCGGACATGGTGGTCCGGACAAGGGGATGATCAACGATCGGCTCAATCTTTTTGAAAAGACTTTTACGCTCGATACCTCGCAGCGGTTGAAAAAAATTCTCGAGGCTCGCGGTTGGAAGGTCGTCCTGACCCGGAATGACGACCGGCAGTTAAAACCGAGCAAGGCGGACGATCTGCGCCGGAGGGCGGAAATAGCGGATGAGGTCGAAGCCGATGTTTTTGTGAGCGTCCACTTCAACGCTGTGGAGGACCAAGTGGAGAAGGTGCGCGGGCTGGAGGTGTTCCGTTTTACGCCGCAGCATCAGCCGCCGATCTCGCGGGCGATGCGCCGCCTCGACGACGCCCAAGTGAGTCCGGGTAATGGAAATGACGCGTGGAATACTCTACTGGCGCATTCGATCCAGAACGCGATGCTCACGCGTTTGAAGCTGGAGGATCGCGGTTTCAAACATGAGCGATTCGCCGTACTTCGGCTGGTGTCTTGTCCGGCTGTTTTGATCGAGGGGGGCTTTATGTCGAACATGTCCGAGGCAAAGCAGATCGCGACGCCGGCGTATCGTCAGCGGCTGGCCGAGGCGATTGCCGATGGACTCTCGGGCTACCGTGCCACGCTCGAAAAGCTGGGCCCCACGGGCAAAGCGGCGACTCCGTAACGGTCCTAGAGCTCAGTCGAAGCTCTGGCGGGAGTTGTGCTTGAGGTAGCCGGCGATGGTGGCGGTGAAGACCTCGCCAAATTCAGCGCGCTTCTTTTCGCCGATGCCGGGGATGCCCTCGAGGGCGGAGAGGGACTGGGGATATTCGCGCGCAAGGGCCCGGAGGGTGTTGTCGCCAAAAATAATGTAGGCGGGAACCTTGCGCCCGTCGGCCAAGAGTTTGCGCAACGTGCGAAGTTTCTCGAAGAGGATTTCATCGCAGTCGATGTCGCCCTCGCGGCGTGGGGCGACGCGGCGGGATTTTGGCGCGTCGGCGGCTGGCTTGGTTAGGGTGATGGGAGTGCGGGCGCGGAGGACGGTCATGCCCTCGGCGCTGAGCTCGAGGGTGGCGTATTCGCCGGAGCCGAGCCCGACGTAGCCGAGGCGCATGAGCTCGCGGCCGATGCTGGCCCACTGGGAGCGAGAAAGTTCGCCGCCGATGCCGTAGGTCGAGAGTTGATCGTGACCCCAGCGGGTAATCTTGTCCGTTTTGGCGCCAGTGAGAACCTCGATGACGTGGTTTAGGCCCGCGCCGAAGCGGCTGGCTTGCTGAATGCGGAAGACGCAGGAAAGAAATTTCTGGGCGACGATGGTGCCGTCGAAGCTCTCGCGCGGTTCGGCGCAGTTGTCGCAGGCGCCGCAGTTGTTGAGCGGAAACGTCTCACCGAAATACTGGAGAAGCTCGGCGCGGCGGCAGCCGGAGCTTTCGGCGTAATGGACGATTTGGCGGAGTTGGGCGCGGGCAATCGAGCGTTCCTGTTCGTTGGTGATTTCGTCGAGGAAGTGGGTCTGCTTCGCGATATCGCCTGGGCTAAAGAGCAGGAGGCAATCGCCGGGGAGACCATCGCGACCGGCGCGGCCGGTTTCTTGGTAGTAGCCTTCGATGTTTTTCGGGAGATCGTGATGAATGACCCAGCGGACGTTGGGTTTGTTGATGCCCATGCCGAAGGCGATGGTCGCGCAGATGATGCGGGTATCGTCGCGCAGGAACATCTCTTGGTTGCGCGCGCGTTCGGCGGCGTCGAGACCGGCGTGATAAGGGCGGGCGAGGAAGCCGCGGCCGGCCAAGCTTTCGGCAACCCGCTCGGCGGTGGCGCGACTGGCGCAGTAAATGATGCCGCTCTCGTGTTCGCGTTTGCAGACGAAGGTGATGATTTGCTTGGCCGGTTCGTCTTTGGGCACAACCCGGTAGGTGAGATTGGGCCGGTTAAAGCTGGCGACGAAGGTTTGCGGGTCGCGGAGTTTGAGGTGGGTGACTATGTCTTCGCGCACGCGGCCGGTGGCGGTGGCGGTGAGGGCCATCATTGGCACGTCGGGCAAGGCGGTACGGAGTTTGGCGAGTTGGCGATACTCGGGGCGGAAGTCGTGGCCCCATTCGGAGACACAGTGGGCCTCGTCGATGGCGATACATGAGACGTTCCAAGTTTTGAGATTTTCAATCCAACCGGCGAGCATCAGCCGCTCGGGCGCGACGTAGAGCAGCTTGTAGTGGCCGCGATGAAGCCCGCGAAGACGGGTGCGGGATTCCTCGGCGCCGAGGGTCGAGTTGAGAAACGTCGCGGCAACGCCGCTGGCTTGAAGCGCATCGACCTGGTCCTTCATGAGGGCGATGAGCGGGGAAACTACGACCGTGAGGCCGTCGCGGGCGAGCGCGGGGAGTTGGAAACAGAGCGACTTGCCGCCGCCCGTGGGCAGGAGGGCAAAGACATCCTCGCCGACCAGATTAGCTTCGATGATTTCGCGCTGGAGCGGGCGGAAGGTGGCGTAGCCGAACGTGGACTTGAGGAGCTGTGGAAGAGTGGGCACGCGGATAGGAAATCAAGCGGCCGTCGGGGTACCGAGGCGGTATAGAGCGGTGGCGTGGGCGTGGAAGATACGTTGCTTAGTTTCGTGGGGCAGAGGCGGATAGACGATGAGGGGATGGTCGAAATCCCAGTGCGGGTAGCCGCTGGAGCAGCGGATTTTTTTCGGAGCGTTGATCATCTCGAGCACTTGGAGAAACTGCTCGGGGCAGCCGCTTTCCTCGATGGGCTGGGTCGCGATAATTTCTTTCGCGGCGGCGGCGGGGTCGAAGTGGTTCACGACGAGGGAGCCGCGGAAACGGTCGGAGGGGACAGCCAGCGGTTGGCGAGATTTTGATTGTAGGCGGTGGCGAAGGCATAGCCCCGATCCGGGTCGGGGTGAACGGAAAGCCCGAGGACGTGCGAGCCGGTGAGGATCGCGGTATCACTGCCGTAGCGGTCGAGGTGATCGGTGAAAAGAAACGCGGGATCGCTGCCGGTCAGGCCGCCGGACGGCGTGCGGGCGTCTTCGCGTTGGACCCCCACGGGCGAAGCGTAATCGGTAGAGGGAACGACGATGCCGTGGCGTTCGGCGTAGACCTGCCAATGACGAGAGAGGTAGGGCCGGAGTTCGGCCCGGATATCGGCAAAGGCGTTGTGAACGTCCGTGTCGATGATGCGGGGCCGAGGGGAAAGCGTGGGGGCGGCCATAAAAAGTAAATGTGGAAAGAGGGAAGGTAGGTGGCAAGCAGGCCTCTTTCGCCTAGGAAGAAGGGCACGAAGGCTGCCCACAGGGCGCGGATCGCCAGCCGAACTCCCGGGCTAAAAGCACCAGACTGAAAACGGCGAGCCCTAACGTCTCGTCGCGCCGCTCCGCGAGCTGATCCGGGAGAAAAAAAGACGTCGCCCAAGTCAAACCAGCGATCTCACAAACCGCAGATTCCGACCCCCGCACCTAGGCCGGCTAAGACCAAGGAAGTTTGCTCAAGCCACGAGCGTCGGGGCAGAGTTACGCGGGAATCCAGTCAGGAATACTACCGATAAAATGGGGGCAGCCATGGTGTGCACTTTGTTTTGTGCGGTGCAGGTGCGCAGGGCGATTATTTGGCGGGCGGCGGTGAGGGCGGAGGCTGCAGTGGTGGGATGCCGGGTTTTGGGGCTGCGGGTGTAAGGCTGCGTAGAAAACTCGCGGGTCCCATCGCAAAACGCCACTCGGGCTTCTCGAGCTGCCCCGTGAGTTTTACTTCGAAAGCATTTGAGAAAGGAGTCAGCATGGCGCCGACGAATGACTTTAATAAGGCTTCACTCTCCTGAAACGGGTATATCTTGGCGTTGAAATCGAGGGTGCGTCGATCGAGCGCGTAGGTGCCGGTTCCGGTGATGGCAGAATTTGCGCCCGTCACCCCGATTTCGGAGAAATACAAGGCAGGGCCGTTGAGTTTAAAATTGGCCCGAGCGGCGGTGAAGCGGAGCGAGGTGAAACTGAAGAGCTCCGAAAGCAGTCCGAGCAACTTTACCTCCCCGAGCGAGGCCCCGGTGAGCGTCGCACTCCCGTCGCCACGGTAGCTGTAGGGATCGTCGTAGGCGCCTTCGGCTGAAGTGGCGACCGAAAGCGTGATGGCCGATTTATCGTTGAGAAAGCGGTTCGGTGCGGGTGGCGGAACGCCTTGTTTGGCGGCGAAGAAACTCTCCATGACGGCGATCGCACGGCCGAGGCTGGCGTCTTTGAGCGCGTAGTCGAAGCCGACGCGCCGTTCGTTGCCGGTGCCCCAGACCTTGGCTCGGCCGTTGGCGGTTCCGCCCGCAAACGACAGATCGAGGCGGTCGAGGGTGAGTACATCGTCGCGCAACGCGCCGACGAACGCGAGGCGGTCGACCGGGAAACCCTTGAAGCGAAACTCGGTGGCCGTCTCCCCGGCGAGATTGATGGATTGATGCGCGCCGCTTGGCGAGGTCGCGCTGTCGAGCCGGCCGCTTAGGCGGAGGTTGGGCGGGGTAGTAAACGTGAACGGTGACGTGATATCGGTGGCGGCCGCGCCGAAGATTTTTTCCGCCAGCACGAGATCGATTGCCGTGGTGGTGAAGTTGAAATCGAAGCGTTGCCACTCTTGGTTGGCGGGATTGAGCCGCCGGGCAAAGGTGCCCCTGAGCGTGCCCGGTCCTTGCAAACCGTAAAGCTCAAGCGCCTCGATGTAGTGGGGCCGGATGAAGAGTCGGGCCCGGGCGTAATCGAACTTCGCTGTGCGAATGTCGGCTGCGGGCGTTTGGGCGGAGACAATGATACTGGACTCCCCGCCGGTGTTGCGACCCCAGCGGCCGGCGACCTCGACACTCGCCGGAGGAGGGGCGTCGGGGAAAAGGAACGGCTTGAAAAAATCGGGCCACCACGCCGAGAACCAGCCGGAGATGTCGATGGGACGGAGCCGACCCTCGAGCAGGAAACGGTAATGGTGGGTGGTAGGAAGATGCTCGTAAGAACCGCGGGCATAGTTTTCGCCGATGCGGGCGAAGGCCTCTGGGGCGAACCAACGGTCGGGGGTGAGTTCGAGGGCGACGCGGGCGTCGGTGAGCGGAACGCGATAGGCGTTGATAAGCGGTCCGGTGAGGCGGGTCTTGAAGTTTTCCCATTTCCAGTCCGGACCGATCACCATGTGAGCCGCGGTGATGGTGACGGGTTTTGGAAAATTAATCCACCGGCGAACGTTTTGGCCGATCCGGGCGCTGAGCAAATCTAGGTGGCTGTCGCCGAAGAGAGCGTCGAAGTCGGCGACGGCCGACTTTGCCTTGAGATCGATTTCCGCGCGGGCGGCAAACGGGAGGCCGGCGACGCAGGTGTTGATCTCGGCGAATAGGCGAGGCAGCGGTTGGGGCTTCAGGCGCAGCACGGGAGAGGGCAGTGCGATGCCGGAAAGTGCGACGTGATCGGCGAGCAGTTCGACGGAGTACGGGGTGAACGTTGTCGGGTTCAGTTCGAAGGTGGCGTGCAGATCGGCGCGGAGATTCTGGGCCACCAAAGCGATCGAGGGAACGGTAAGGGATTCAGCCGTCACCCGCAGGAGCGGGTTGAGTGGCTGGTCAACGCGGAGCGGCAGTCGGGTGGTGAGCCGGATGGGCCCGAGTTGGAGGGCGGGCGCGGTTTCAACGGCTCCTCGGGCGTCGAACACGAAGTCGCCGACGGGCACGCCCGAGTCTCCGGCGGAGATCGTGACGGTGAGAGCCGGCTGTTCAAAGCGGGAAAGCTGCGGGGTAAATGCGAGCAGGCCGCGGACGATTGCGGCGTAGTTTTTGTCGAGGAAATCTGGAATCGGGAGCGGCTTGACGGCGGGATCTTTGGGTCGAGGAACGGGCATGGTGCCGCTGGCGGACACGCGCAAGTTGGCGAGTTCGAAGTTCAACTGGGAAAGCGTGATGAATTCATCCGAAGGGATGATCGAGGCGTCGAGATTGCGGACGAGTTCCTCGGCGCGGCCGGAGGGTGAGAGGATCGCCGGAGCGAGCAGGCGTACACCGGTGATCCGCACTTCGAGTTCATCGAAACGGCGCAAGAAAATCAGGGACCACGGATCGCAGCGCACGTAAACTGCCCGGGCGAAAGCAACCGGTTCGGGAAACGAACTCAGGATGCACGCGACGTTTTCCAGAAGGATTCGGCCCGAGGGATCAAATGTGGCGCGGCCAAAGGTGGTCTTGACGTCGGATAGGGCCAGCCGCTCCTCGAGGGCGCGCAAAACTGGCGCGGGCACTTGCAGTTCGTTGCTGGTGGCAATGTGGATTTGAAATGCGAGCGCGAGGGCGAGAACTAACCAAAGCGTCCAGCAAGTGAGCGTAACCACGCACGACGCGCAAAAGCGGGTCGCTTGTAGGCATGGCTTGAGGAAGCGCATTTTCAAAAAGTGAGGGCGGCGCGGGAGAGCGGTCCGGGCCGGGGGTTTAGGTCTTGGGCAGGGCCGGACCGGGGTCGGTGCGGAAAGTCAGGCGCCAAAGGGCGTCGACCATCGCTTGTTCGAGCTCGAAAACGACGTTGAATTCCGTGGAGCCGGCGACCTGCAGGGTGCCGCCGAAACGTTCGCTGAGAAAGAGCGTGGTGATCGGCGCGGGGGCGCCGGCATTAGCCCCGGGCAGCGCGAGGGAGGCATCGAGGCGATAGCGCCAAGGGCGTTCCTCTCCGAGGAGAGGGACGCGGTCGGTGAAGCCATCTTGAGGAAAGGCTTTGGCGCGCAAAGCTCGGAGACCGGCGATGGCGGCGAGGACGTTCTTGGCCTCGGGGGTATCGGGCGGTGGGTTGCCGGCTTCGTCGAGAGTGAGATCGAGCAGACTCTTTTGCGTCGTGAGATCGGTCAGCTTGAGGGCGGTGATCCGGGCCCCGGCGGGAAGCTCCCGGATGAGGCGTTCGCGCCAAGCATTGGGGTTGGCGTTGGACCCGAGGCGCAGCAGGTCGGGGCTCACCGCATAGACAAAGGCGGAGCCGGTCACAGTTGCGTAGGCGTAGAGATCGGGCGGATTGGCCACGCCGAGTTTTAGGGTGAGTTGGGAGTCGGAGGCCGAAAGCGGTATGTTCGGCGTCGGGGCAGTCAACTTGGTCAAAACGAGGGTTATCTCGCGCTCCGGGCGGGCGAAGCCCCAGCGCTCGAGATCGGCGGCGGTGGGCGCATCGCTGGCGAAGACTTGGGCGGAAAGCAGGTGGAGTTGCTCGAGCAGGCGTTTAACCAGCGGACCGTCGGCTGGAATGGTTTGGGGGGCGGTGGCGCCGGGGTCGCGGCGGATGATTTGCCACGTGGCGGCTTCGGCGGAGTTGGTCGGGGCTTCGAGCCGTTGCAAGGTGAGGGTGGGGTCGCCCGGGGTGTTGGGAGCCCGGAGGGTGAGTGCGGTGACGGCGCGAGGGTCGAAATCGAGCACGCGTTTCTCGCGCAGGGCTTCTTGGGCGCGGTCGAGCGTTTCCTTGAGTGATTTCTCGCCGGTGGGAATCGCGACGGTGAATACGACGGGGCGACCTTCGATTTGGGCGTAAAAATCCTGCGTCGTCGGGGCGACGATGGGCGGCGGTGCCGTCGGCGGAAGGGCCGGAGCGATTGGGCGAGGGTCGGGCGGCGGAGTGGGGACAGGTGCACCAAGAAGCAACGTCTCACGCCGATTGTTGCCCTCGATGGTAATGCGGAAGAGGGGCGCTGCCGACGGCAACGCGGCCGGCAGACCGTCGGTCACGAACGCTTTGGCGCGGAGGGCCCCGAGGGCGGAGAGCGTGCGTTCGGTCTCGTCGGTGCTGGCGCGGGCGACGATGGGGGTATCGAAGGTCCAGCGCTGGGCGCCGTCGCGGCGGAGGGCAACGCGCGTGGTGCTCTGGATGCGCAGGGAACGCGCCTCGAAGACAGGGATAGTGAGCAGGGTGTCGGCCCGGATCTGGTCGATGGGGAGCGCGAGAGAATCGAGCAGGGCGCGGGAGACGACGTGGATGCGTTTCTCGTCGGGTGAAAGCAGGTAGAGACGGTTGCCGATCTTGGTGATGTCGCCGAGGCGCACCGTCGTCTTGAGTTCGGGGACGTTGCCTTCGGGAGAAGCGCCGTTGCTGAACTCGAGTGTGAGCTTGGGCCGGTCGAGCCCGTAGTCGGCGAGGGACTGACCATTGGCTTTCAGATCGGCGACGGCGAAGCTAGTTTCGTGATCCAGAAACTGAAGGTCGGAGACTATCCGTGCCACTACTGTGGGGTTGGCCGGCCAGACGAGGGGCTCCGTGATCTGCCAAGTGTCGGCCGTGCGTTTGAGCGCGTAAACGGTGCCGGTGGAATTGGTGAGGGTAAGGGTTCTGATATCGGCCGTCTCCGAGCCCAGAACCCTTCGGCGGGCTTCGAGGGAGGCGCGCTCGGTGCGCCAGTCGCGCTCGAACTTAAAGATGAAGAAGAACAGCGCGACATTCAGGAATAGCAGGACGAGCGTGACTTTGGTGCGCATTTTTAAGTTTAAGTCGGAAGTTTAAGTTTGAGAACGATGCGGGCCGGTATGACGGCGTCGGTCAGCGGCGCCCTACGCGGTGGAGGAATTCAATGGCGACGCGTCCAGTAGACGACGAGGCCGAGGAAGGCGGCGATGCCCGGCAGGCCGAAGAGGAGGGCGTAGCGGAGTTGGGCGAGATCGTTGGCGCTGAGCGAGAGTTGGAAGCGCTCGATGGGTCGAGCCGGGATGTTGGGTTGGGTGCCGCCGACGTCGGTCCAGTTCACCGCGTTGAGGAAGGCGGCGAGGTTGCCGGCGTTGGCGATGCGGGAGTTGGCGATCACATCGCCGCTGCCGAAGACGACGAGACGGCCGCCGCGGACGCTGAAATCGAGGCCGGCCCGCACGGCGACGCGCTCGGCGGCGGTGACCACGCCCAGGCGGTCCTTGGGCTCCATGCCGGGGAGTGGGCGGATATCGACGCCGGGATCGTAGCGGACAGGCACCCGATCGCGGTAGCTGCGTTCGCCCCAGGCGGTGGGCGACGTGGCGGCGAGGGTGAGGGTGGTGAGGGTGCCGCCGAGGGCGCGGCCGGGATCGGGGCGCACGGTCCGGGTGGCGCCGAGCCGCAGGGTGAGGCCGAAATCGAGGAGGGTTTTTGTGATCGGGTGCGGTTGAAAGGCCCCGATGATAAGGTCGCCGTCCTCGGTCATGTTCCCGTTGCCGATATCAACAACGACGTCGTCGTCGACCAAAATGCCCCAGTCGAGGAGCACCTCGTCGAGGCCGAGAGCGGAGGCACTGAGGCCGGGGGCGAGAAAGAGAATGAGCCGGCCGGCGTTGGTCGAAAGGTGTTGGCGGAGGAGTTCCTGCTCTTTCGGAGCGAAGCGGCCTTGAGGCGCGACCGCTACGAGCAACGAGGCTTTTTCCGGAATGGCGCGTGCGACCGTGAGGTCGATTGATTCAACATCAAAATTTCGCAGACGAAGCTGATCGCGCACGAGGGACAGCCCGCGATTGGGATCGGCGTCCTCGGGGCGGAGTTCACCGTGACCGCCGAGAAAGTAGATTTTCTTCCGCTCGGGGCTCGAAACATCGAGCAGCGCGGCGGTGAGGACCTGTTCGCCGAGGAAGGCGTTGCGCTCGGGTTTGCCGTCTTTGCCGCGGGTGGTGCGGTAAAGCTCGTCAATGGTGAGGACGCTGCGCCGGTCGCCGGCGAGCAGTAAAATCAGGTCGGGCTGATCGAGGCCGAGCGGTTCGGCTTCGCGGCGGTTTTGGTAAACATCGATGTAGTCGACTTTGACGGCGCCGTCCCGGTTGGACTCGGTAGCGAGACGATATTCCTGCAGCAGGCCGCGAACTTCGGGGTTGGTGGCTTCGGCGTTGAGAGTGACGACAATCCGTACGGGCCGGGGGAGATCTTTGACGTAAGAGAGCGTCTCCGGGGAGAGGGAGAAACTCCGGTAGCGGGTGAGATCGAGTCGGACCGGATGGTTGTCGGCGAGATAGTTCAGGCCGCCCACGAGGGTGAGCATGAGCCCCGCCTGGAGCATCAAGTTGAGCGTACGGAGCCAGCGGGTGGCGCGGAAACTGTTGAGGAAAGAGGGCAAGGCCGGAGGGTGAGG
Organism: Opitutia bacterium; assembly: GCA_002737275.1. GTDB lineage: Bacteria > Verrucomicrobiota > Verrucomicrobiia > Opitutales > Opitutaceae > Tous-C4FEB. The sequence goes on from NSIG01000050.1 coordinate 16,522, forward strand.
AACCGAGGTTTGGGCGAAGTGGAGGTTGGGCTCAGCTGTGGATCAGTTTCGCTTCGACCGAGAAGATACTAAAGATGAGCGCGAGCGCCGTGCCGCTGAAGTAAAAGAGCAGGTGGCGGGTATCGATCACGCCCCGAGTGAAATCGTCGTAATGGGAAAATACTTGGGCGTAGTCGACGGCGGCTTTGGCGGGAGCGAGGACGTCGCGGCTGAGAAATGCGGCTTCCCCCAACCAGCGGCCGCCGATGATGAGTGCGGCGAGCATCACAAACGCGAGAATGCCGGCGACGGCCTGGTTGCGGGACAGCGAGCTGGCGAAGACCCCGATCGCCACAAAGAGCAGGCCCGATACGGCGATAAAGACGTAGCCGCCGATCAAGGGGCCCGAGTCCAGCAGCCGCGGATCGTTGGAGAAACTTTTTAGGATATAGAAAAACCCGGCGGTGGCGCCCCAAAGGGTCACATACAAAATGTAGGCGGCGCTGTATTTGCCGAGCACAACCTCGGTGGTGGTGACCGGAGTCGTGAGCAAGGTCTCGATGGTGCCTAGGCGGCGCTCCTCGGCGAGGCATCGCATCGTGAGGAGCGGCACCATAAAAAAGACCGGCAGAAAAAACGTGGAGAAAAAGACGATGGCGGGAGATGCTTCCTGCGGCGCCTTGGTGTAACTTTCCAAAATGCCGGTGAAGATAAAGCCCATGAAAAACAGGAAGGCGGTCGCGGCGATGTAGGTGCTCGGGCTCACCAGCAACATGCGCAGCTCGTGGCTGAGGAGCGTGAGAAAGTGTTTCATGGGATCGGGCCGGAGGGTGGCAGCTGGGGGGGATTGGGTTGGGTGGCGTCCCACGTGCGCCGGGTGGCGGCGAGGAAGACGTCTTCGAGCGTCGGGTGGGCGCGACTAATGGCGCGAACGCGGTAATTTTGAGCGATCAAAGCTTGGAGGAGCGGCTCACCGAACTCATCGTCTCGCTCGGTGGCCAAAGCAAGTTGGACAAAGCCAGTGGCATCCGGTTCGCCGGCGGCCGTAATTTTGAACGACGGTTCGACGGCCTGCAGCAGAGCGGGTAGCCCGGCGATGTTGCCGGCCACGGTGAGGCCGTAGGCTGTGCGGCCGAGAACTTCCCGACGCAGGGCGGCCGGCGTGCCTTGGGCCACGACGCGGCCGCGGTTGATGATAAGGACCCGGTCGCAGGTCATCTCGATTTCGGGCAGGATATGCGAAGAGATGATGACGGTCATGCGCCCGCGCAGGCCGGCGATGAGATCCCGGACGATCAGAATCTGATGCGGATCCAGGCCAATCGTGGGCTCGTCCATGATGATCACGGGTGGCTCCGCGAGGATGGCCTCGGCGATGCCGACGCGTTGGCGGTAGCCCTTGGAAAGCTGACCGATGATTTTGTGGCGGACGCGTTTTAGGTCGCAGAGTTCGAGCACCTCGTCGATGCGCGGGCCAAGCTTGCGGCGGGGGATTTCTTTCAGCCGGCCGCGAAAATACAGATACTCGCTCACCCGCATATCTTCGGGGAGCGGATTGTTTTCCGGCATATAACCGATGAGGCGTTTGACCGCATCCGGCTCGGTGGCGACGGAGTGGCCGCAGATCCGGACCGTGCCAGAGTTTGCCGGCAGGTAGCCGGTGAGAATGCGCATGGTGGTGGACTTGCCCGCGCCATTCGGGCCGAGGAAGCCGATGATCTCTCCGCGGGCCACGGTGAAACTGAGGTCGGCGACCGCCGTCATGCCCGCGTAGGATTTCACGAGGTGATCGACTTCGATGGCAGGTGGGAGCGGGTCGGGCATTGCGGAAGTGGGCGCCTAGGCGGCGGGGGTTTTTTCCAGCGTGACCTCGCCGGCGGGGAAGCGGCGGGTTTGGCCGCGGCCGGTTTTGAGGAGGAGCGCGCCCTCGTCGTCGACGCCGAGGACGGTGCCGGGGTGGCGACGGGTGCCTTCAAGGACCGTGACGGTGCGACCGCGAAGCACATCATAGCGGTGCCAAAGAGCCGCGAAGGTTTCGGCGTAGTCACCGTCGACGAAACGCTGGTAAGCGAGAAGAACGCGGCCGATCACGGCGGTGGTGAGGCGATTGAAATCCAGCGACGCGCCGGTAAGTTCGGCGAGGGAAACTGCGCGCAGGCCGAGGTCGGCGGGCCAAGCGGAGGCCGGGCTGTTGAGGTTGAGGCCGAGACCGAAAACGAGGTCGCGGATCTGATCGGCGTCGACGCGGGCCTCGGTGAGGATACCGCCGGCTTTACGCCCCTCGAGAATGAGATCGTTAGGCCACTTGATACCGGGCTTGAGGGCGGTGGCGTTGGCGATGAATTCGCAGAGGTTGAGGCCCATCCAAAGCGTGAAAAGCGTCATCCGCGCGGGCGCGAGGAGGGGGCGAAAGGCGAAGGAGATGTAGAGATTGCCGTTGGCCGGGGCGTGCCACGGGCGGCCGAGGCGGCCGCGGGCTTTGGTCTGGCGCCGGGCGATGATGGCGAAAGGCGCGACGCGACCGGAGGCGAGTTGGCGGGCGGCTTCGTCGTTGGTGCTGTCGGTTTCATCGAGAACGGTGAGGGAGAAGCCTCGGGGTCGAATCTTGAGCTGGGCCTCGATCAGGCCGGCATGGGCGTCGGGCGGTGGGGAAACCAGCCGGTAGCCGCTGGAACGACGGGTCTCGATGCCGAAACCGGCAGCGCGAAGTTTTTCGATGTAGTGCCAGACGGCGACGCGGCTGACGCCCAGCTTCTTCGCCAGATCGCCACCTGAAACCCAACCGGTCTGGCGCGCGAGTAGGGCGCGGATGACGGTGGGTTCCGGTGATGACATGGGTTCGAAAAGGGAAAGAGAGTTGAGCGCCGAACGTTGAGCGATGAGGGCTCAAAGGAGGAAGGTTGAAAAGCAGGAGGCCGGGGCGCAAGGTGGCTCCCATGACTTTTGCGAAATTTAGTGAGGCGGTCGCGGGCGCCGGGAACGAGCCGTCGACGGGTGTGAGCGGCGCGAGGGCCGCGCTATGGCACGATGCCCGCGGCGATTGGGAGGCGGCGCATAACGCGGCGCAGGCGGACAAGAGCAAGGCGGGGTCGTGGGTCCATGCGTATCTGCACCGCAAAGAAGGCGACGAGGGCAACGCGGGCTACTGGTATGCGCTCACGGGGCGCCGGATGCCGTCCAAAGGGGTGACACTGGCGGCGGAGTGGGAAGAGATCGCGCGGGCGCTGTCGGGCGGAACGTAGGCGGGGGGCGGAGCGGGGAGCTTGCGCGTGGCTCGGGAGGGCGGGTCAGAGACCCTACCCTACGGTTTACTTGCTTTTCTGCCAGCCGTAGTCGCCGGCGCGCATCGTCGTGTTTTGGATGTCGCGTTTGATGTAGGCGCCCTGGGCTTTGTCCCGGGCGCTGATCATGTCGGCGGCGTCGTTGAGCTCGGTGATGTTCTTCAGGCGTTCGTCTTCGGCATACATCGCGAGGGCACGCGCCTCTTGGGTCTGGCCGAAAAGGGGGATCGTGAGGCGATTAAGTGCACGGCTGGCCTCGGTGCCGTAGCGGCGCATGGCGATGTTGGCCAAGCCTTGCTGGGTGTTGATGTCGCGCTCGCGGAAAACGGGCGGCTTGGCGTCGCGCACGACGTAGTCGGGCAGGCGGATGATGGTATTCTTGGGCTTGTCGATCTCGCGCAGGTCGGGCTGCTGCTCGATGGGCGTGGGCGGTGGGGCGGGCTTGGGCGGATTGTACTTCGGCATCGCGGCGGCGAGGGAGGCGGCAACGTCGCCGGAGATGGCGCGGTCGCGTTTGCGCGAGGCGGGAGCGGGCTCGCTCGGGGCGCCGGGCGCGGCCGCCGGCGGGTTTTGAGCCGGTGCGACGGCCGGTAGGAGCGCGAAGAAGGCGAGCACGAGGGAGCGGCGAACGAGACGTTTCATGGCGGTGAAAATAGGAACAGTAAAACGAACGGTGGTTCCGACAGGGTTTTAAAAATACGCAGGCTAGTCGGTGGAAATGTGGCCGGGCGACGGCGGTAGTTCAATCGCCGCGTCGCGAGCGGACAGGCTCGGCGCGGCCGGGTCAGTTGAGCAAAAACTTCCGTTCGCGCAGCCAGTAGAGACACTGGTCGGCCCACGGGGGCGCGGGTTTGCCGGGGCGCCCTAGGCCGAGGCCGTGCGCACCTTTTTCGTAAATGTGGAGCGAGTAAGGCACGCCGGCGCGACGAAGGGCGGAGGCAAAGAGGTGGGCGTTTTCAACCGGCACGGCTTTGTCTTCGACGGTGTGCCAAATGAAGGACGGCGTGGTCTGAGCCGTGACTTGCAGCTCGGCGGACAGGGAATCGACGAGGGCGGGTGCGGGTTTTTCCCCGAGCAGATTTTTTCTGGAACCGGCGTGCGCGAACTCACCGAAGGAGATGACCGGGTAACAGAGGATCGCGGCATCGGCGCGGGAGCTTTCGCGGTCCACGGGGTCGGCGGCGGCCGGTGCGCCGGCGTCTGATTTCGTTGCGAGCGTGGCCGCGAGGTGGCCGCCGGCCGAGGAGCCGATGACGCCGATGCGGGCGGGGTCGCGGCCATCACGTTTTGCAAACGTGCGGACCAGGCGCAGGGCGCGGGCGGCGTCGCGGAGCATCGTCGGGTGGCGGTAGCCGTTGGAGCCGAGCCGGTATTTCAAGACGTAGGCGGTGATGCCGTTGGCGGCGAACCACTCGGCGTAGCCGGTGCCCTCGTGTTCGGCCAGGCCGCCATAGCCGCCGCCGGGGAGGATGAGCATGGTCGCGCCGGTGTCTTTGGCGGCGGCGGCGAGAAACGGCGTGAGGGTGGGAATGTCTTGCGGGCGTTGGCCGAGGGCTCCGGGCGCGTCGCCGCTCCAGAGGCGGATCGGGCCGAGGATGAGTGGGTAGGGAACGGGGGCGACGACTTTGGGCATGGAATCGGTTTGAGCGGTGGCGGACAAGACCCCGGCCACGGTGAGGGCGAAACAGGCAGTGAGCAGGCGAATTTTGGTCATGGGAGGTAAGCGGTTAAAAAAGGGGGTGGGTGGGACAGAGAGGCAAGGTGCAGGATTGCCGGCAGGGAGATTCGAGGGCGGGAGAGGAGGGATTGAAACCCTAAAAAACTGAGGCTCCTAAAACCTGACCGGGTTATTCACCTGCGGACTTGCCACGGGCTCCCCACGGGAAACGCTGCTCTGTTTTTCCCGCTGCCATGCGCCCGTCTGTCCTCCCCATCTATGAACTCGAATCCGCCGTCGTCGGCGCGTTGCGCGCGGGCGGGCGATTGATTGTGCAGGCGCCGACGGGTTCGGGCAAATCGACGCAGATTCCGCAGATGCTGCTGAACCACGGGTTTCTCAACGGCGGCGAGGCCGTCGTGCTGCAACCCCGGCGGCTCGCGGCGCGCATGCTCGCGAAACGCGTCGCGGAGGAAGTCGGCTCGGCACTGGGCGACCTCGTAGGTTATCAGATCCGGCTGGAGTCGAAGGTGTCGGCAAAGACCAAGGTGCGTTTCGTGACTGAGGGCATTTTGCTCCGGCAGATGTCGTTCGATGCGAAGCTGCGTGGGATCAACGCGCTCGTATTCGACGAGTTTCACGAGCGGCATCTTTACGGCGACATCTCGCTGGCCCGGGCGATCCAGATCCAGCAGACGACGCGGCCCGACCTGAAGATCATCGTGATGTCGGCGACGCTCGATGCGGGGTTGCTGCGGGAGTATCTCGCGCCGTGCGAAGTGCTCGTATCGCAGGGGCGGAGTTTTCCGGTTGCGATCGAGTATCTGCAACGCTCGCCGAACTTCGACCAGGAGCCGGTGTGGGACGTGGCGGCGCGCGAGTGCGAGCGCGTGGCGGGGCTCACGGGGGGCGACATACTCGTGTTCATGCCGGGAGCGTATGAGATCAATCGCACGTTGCAGGCGATTCAGGGCGGGCGCGGGTTGCGGGAGTTTGTGAGCTTTCCGCTGCACGGGGAACTGCCGCCGGAGCAGCAGGACCGCGCCGTGGCGAGGACGCAGGCGCGCAAAATCATCGTTTCGACCAACGTCGCGGAAACCTCGCTCACCATCGACGGCGTGACGGTGGTGATCGACTGCGGGCTCGCGCGTCAGGCGCGCTTCGATCCGCACCGCGGCATCAACACGCTGCTCATCGAGAAAATCTCCGCGGCGAGCGCCGACCAGCGGGCGGGCCGCGCCGGCCGCACGGCGCCGGGCGTGTGCGTGCGGCTGTGGACCGAGCGCGAGCACGGCACGCGGGCGTTGCAGGAATTGCCGGAGGTGAAGCGGCTCGATCTCTCCGAGGTCGTGCTGACGCTAAAATCCAGCGGCATCGACGATGTGTTTGGTTTTCCGTGGCTGGAAAAGCCCGAGGTGAAGGCGCTGGAGCGCGCGGAGCTGCTGCTCGCCGATCTGGGCGCGCTCGCGGGCCAGGGGCGGTCGATCACCGAACTCGGGCGGAAGATGCTGCGGTTTCCGGTGCATCCGCGTTACGCGCGCATGTTGCTCGCGGCGCAGGAGCGGGGTTGCGTGCGACCGGTGGCGCTCATGGCGGCGCTCACGCAGGGCCGAAATTTTCTGCTGCGCGACTCGACGAAGGACGTGGAGCAGGCGCGCGAGGACGTGCTCGGCGAGGAGCACGAGAGCGATTTCTTTTTGCTCATGCGGGCGTGGAGTTATGCCGACAAGGCGGGCTACAGTGTCGAGGCGTGTCGGCGGCTCGGGATTCACGCGCAGGGTGCGCGGGCGGTGGGGCCGTTGTTCGAGCAGTTTCTGGAGATCGCGCGCAAGGAAGGCCTCGACGTCGGCGAGGCACGCGTGGACGACGTGGCGGTGCGCAAGTGCGTGCTCGCGGGGTTTTCGGACCAGCTCGGCAAGCGGCTCGACGCGGGCACGCTACGAGTGGAGCTCG
>NSIG01000051.1 GCA_002737275.1 Opitutia bacterium
CGTCACGCAGCAACCGCTGCTCGGCTGCAAGATCCCGTTCCGCGAATGCGGCGAGTCGCGGATTCCCATCTCGGACGCGTTTCCGTTGCTCCAGCGGCACGCCGACCGGCTCGCCGTCATCCGCAGCTGCCACCACGACGGCTTCAACCACTCGCCGGCGCAATACGCCCTCACCACCGGCATGACCCGGCTCGGTTTCCCGAGCATCGGGGCGTGGATCACCTACGGCCTCGGCTCGGTCGCCGACAATCTCCCGGCCATGGTCGTGATGACCGATCCCGACGGGAAAATCAAAGGCGGCACGCCGTGCTGGGGCAACGGCTTCCTCCCCGCCGTCTATCAAGGTTCACCCGTGCGGGCCACGGGCGCACCCATTCTCTACGTCAACCGCCGGCCGGATGAATCCGCGGCGAGCCAGCGCTCAACGCTCGACCTCGCGCAGTGGCTCAACCGCCGCCACTCCGCGCAGACCAGCGCCGCCGCCTCGGAGCTCGATTCGCGCATCGCCGCCTACGAGCTGGCGTTTCGCATGCAGACGGCCGCGCCCGAGGCCACCGACATCATGCGCGAATCCGCCGAGACGCGAAAACTCTACGGCATCGACGACGAAAAAACGCGCGACTTCGGCACGCGCTGCCTCATTGCGCGCCGGCTCACCGAGCGCGGCGTGCGTTTCGTGCAGGTCATCTCCGGCAGCGGCGACAGCAAGGATTGGGATCACCACGACGACGCCTACGAAGGCACGCTGCGCCAGGCGAAGAAGGTCGACCAGCCGATCGCGGCGTTGCTCCAGGATCTCGCGGCGCGCGGTCAGCTCGAGGAAACGCTCGTCGTGTGGTCGGGCGAGTTCGGCCGCACGCCGACGTCGCAGGGCGGCAAGGGCCGCGATCACAACCCGAACGGCTTCACGATGTGGATGGCCGGCGGCGGCATCCGGGGCGGCAAGATCATCGGCGCCACCGACGAGCTCGGCCTGCGCGCCATCGACGACAAGGTGCACGTCAACGATGCGCACGCGACGATGCTGTCGCTGCTCGGCCTCGATCACCGGAAGCTCACCTTTCTTTTCCAAGGCCGCGAATACCGTGCCACCGACGTGGGCGGCGACAACGATCTCGCACGCCGGCTGATCATCTGACGCATGAACTTTGCCCTCGCCCTTTCCCTCGCCGCGCTGCTTCCCGCGCTCGCGCTCGCCAACGCGCCAAGACTCCCCGGCGTCGCCGCCGCAATCCAGACCGCCATCGATGCGCAGGAGATTTCCGGTGCCGTCACGGTGGTCGTCACCAAGGACAAGGTGCTCGACCGCGAGGCGATCGGATTCGCCGACCTCGCGGAGCAAAAGCCGATGCAGCCGGACACGATCTTCTGGATCAAATCGATGACGAAGCCCGTCACCGGCGTCGCGATCCTGCTGTTGCAGGACGAAGGCAAACTTAACGTCGACGATCCCGTCGCGAACTACCTTCCCGAGTTCGGCGGCTTGAAAACGCCCTCCGGCCAGCCGGCCAATCTGACCATCGCGCACCTCCTCACCCACACGTCCGGCCTTGGCGAGGGATTGGGCGAAGCCAGCAGCGCCACGGATCGCGCGCACACGCTCGCCGATCTCGTGCGGCAGGCGCTCGCTAGCCCCATGCAGTTCGAGCCGGGCGCGCGCTGGAAATACACGCAGTCGGGCATCAACACCGCCGGACGCATCGTCGAGATCGTCAGCGGGCTCGCCTTCGATCGGTTTCTCCAGCAGCGCCTGTTCGATCCACTCGGGATGCAGGACACGACTTTTTATCCGACGGTCGCCCAGGTGCCGCGCATCGTCACCCGCTACACGAAAAACAAGGGGACGGGTAAACTCGAACCCGTCGCACCGCGCCCGGATATTCTTGCGCGCGACCGCCCGCCACTCGCGACGTCGGGGATTTATTCCACCGGCCCCGACTTCGCGCGCCTTTGCCAGATGCTGCTCAACGGCGGTGAGCTCGACGGTCGGCGTTTCCTCAAACCGGAGACGGTGAAACTGTTCGCGACGCCGCGCACCGGCGGGCTCAAGGCGGGTTCCGCGCCCGGCACCGCGTGGGGCCTCGGTTGCAGTATCGTCGGCGAGCCACAAGGCGTGACGGCGATGCTTTCGCCCCTCACCTACGGCCACGGCGGCGCGTTTGGCACCCAAGCCTGGATCGATCCCGTGAAAGGCGTCGCCTACGTGCTGATGATCCAGCGAGAAAAATTCGGCACACCCGGTTATCGCAACGGCGACGACACCGCGGTCCGGAAGGATTTCCAGCAGGCCGCCGCCGATGCTCTCGCAAAGTAGATCTGATCTCAACTCGCCCTCGGCCCGAGTCCGATGGTTAACCACCGCCACTGATTCGCCCGGCAAACGTCGATGCCTTTTGGACCGAGCTTAAGGCGCGAATCGGCGGCGGAAAATAAAATGGATCAGCCGCTCCTTGAATCGCGCGCGTTCGACGGCTCCCCGACGCCGGAAGGCCGCAAGTGGCGGGCCAAGCTCGTGACGAACTACACCGTCCAGACCGGAAGTCTGATGGCCGGCCTGGCCCACGACATCGCACAGCACGCCCCGGCGCTCTTCATCGGACACAACGTCGCCTTCGATCGTCCGAGGGTGCTCCGCGAATTTTCCCTGCTCCGGCTGGCGGAGAATCTCTCCCCGCTGCCGACGTTCTGCACGATGCAGAACACGGTCCAAGTCTGTCGCATTCCGCGTTACAATGGCGGCTACAAATGGCCCAAGCTCGAGGAATTGCACGTCCACCTGTTCGGTCGTGGCCTCACCCAGGCACATGATGCCCGGGCGGACGTCCTGGCTTGCGCGCGGTGTTTCTTTGAACTGCGCCGCCGCGGCCTAGTCGCCAGCCGCTGATGGGGAAGATGGGGAGACGGAGGGACGGGGAGAGGGGGAGTGACCAATCAGTAATCAGAGGTCAGTAATCGGAAGTCGGCTTGTCGTGCCGACTTGTCGCGCCGAAGCCAGGCGAAGGCGGAAGCCAGGCGAAGGAGGGAGGTCGGAAGCCACACGGCGGAAGACGACGTGAGGACAAGGGACTGCGGAGACTTCGAGGAGATTGCGTTCTGTCCCCCTCGGAATTGGACCAAGGAAGGGAACAGTGGAAATACGTCCGCCTGTCGTCTCCGCGTCTTCTCCCTCTTCTACTCACCGCGCCACCGCCACGCACTCGACTTCGTACTGCAGCGTCGGCGGCAGACAGTTGGTGATGGTCGTACGCGCCGGGAACGGCGCGGAAAAATACTCGCGGTAGAGTTCGTTGTACCGCGCCACGTTGGCCGGTTCGCGCACGTAATTCCGCGTCTGCACCACGTGCCGCAGATCGCTGCCGGCCGACTCTAGCACCTGGCGCATATTTTCGATCGAGCGGCGGAATTCGCCCTCGAAGGTGTCCGGCACGATCTGGCCCGTGGCATCAACCGAGGCCTGGCCGGAGACCAGAATCAGGTCGCCCACCCGCACCGCCGGGCTGAACGGCAGGTGCGAGACGGGCGTGTTGGCATCGCGAGGATAGGTGACATTGGTGTTCATGAAAATTCGCAGCTGAAGGATGTGGCGGGATCGAGCGGCCAGATCGGACGACGCAGGCGCCGCCACGGAAAACGGGATAGCGTGCTCGAACACGGCCCGGGGGTGTCGACCAAAAACGACGCCCGCGCGATCGGATCGTAGGCCCGCCGGTGCGCCACCGCGGCCTTCACGCCGATCACCGCGAAAGCGCAAGGCTCGAGCCCCTGGCTGCGCAGCTGCCCTAAATCAAACGGCGGCGTCTTGCGGCTCGTGAGCAACACCGTGACACCACCGCTCCGCACCACCGCGCACGGTCCCATGTCGATCTGCGTGCCGCTCATCGACGCGAGATGGCTGTGGCTGTCCTCGAGCGCAAAACGCCCGTCGCTGCGCGACACCAGCGTGACCGCGAGTTGCACCGGCCCCGCATCCTGCCGCGAGCCGCGGCCGCCGAGGGCGAGCGAGCGCACGGCTCCCACCGGGGCATCGGCCAGCGCGGCGACCGCCAGCGGGTCGTTGATCACCACGAGGCTGTTCGCCACGCGCTGGGCGAGCAGGGCGCGCAACACCCCCGTGCCATCGCCCGGGGCGCCACCGCCAATGTTGTCCGCCGGCTCGACGAGCAAGATCGGCCCGGCCGGGGCGGGTCCGGCGGCGAGGCGCGCCACGACGTCATCGACGGCCGGATACAAGAGGTGGCCGCATTCCCGCAGCGACCAGGCGAGACGGGCCCCTTGCTCGAGGGCGTCGCGCGCGGAGCCTGGGGCGCCTATCGTGATGGCGCTCAGCGAGACCCCGGTGTCGGGCGTGTCAGCAAACGAGAAACCGGCGGCCACGTTGCATTCCCAAATCGCCGGGTGCTCCGCCTCGACCGACCGCGCGTAGCTCTCCAACGCGCGCATCGGATCGGTGCCCGTGCCGGTGCCGGGCGGCGCCCACACGAGCGGCGGGCGGCACCACTCCAGGTGCGGCACCACCTTCTCCCGCAGGCAGCGGGCGAGCAGGGCCGCGCCCCGCTGCGCGGCCTCGCGGGCATCGGTGTGCGGATTTTCCCGGTACATCGCGAGGCCGTTGGCCAGCGTGCACATGCGCGCGGTCACGTTGGCGTGCAGATCGAGCACGCCGAAGATCGGCACGGCCGCGGCGCCGGGCAGCGCGCGAATCCGCGCCAGCAATTCGCCCTCCGCATCGGCGTGCGACTCCGTCACCATCGCACCGTGGAGCACGAGAAAAATTCCGTCGACGCCGCGGGCCAGCTCCGGCGCAGCCCGCTCCACGAATTCCGCCCAAAACGCCTCGAAGGCCGCGTCGGTCACGGTGCCGCTGGGCGTCGCCCGCGCGTCGAGGGTCGGGATCACCTCAAACCCCTGCCGCGCCGCCTCCTCGAGAAATCCGTCCGTCGGCGAGGCGTCGCCGCGTTTCTGGAAAATGTTCGCCCCGCGGGCGACCGCAAAATCCTCCCAGCGCGTGAGCTCGTCCACGAACGTATGCGTCTCGTGGAAAAATCCGGCGGTGAGGATGCGGGGTTTCATCGGTGGGGGATCGCAATCAGGTGGTGACGGCGAGAGTCGGAAATCTTGAAAGCGGGCATCGGGCATCTGGCATCTTAGCCAAAACGATGCAGTGGAGTGTAGGGTCGTCGCTCGCCGACAGGCCGCTTCGCGACGGAAAAACACGGCGTGGCGGCAAGCGCCAGCCCTACCCCCGTTGGTTTCCGCGGGTTCCTTCGTGGAAAATGGCCCGAATGCATGAATCCGGCATAGAATGTCCGGGAACGTTGGCCGATCGGGTTTACCCTTCCGAGATTCGTCGGTTTGAGATTCCCAGATTTCAGATGCCCGATGCCCGATTTCAAGATTCCGTGATCCCTTGGCCTGCTCGCCCAGCGGAGGCACGCCGCGCCCCATGATCGCCAACCGCGTCGTTTGCTCGCGTGCCGCATGGATTTACCGCTCCTCACGCTGGCGCCCGCCATGTCGCCGCATGACGCCCAAAGGCCGCCCGCGCCCGCCGCAGCGCTTCATCGATATCGGCCGCGGTGTGGGTCGTGCTGATCGACCAGAGCCCGCGCTCGATTGCACGCACGCCCTCCTCCAGCAGACAGCGCCGCAGGTGTGCCCAGCGCGGCGCGTCGTGCCGCCGCACGTAGTCGCGATAATCCACCACCGCGCCCTCGGCCGCCCCGGGCTTCAGCATCACGGCGTGAAAGATCAACCCGGGGCCCTGCGGCCGCAGCGGCACGCCGTGCTCGCGCGCGAGCTCGACGAGGCCGGCCATGAGCCGCCGGCCGAGCGCCTGCGTGGCGGCGGGAAAGAGGGGACCCTGCGCGAGCACCTCGTCGAGGCACCACTTGCTCGCGGCGAGACAGAGCGGATTGCCGTTCAACGTGCCGGCGTGGACCACCTCGCCCGAGAGAATCTTCGCCATCGCCGCCCGCGTGCCCGCGAGCGCGGCAAACGGCGTGCCGCCGCCAACCGCCTTGCCAAGCACGGTGAGGTCGGCCTTGTATCCATAGTAGCCCTGCGCACACGCGGCCCCGAAACGGAAGCCCGTGATCGTCTCGTCGGAAATCATGAGCATCCCGTCGCGATCGCACAGCTCACGGATGGCCGCCAGCAGGCCGTCAACGGGTTCGAGGCAGCAGGTGTTGCACAGCACCGGCTCAAACACGATCGCCGCGAGCTGTCCGCGATACCGCTCCACCAGCCGGCGCAGGTGCGCGACGTCGTTCCACCGGGCGACGACGAATTGATCGAGCACCTCGGGAATCACGCCCTTGCTGGGATGCGTTCGCGCCGGGTTCTCTTCATCAGTCCACGTCGCAATCGGATTGGCGAATCCCACGAGCCCCTCGTCGGCCCAGCCGTGATAGTGACCCTCGAAGCGCAGAATCAGCTTCCGACCCGTGTGAGCGCGCGCCAGGCGGAACGCCGCCGTCACGACCTCGGTGGCGGAATTGTTGAAGCGCACCAGCTCGGCCGACGGCAGCATGCGCTGGATACGCTCGGCCACCTCGATCTCCAGCTCACACTGCGCCGCCCAGTGGGTGCCCAGCCGCGCCTGCTCCGCGATCGCCTCCCCCATGCCCGCCGGAGCATGACCATAAAGCAGCGCGCCCTGGCCGAGCTGAAAATCGAGATAGTGGTTGCCGTCGACGTCCCAGAGGTTCGGCCCGCTGCCGCGCGCGAAATAGAGCGGCACGGGCGCCTCCATCTTCCGGATACCGCTGTTCACGCCGGCGGCGATGCTTTGCTGGGCGCGCTGAAACAACTCCTGGGACCGGGCAAACGTATAGGGCATGGAGAAAGTGGGCATGAACACGGCTCAGGAGTGCGATCGTTGGGGGGCCGATTTACGCGTGCGCGACGGCGGCCTCCCGGGCCGCCAGTAACGCGCCGATGAGCGCGGATCGCCGTGGCGCGGGGAAACGATGCACCGGCACCGAGACACTGACCGCCGCCAGCGGCTCGCCCAGGAAATCCAGCGAAATCGCCACACAGGCGACCCCCGCCACGGTCTCCTCTTCCTCAAGGGCGCAACCCCGGCTGCACGTGCTCGCGAGCTCCTTTTCCAACCCGGCCCGCGCTAGCTTGCGCCCCCGCGCCGGCATGGTGGCACACGCCTTCGTCACCAGCCTCGACTGCTGCTCGCCGGGCAGATGCGCCACGATCGCGCGCCCCAGGGCGGTGGTATGAAACGCGTCGCGCGCGCCCGGTTTCACAATCCAGCGCAACGGCTGCGTCGTCTCGATCACGTGCGCATAGCGGATGGTGAGACCTTCGAGCACGCCGAGGTTGACGGTCTCGTCGAAGGCCACGTGGAGCCGCGTCATCACGGGCAGCGCCTTTTGCCTGACCACCTCGTCGCGGCCATAGGCGCGCAACGACGCCAGCCGGCCGGAAAGCGCGTAGGCCCCGCCGCGATCGGCCTGCTCGACGTAGCCGAGGTCGCGCAGGCTTTTCAGAATGCGGTACACGGTCGGCTTCGGCATCCGCCCCTCGGCGGCGAGCTCCGCCAGCGTCAGCTCGCGGCCCGTGCGGGCGAGAACCTCGAGAATCGAGAAGGCCTTGTCGACGACGGCGATGCTCATGGTTTGGGCTTGCACCATGTTTCACAATGCGAAATGCCAGTCTCGTCAAACAAAATGCCACCGCTGCTCATCGATTGCCACAACCACCTCGGCGTCGACCTGTTCTTCTACCTCAACGGCTATCATCCTTACGCCCAGGATCTGCCGGCGATGGTGACGGAAGGCCGGCACTGCGGTGTCGACCGCTGGGTCGTGTTTCCGATGGTGGCCAACCTCACCTTCGACGTGGCGGCCATGCGCCGGGCGAAACTCGCCCCGGGCGGCTGCGAGGCGGTGCCGTACGCCTTTGAAAACGAACGGATGCTCCGGGAAATCTACGAGCTCTACCCCGACCTCGGGCGGCTCACGCTGCCGTTTGTCATCCTCGATCCCGCGCGTGAACCGACGGCCCAGCTCCGGAAGCTGCGCGAACTTCACCGCGAGTTTCCCTTCTACGGGCTGAAAATTCAGGCGACCATGATCGAGTCGGACGTGCGAGCCCTGCTCGGCCCTGGTCGCGGCTTTCTCGAACTCGCGGCGGAACTCGATCTGCCGTTCCTCATCCACTCCAGCGTCGCGCCGGAGGACAAATGGTCGCAGGCCTCCGACATTCTCGACGTCGCCGCAGCGACGCCGCACGTGCGTTTCTGCCTGGCGCACTCGTGTCGCTTCGATCGCGCCTGTCTCGACCGGGTCGCGGAGCTGCCCAACACGTGGTTCGATTGCTCCGCCCACCGCATCCACTGCGAGGGCGTCACGCGCGGCCTCGGCTACGTCGCCCCGGCGGCACGCCGGCTCGCGGCCGACTACTGCGACCCCACCGCGGTGCTGCGCACGATGGCGGACACCTATCCGACCAAATTGATCTGGGGCTCGGACACGCCCTTTCAGAGCTACGTGGCAAAAATCGACGGTACGTTTGTCTCGCTCCGCAACACCTACGCCGCCGAAACTGCCTGCCTGCACGCCCTGCCGGAAAAAACCCGGCAGGCCATCGCCCACGACAACCTGCTCGCCCTCCTCCGCCTCAAGGATGAACGCCTTCTCACTCGCACCTAGCGCCGCGCTCGTCACCGGCTCCACCAAGGGCATCGGCCACGCCATCGCGCTCGGGCTGGGTGCCGCCGGTGCCGACGTGATCTTCCACGGGACCAAACGCTCCGCACCACTGCCGGCCGACAGCACGTTTGTGCCCGCCGATCTCAGCTCGGCCGAGGCGCCGGCGGAACTCGTGACGGCGGCCTTTCGCGCAAAACTCGCCCTCGACCTCCTCGTGTGCAACGCGGGCAGTTTCTTCGATGTGCCGTATCTCGAAATGGACGCGACCCGTTGGGAGCGCACGATGAACCTCAACGTGCGGGCCACGTACTTCATCGTGCAGGCCTTTGCCCGCGAGCTCGTCGCGCGCCAGCGCAGCGGTGCCGTCGTGATTGTTTCCTCGACCAACGGGTTTCAGGCGGAGGACGACTCCACCGCCTACGACACCTCCAAGGGCGCCCTCGTGATGATGACGCGCAGCCTCGCGCAATCGCTCGCGCCGCATCGCATCCGGGTCAACGGCCTCGCGCCCGGGCTCATCCATACGCCGCTGACCGACAGCTGGCTCGGCGGGAAGAAACCGGAAACGCGGCGGCACTACGAAAAGAAGATCCTGCTCGGGCGCATCGGCGAACCGGTCGACTGCGCGGGCGCCGCGGTCTTCCTGCTGTCGCCGGCGGCGGCGTACATCACGGGCCAGGTGTTGGTCGTCGACGGCGGCCTCACCGTCGGCCAGATTGGACGCCTATGAGCCCCCTGCCGACCTACGACGAATTGCCGACCCCGACCGTGCTGGTGGATCGCACCCGGCTGGCCGCGAACATCCACGGCATGCAGGCCGCCTGCGACGCGCACGGAGTCGAGCTGCGGCCACACATCAAGACCCACAAAATGGTCGCGATCGCCCGCCAGCAGCTCGCGGCGGGCGCCCGCGGTCTCACCTGCGCCAAGCTCAGCGAAGCCGAGGCGATGCTGCCCTCCGGCGTGCGCAGCCTTTTTGTCGCACACTCGCTCGTCGACCCCCGGCAGGCGCCGCGCCTCTCGGCCCTCACCGAACAACTCGATGATCTGCGCCTCGCCGTCACCAGCGAGGAACACACGGAGATGTTTCTCCGGCTGGCGGCGCTCACGGGGGAAAAACTCTCGGTGATGATGGCGATCGACACCGGCCTGGGCCGCGAAGGTGTGCGCGATCTCGCCGCCGTCGGTCGCATCGCCGCCGCGATCGGCCGCAGCCCGCACGCGGAACTCCGCGGCTTCTATACTCACGAGGGCAATCTCTACGGGGTGCCGCCCGCCGAACAAGCGGCGCGCGTCGAGGAGACGATCGCCCGCGTCTGCGCGGCCCGCGATGCCATCGACCGCAGCCTGCCCGTGTGGCCCGGCTGCAGCGTCAGCGCGCGGCTCGTCGCCGCCGCTTCGCACGGACGCGTGCAGGCGGTGCGCCCGGGCACCTACGTTTTCGGAGACATCTCACTGGCGAAACTGACCGGCACGATGCGCGCCGACGAAGTCGCGTTGCACGTCCTTGCCACCGTCGTCGACAAACCCGCGGCCGGCCTGGCGCTGATCGATGCCGGATCGAAGACGCTCTTCTCCGATCGGACGCCGGCGAATATTTTCGCGATTGCCGCCGACGGCCGCGATCTCTCCGTCGTGCGCGTCAGCGAGGAATATGGCTGGGTGCGCGGCGCGGACGTGGATGCGCTGCGCGTGGGCGAGCGCCTGCTCTTCATGCCTGCGCACGTTTGCCCGGTGGTGAATCTCACGGACGAGGTCGTCGTCACGGAGGGCGGACGCGTCGTCGATCTCTGGCGCGTCGAGGCGCGCGGCCGGGTGCGGTGAGATATTGGCATGCTACTATTGAGCCACTTCGATCATGGTTGAGACACTTTTTTGTCACAGAGATCACGGAGAGAAAGGAGAGGCCACAGAGCAGGAAAGCGGGCGTTCTTTTCCGGTGTTATTCTCTGTGACCTCCTGCCGGGCCTCAGTGACCTCTGTGACCAGCGGTTTGATGCCTTCGGTTGCGGTTGCCGCGTCAGGTTGGTTTCCGAGCCACTCCGCACGGCCGAGGAATCTTCGTGGAGACGGGGTGCCCTCACCCCGCGTGGGATGCATTCCGAAACCGAAAGACTTCCGCAATCACCCCAAAGCAGAACGATTCGAACCGATATTGGCCCACCCCGCATGACTGAGCTGTCCCAGCATTTCTCGCTGCTCGATTACGTTGTCTTCGCCGCCTACCTGCTGCTGACCGCCGCGATCGGTCTCTGGTTTGCCAAGGGGCAGCGCAACCTCGACGAGTATTTCCTGGCCGGACGCTCCATGGGCAGCGTCGTCATCGCGATGACGATCCTGGCCTCGTTGTTTTCCGGCATCAGCTTCCTCGCGGCGCCGAGCGAAGGTTATGCCAACGGAGTCGCCTTCTATCTGGTCAATTTCGGCTTTCTGATCGCCACGCCGCTGACGACCCTGGTCTTCCTGCCGTTTTACTACAACTCGCGTTTCTTCACGGCGTATCAGTATCTCGAGGAACGATTCTCCGTGCAGCTCCGCACGCTCGCGTCGGCGTCGTTCATCGTGCGAGTGCTGCTCTGGCTGGCGGCCGCCACGTACGCCCCGGCGCTCGCGCTCGAGCAGGCCACGGGCATGCCCTTGTGGTTCACGATTCTGTGCTCCGGCCTCGTAACGACGATCTACACGACGTTTGGCGGCATGCGCGCCGTGATCTGGACCGACGTGATGCAGCTCGTCGTCCTGTTTGGCGGCCAGCTCGCAATCGTGATTCTCGCCGTCACGCGCGTGCCGGGTGGCTGGAGTCAGGTCGTTGAACTCGGCCGGCAGGGAGGTCGCTTCGAGTTGAGCTTCAGCCCCGACCCCACCGTGCGCCTGACCCTCTGGGGACTCTTGATCGGCGCCGCCTTCATGCACCTCGTGCAGATGGCGACGGATCAGGTTTCGGTCCAACGCTACCTCTCGGCCAGCAGCCTCAAGGTCGCCCAACGCGGCCTGTGGCTGAAGCTCGCGCTGGTGCTGCCGGTCACGGCGGTGTTCTACGGCACGGGGCTGGTGCTCTACGCGTTTTATCAGGTCCACGGCGATCCCCTCGCCGCGGGCCAAATCACCAAGGCGGATCAGATTCTCCCGTACTTCGTGGTGCATGAGCTGCCCCATGGTTTCCCGGGGCTGTTCATTGCGGCGATTTACGCCGCGAGCATGTCGACGATTTCGGCCGGCATCAATTCGCTTACCTCCGCCAGCCTGGTCGATTTCTACCAGCGGTTGTGGCGCAATCCGGATCTGTCGGAGAAGAACCAGCTCCGAATCGCGCGGGTGCTCACCCTGCTCTACGGCGCGCTGGTCATCGTGCTGGCGTTTTTGGTCGAGCGGCTCGGCACGCTGCTGGAAGCCACCAACAAGGTCATCAGCTTGATCGGCGGGCCGTTGATCGGCCTGTTCCTGCTCGGCATGATCGTGTCGCGGGCCACCGCCCGCGGCGCGTTGGTGGGCTGGATCACCGGGCTCCTGGTCACGCTCTGGGTGTGCTTTGACACCAAGGTCTCCTTTATGTGGTACGCCATGATTGGCTGCTGCGTCACGATGGCGGTGGGCTATGTCGTGAGTCGCTTCGACCGTCCGCCCGCCGATAAACAACTCGACGGGCTGACGTGGGCCAGGCGGCCGAGGTCGTTGGAGTGAACCTTTTTTGCGATGCCGGATCCCAATCCATTCTCATTGCTCATGATGTCGCCGATGCTGCCCGTGCCGATGGAGGCGGGGTGCCCTCACTTCGCTCGTTCCGTCACGCGACAACCGCAACCGAAGGTTTTCAGAAATCTTGAAATCGGGCATCGGGCATCTGAAATCTCAGAATTTCCAATCCCTTCGGCCGCACGTGTTGACGATTCGTTCCACCCGTCGTGATAGCCTGAAATCCCAGATGCCCGATGACAGATGCCCGATTTCAAGATTTCCGAAATCGTCGCAGGCCGCGACGAAACAGATCGATCGTAGCACACAGGAAATCTTGTTCCTTCGCGAGGTGAGGGCACCCCGCCTCCATCAAACATGATCCTCGAACCGCTACATCGCCTTCGCCGCTGCTGGTGGCTCGCACTGGCGCTCGTCTTCAACACCGCCCCGGCCGCTACTCCCGCCACGTGGGAGCGCCTCGCGTCGCTGCCCGTCGGCAACGGCGGATTCGTCTGCGGCGCGCTCAACGGCAAAATCATCGTCGCGGGCGGCACCAACTGGAAAGACGACACCAAATTCTGGCTCGATCAAATCTGGGCCTACGATCCCGTGCCCAACGTCTGGCGGGAGGCCGGCCGCCTGACCGCGCCTCTGGCCTACGCCGTCGCCGGACACGACGGGCGCACGATTTGGTTTGCGGGCGGCAGCAGTGGAACCATGACGCACCGCGCGCTTTGGAAAATGGAGCCCGATCTCTCGCTGCGGCACGCCGCACCGCTCGACCTCGGTTTCGTTTATGCGTCGGGCGCACTCATCGGTTCCACGCTCTACGTGGTCGGCGGCACCGATGATCAGGCGAAGCTCGATCGCATCACGAACACCTTCCTCGCGATCGATGTAAAGACTGGCGCCACCACCCGCCTCGCCGATTATCCCGAGGTGGGGCTGACCACCGGCACAGCCGCGGTCGCCGGCGGCCGGCTCTTTATTTTCGGCGGCGCGCGCTGGGACCCGGCCACGAAGACGGTCGTGAATCACTCCGCCGCGCACGCCTACTCGCCCGCGAAAAAACGCTGGGAAGCGCTGCCATCGCTGCCGCACCCCGGGCGTGGCTTCACCGCGGTCGCGCTCGACGAGCGCCACCTCTTCGTCGCCGGCGGCTATCGGAACGACGAGGTGGAATTCGTGGCGGATACGTTTGTGTTCACCGTGGACACCGGCACGTACGCTTCGACGACACCGCTCCCCTACGCCGCGATGGTGGCCCTGGTGAAGAGCGGCGACTGGCTGTATTGCCTCGGCGGCGAGGATCGAAAAAAGCACCGCACTGATGCGGCGTTTCGCATCCGC
Organism: Opitutia bacterium; assembly: GCA_002737275.1. Lineage (GTDB taxonomy): Bacteria > Verrucomicrobiota > Verrucomicrobiia > Opitutales > Opitutaceae > Tous-C4FEB. The sequence goes on from NSIG01000051.1 coordinate 13,692, forward strand.
TGGCGCGAGCTGCTCAAGGCGCGCCCCTGAACCCGCGCCCCGGCGAACTCCGATTTCTGCGGAAAAACTTCAGAGGGGTTCAACCAAACATGTAACGTATTACGTTACATGTTTCCGGAGCCGGCCGCTGGCAAGGACACACCGTAAGACTCGCTCAGCGTCCAAACGACGCGGCCACCGCCTGCAAAACCTCCGCCAGGTTTATCCCCGCAACAGCGACTCACCGCACCCCGAGTTCCGCCTGCTGAGCCTTCGCCGCCGCCAGGTAACGCGCATGGGCCTCCTCGTCGCGCCGGCAACTCACACCCTTGAACACCATCGCGAACGCCCGGCGGTGCCGCGTGGCCGAGCGATTCGCCCCGGCGAGGTGAATCGTGTTGCCGTGGTGCGCCGTGACGTCGCCGGGCTGCAGAATGATTGGCACTTCCGCGGCGCGATCGGTCTCGCCGTAGTCGCTGATCGCCTGCGAAAAGCCCAGCACTCCGCCGCGCGCGTGCGGGCGGGTCGGTTTCAGATGCGAACCCGGCACATAGCGCAAACACGCGTTCTCCTCGTCCACGACATCGAGCGCCATCCAGAGCGTCACCACGCGGCAGGGGCGCAGACTGAAATAAAAATTATCCTGGTGCGGCGGAGTGCCCTTCTCCGATCGCGGCGGCTTGTTGAACCATTCCGGGGCCATCGTCGTCACCGGCTCCCCGACCAGAGCCTCGGCCAACGCGCACCAGACCGGGTGCCGCTGGTACGCGGCAAAGAACGAGTCCTGTTCCATCCGATGCAACTGCTTCAGCGAGTCGGGCTGAGCCCGGTCGACGTCGTAGAACGCCTCGGTCGCCGGCAGCTTCGGGACGACGTCACGAATGTAACGGGCAAGGTTCGCGTTCAGGTCGTCAAACTCCGCCTGGGGCAACAACTGCCGCACGATGACGAAGCCTTCCCGATCGTATCGGGGCTTGAGGTGCGTGAATTCCATGGGTGAGGAGGCCGTGTTAGTCTCGATCAAATTCCGCCCAACGCGTCGGAGCAACACCGGTTTCGGTTCGGTTTTCGATCCCGGAAAACTGCGATTGATTCCAATGGTTCTTAGACCGGCCAGGTCATTGCGTTCCTACGGTGCGGGACGCACGGTGCAGTGAATATCCGTCCACGAGATCGGTGGCACGCCCGAAGCGAGCTCGACCGTCACGACGTTGGCGCCCGTCCATGGCACCACGGCCGTGGCCAGAATCGCGGACCGGCAGTCGGCCGCGGACGCATCGTTCAAGGGCGCGGGCATTTTGTATACACGCGCATCCGAACTCCGGCTTGTCAACTCCCAAGTGACTGCCGGGTCTGAATCTGGCGCATCTCCCGATTGACGGTTCGCCCGGAGGGGCGGCTCCCATACCCGGCGGCAGGAGTGCCGCCGATCCGTCGGGCGGGCAACTCTGGCCACAGCCGACAACTCGGAGATACGCCCGTCTGAATCGCCCGTCCCCCCACGACTTGTCCCTCCGGCCGGTTCACGCCGAATACACCAATTCGTCGGCGCTCAGCTCGCGGGTCGGTTGCCTCGACTGCCCGCCGCTCATCGGGCGCAGACTTTGATCGATAATGTCCTGGATGTGCCGCTCCATCGCCCCCTTGGCGGCGGGCCCGTCCGCCGCGGCGATCGCCTGGCAAATCTCCCGATGGCTGGCGAAGACGACCCGCCGGCGCGCATCCGTCTCCGCCTTGGATGGCACCCGGCGCTTGTCCGGGTTGCGCTCGATCTTTTCCGCCACGACCCGGTTGATCAGGTGCAGTCGCAGAATCTCTGATTTTATCAAATCGTTTTTCGCCGCCGTGATGATGGCGATGTGAAACCGGACGTCCTCCCGGATCAGGTCACGCCGCCAGGGATCCTCCTGCTTGGCCGCCAGGATGCGTTCATTCAACGACCGCATCGCCTCCAGGGCGAACTGGATTTCCCGCAAATCGGCCGCGTTGCGGTTGAGGGCCGCCAGGGCGGCGGCGTGCCCCTCGAGGGCGAGCCGGAGTTCGCACATCTCGCGAAATTCTTTCAGATCCATCGTCTTGACGCTCGCACCCAAACGAGGCCGGATGCTCACCAGGCCGTCCGATTCCAGCTGCCGCAGCGCATCCCGGACCGGAGTGCGGCTCACCCCGATTTCCGACGACAACTGCTCCGTCATGAGCGCAGTGCCCGCTGGGTAATCGCCGTCCAAAATGCGCCTCCGGATAAAATCGTACGCCCGATCGGAGTTGACAGTTTGCATCTCGGGAAAGAAATGCGTGTGTATACATAATTGACAAGCTGGAATCCCGCCGCCGCGATTGACTGCCGGCTCCAATTCGCCGCCCGCCGTTTTTTTCCTCACTTCACGCATGTCTCCCGCTCACTCCGTGCTCATCATCGGCTGTGGTAGTATCGGCGAACGCCACCTGCGCTGCTTTCAACAAACCGGCCGATGCCAAGTTACCGGCTGCGATACCAGCGCAGCCTTGCGTGAGCGCATGGCGGAGACCTACGGCGTGCCCATGTTGGGCGACGCTGTCGCCGCGATCGCGGAGAACGCTTTCGACGCCGTCGTCATCTGCACGCCGGCGCAGCTGCATGTGCCGCTGGCGATTCAGGCGCTCAAGGCCGGCCGGCACGTGCTAATCGAAAAGCCCCTCTCGCACTCGCTCAACGGCCTCGCCGACCTCTTTGCGGCTCGCGACCGCTCCGGGCGGCACGTCGCCGTCGCCTACGTCTATCACGTTTTCCCGTTCCTGATCGGCGCGCGCGACTTCATCTCGCGCGGCGAATTCGGGCCCGTGCTCCATGTCACGGCCACGAGCGGTCAGCCGTTTCAGCTGCACCGTCCCGCCTACGCCCAAATCTACTACCGTGACCGCGCGACCGGCGGCGGCGGTATCCAGGACGCCCTGACGCATGTCGCCAACTGGGTGGAGAGCGTGATCGGCCCGACGGACAGTCTCCTCTGCGACTGTGCGCATCTCGCACTCCCCGGCGTGGAGGTGGAGGACACGGTCCACGTCAGCGCGCGGCATGGCGGCGTGCTCGCGAACTACACGCTGAACCAATTTCAACATCCCAACGAAAACACGATCCAGCTCCACGCGGCGGGCGGCAGCGTAAAAATCGAGTTGCATCACCAGCGCTGGGGCACCCTCGCCGCCGGTGCCGCCGACTGGACCTGGCACGACGCATCCGTGCCCGGGCGCGACACCCATTTCATCAACCAAGCCCACGCGTTTCTCGACCAGCTCGAAGGAAAGCCTGCGCGGCTCTGCACGCTCGAGGCCGCCGCGCAGACCCTGCGCTTCAACCTCGCGGCCCTCGCGGCGGCCGACCGCGACGCCCGGGTGCACCTGCGGGAATTAGTCGGAACTTAACCGCAGAGATCCAAGGAACACAAAGACCAAGCAACTTGCCGTCGTCATCCTGCACCCTGTCTGCCTCCGCGATCATTGCGCTCCTTGCGGTTAATCGCAGGGGTATTGAAAATCTCACCAGACTTCCATGGTTCCCTCCTCTCCTCTCCGCCTCGCGATGCTCGGCATGATTCCGGGCAACGGGCACCCTTACTCGTGGTCCGCGATCATCAACGGCTTCGATCCGGTCGCGCTGTCGGCGTGCCCCTACCCCGTCATCCAAAAATACCTCGGTGCCCAGCCGGCCGGCTCCGTGAAGATTTCCGGCGCGCAGGTCACGCATCTCTGGACCGACTCCCCCGCCGAGGCCGCTGGCGTCGCCGCTGCGGCGTTGATTCCAAAGATCGTCGCGCACGCCGCCGATGTCATCGGCGAGGTCGACGCCGTGTTCATCGCCACCGATGACGGTTTCGATCACGTGCCACGGGCGCGGCCGTTCATCGAGGCCGGGCTGCCGGTCTTCGTCGACAAGCCACTGGCGCTCACCGTCGCGGATTTGCGCACGTTCCTCGCCTGGGAAAAAGCCGGCGCGCGAATTCTGTCCTCSAGCGGRCTGCGCTACGCCCCCGAACTCGCGCCCTATCTCGCG
>NSIG01000052.1 GCA_002737275.1 Opitutia bacterium
GCGTGYTGGGCYCGGGGTTTGTTTCCGTGCGACTGGAATCGCCAGTCGGAGGAGCGGCTTCATGCCGCGATGAAACCGGGCCGGGCGACCATCGCGGGGTAAACCCGCTCCTACAGTCGGGCAACCCGCCGCCCGTGGTCGAAGTCGCCCACCTCACCCACCGCTCGGGCGTGCAGGTCTCGCTGCCCGTGATCGCCGACGGCGGCGCGACCTTTGGCACGCTGCACCTGTGCGGCGTGGCCGGACAGACGACGATCCGGTTCGCCGACACTTACTCCGCCTTCCGCGGCCAGCTCGTGAGCTTCATCGACACCGTGCGCACCGGCGTGGCCCCGTATCCGTTTTCCGAGACGGTCGAGCTCATGAGCGTCCTGATCGCGGGGATTCGCAGCCGAGCTGAAGGCTCGCGTCGCGTCGAGGTCGCGGAAATCCTCGCCGAACTTTCCTGATGAAACCTCGCTCCAGTCGCATCCTTTCCCTCCTCCGCCAGGGCCAGCTGCCGGCGGTTTTGAAAATCAATCTCTCCGAACCACGCGTGGTCGAGATCGCCGGCCTCTCGGGCGTCGATGCCGTGTGGCTCTGCATGGAGCACGTGCCCAACGACTGGGTCGGGATCGAAAACCAGATTCGCGCCGCGCGCCTCCACAACCTCGACTCCCTCGTGCGCGTCGCCAAGGGAAGCTACAGTGACTACGTGCGCCCGCTGGAAGCCGATGCGACCGGCATCATCGTGCCGCACGTCGCCTCCGCCGAGGAGGCGCGGCAAATTGTCGAGTGGGTCCGCTTTCGCCCCATCGGCAAACGCGCCCTCGATGGCGGCAACGTCGACGGCCAGTTCTGCCTGTTGCCGATTGAGGACTATCTCCGGCACAGCAACGAGGAGCGCGTGATCATCCTCCAGATCGAGTCGCCGGAAGGCCTCGCCAACGTCGAGGCCATCGCGGCCGTGCCGGGCTTCAACGGGTTTCTTTTCGGCCCCGGCGACTTCAGTCATCGCATCGGCCAGCCGGGCCGGCTCGATGCACCGGAAGTGGTCGCCGCCCGCCAGCGCGTCGCCGCCGCGGCCCGCCAGCATGGAAAATTCGCGATGGCCGCCGGTCTGTACGCGCCGTTCCAGGACCTCGTCACCGAGGGCCATCAGGTCTTCAACATCGGCGCTGACGTGATCGCGCTTGGCGCCTACGCGAAACAGCGTCTCGAACTCATCCGCAGCCACATCGACGCCCTGCCCGCCGAACTGCGACCCGCCGCCCGCTCGCCCTATGCCTGACGCCCCCTCCTTCTCCCTCGCCGGCAAGRT
>NSIG01000053.1 GCA_002737275.1 Opitutia bacterium
AAACTCGAAACCCTCGCCGCCGCGGAACGCACCGCCGGCCGCCAGGTGCACGCCGAATCGGTCGACATCGGCAGCGAGCCGTCGATCCACGCGTTGCGCGACCGCGTGCTCGCCGCGCACGGCCGGATCGATGGCCTCGTCTTCAACGCCGTCTCCCGTCCGATGCGCACAATGTCCGACGATCTCGCCGTGTGGAAAGAGTCGATGGACACCAACGCAACGGGCTTCTTCGCCATCGTGCGCGCCCTTGGCGATGCCATGGCGAAGTCCGGCGGCGGCAGCGTCGTCAACATCGCATCGATGCTCGGTCTGGTCGGCATGAACCCCTGGCTCTACGAGGGCACCACCATGACGGCGCCGCCCGATTATTTCTTTCACAAGGGCGGCATGATCAATCTGACGCGTTACCTCGCGTCACACTACGGGCCGCAAAAAGTCCGCGTGAACGTGGTCTCGCCCGGCGGCATCTACAATCCGGGCCAGCCGCAGGCTCAGGCGTTTCTCGAGCGTTACGGCAAGATGACGATGCTGGGTCGCATGGCCGAAGCCCACGAGGTGAGCGGCGCCGTGGTTTTTCTCCTCAGCGACGCCTCGACCTACGTTACCGGCACCAATCTGGTCGTCGACGGCGGCTACACGGCGAAATAATCACCATGAATGCGTGGYATTCCCTCACGGGGAAAAAAGTCTGGATCACCGGCGGCGCCGGTCACCTCGGCACGCCGATCACCACGGCACTCGACGAAGCCGGCGCCAAGGTCCTGTGCTTCGACCTCGACGGGCGGGCCGAAAATCTGGTGCGTGAGCGGAAACTCACCCGCACCACAGGTATCACCTGCGATCTCAGCGACGCGACCGCGCTGCCCGGCGTGATCGATGACGCGATCGCCCGCCACGGTCTGCCCGACGGGCTCGCGCACCTGGCGTTTGCCTCGTCGGCCGGCAAGCGCTTAGAGCAGCTCCTGCCCTCGGAATTTCAACGGACCTTCGACCTCGCCCTGACCCCGACATTCCTGCTGTGCCGCGCTTTGGCGGAGAAAATGAAGGTCCGTGGATCGGGAAGCATGGTTCTGTTTTCCAGCATGTATGGCATGGTCGCACCCGACCCACGCATTTACCGCGACCCGCTTACGCCCAATCCGATCGACTACGGCGCGAGCAAGGCGGCGATCCTCCAACTCTCGCGTTATTTCGCGGCCCACTACGGCCCCGCCGGCGTACGGTTCAACTGCGTCACCCCCGGTCCGTTTCCAAACCCCGCGACGCAAAAATCCCAGCCGGACTTCGTGGATGAGCTGTCGCGAAAAACGATGCTCAACCGCAGCGGACAAAACACCGAAATCGTGGGTCCGACGCTCTTCCTGCTCGGCGACGGCGCGAGCTACGTCACCGGCCATTCGCTTGTCGTCGATGGGGGTTGGACCGCCTGGTGACTCCCATGACCACCGATCCCCGCGTTTCCCGCTTTCGCTCCGTCCCTGCTATTCTCGGCGAGGGCGCCGTCTGGCATCCGCAGCGCGAATCGCTTTTCTGGATCGACATTCTCGGGCGCAAGATCTTCGAGGCGGCGCCCGACTCCGGCGCGACCTTCTCCCGGCCCGTCGAGCAACTCATCGGCGCACTGGTGCCGACGGCACGGGGCGATCTGCTGGTCGCGCTGCAGGACGGAATTCATCGGTTCGACCTCGCGACGTTTCAGACGACGCCCTTCGCGCGGCCCGCCGGGCACGACGCCACCGTCGTGCGTTTCAACGACGCCAAGTGCGATCCGCGGGGCCGACTCTGGGCCGGCACGATGGCGCTCGACGAGTCGCCGGAGAAAGGCGCTCTCTATCGTTTTTCTCCCGACGGCGTCAGTCAGCGGATGCGCGAGCACGTGACGGTGTCGAACGGCCTCGCGTGGTCGCCCGACCACCGCACGCTCTACTATATCGATTCGCCGACGCGCACCGTGCAGGCCTTTGACTACGACGTGGAGACCGGCGATCTCTCCCGCCCTCGCGTGGCCATCGACACGTCATCAGTGGCGGGCTTTCCCGACGGCTGCACGATCGACGTCGAGGGCAACCTCTGGATCGCGCATTGGGGCGGATTTTGTGTGACCCGCTGGGATCCGGTGCGCGCCCGCCTGCTCGACACCTTGCAGATTCCGGTGGGGCAGGTGACGACGTGCACGTTTGGCGGCCCGCGCCTCGAAACACTTTTCATCACCACCGCCGCGTGCAAACTCACCGACGCCGAGCGGTCGGCCCAACCCGAGGCGGGGTTTGTGTTCGCCGCGCACGTCGGCACGCGCGGTTTTCCGACCGACGTGTTCGCGGGGTGAAACAACCGCTGCAGGAATGTGGGATTTCAGACCGGAGCCACCAGGTTATCGATCCCCATCGTGACCACCATCGAGCTACCTATCGCGGTCGACCAGGAGCAAGTCGCGGAGTTTTGCCTTAGCCCGCCTGTCCACAAGACGTCCGTCTTTGCCTTCAGGTATGCTTCGAAGAGCATCGGAAAATTGCATGCACCGCGTCCGACAGGCGGGCTCAGAATTCCGACCGCAGCCCCAGCGTGCAATTTCCTCGACGGAAAACTCACCGGAAAAAGCGGCCAGCCCTATCCGTTCCGCAGTGGTTTTTGCCTCGAGACCCAGCACTATCCCGATTCCCCCAACCAGCCCTCCTTCCCGAGCACCATTCTTAAACCCGGGCAGACGTTGAAGAGCACGACCGTGTATCGTTTCAGCGCGAAGTAACGTGAAACAGACCTGCGCAACTCTTGGAAAACTACCGCGGGTTGCTGCAGACCGACGGCGCCGCCGCCTTGGATGCCATCGGGCGTGACAATGGCCGCGTGACGCCTTTGGGCTGTTGGAGCCACGGCCGGAGATATTTTGTGAAAGCTGTCGACGTCGGTGAACGCGACGCCGAGCCCTATCTGCGCGCCATCAACCGGCTCTTCCGCCTCGAGCGTCTGGCGCGGCGTTTCCAGCTGACGCCACGAAATCGCCAGCGCTTGCGTCAAAACCACAGTCAACTGTCAGTGCCGGTGGCAACACCACCAAAAACCGGCAGTTTGAAAATCACCAGTGACCGACCATCGCAAGCGACGTGTCTCCAGGACGAAAAACATCTTTTTTGAAGTTCTAAGAAGATCCATCCCTACGGACACCACCATGTTCCAACCGCCCATTTTTGGCGGTTTTCGTCCCGCCACAGTCAGATCGGGCGGATCGTGGTCGAGGGCGGCCGGATTTTTTGACTGCGGGTCGTTCGTGTAGCCTCGGCAGGCGTGCAAACGGATTGGAGTGGACCACATAAACGAAGAGGGCACCGCAGAGACGGGAGAATCCGACGCAGAGGAAGCGAGGAACGCGAAGCGCCGCCAACGGGATCAGGAGTTGGACCGCTGATTTTCGCTCATGTTTCGGTCTCGGAAGATTCACCTGATCGGTGAATCAAAAGAGCGACGAAGCAGGGTTTTCTCTGCGTTCCGGTGTCGTCTCTGCGGTGCAAACGGATTGGAGTGGAGCGCATAGACGGAGAGGGCACCGCAGAGAGGGGAGCATCCGACGCAGAGGAAGCGAGGAACCCGAAGCGCCGCCATTCGCTTCAGCCCCTGAACTTCGTAGTTGAGGGCGGGCCCGTCCCGGTGCCCGCTGAGACGCGGATCAAGGCGGGGGCCAGGACTGAATTCCCTGACACCATTTTTCTGAACCATTGTCCTGACACCATCCGGGCAACCGTTGCGAAAGGAGAACGAGAACGAAGTACGAGAACGATTCCGAGAGTGGCGCCGACCACTGACCGCGCCGAGGGCGTCGCGGCCTTCGCGCGCATGGACACCAATCACGACGGTGTCCTCACCCTCGCAGAATACGTCGCCGGTATACACAGCGCCCCTAACCTAGCCCAGCGCTTCAAAAACTTCGACAAGAACGGCGACGGC
>NSIG01000054.1 GCA_002737275.1 Opitutia bacterium
GGTCAACACGCTGCTCACGCTCGCGACCGCGATCGAGGAGCCGTGGCTGAAGGAGCTGTTTCCCGACGATTACTACGAGGCGCGCGGCGTGCTTTACGACGAGCAGGCGAAGCGCGTGGTCGCGCGGAAGGAGAAACGTTTCCGCGATCTCGTGCTCGAGACCAAGGGCAACAGCGAGGACGTACCGATGAACGAGGCCGCGGCCTTGCTGACCAGGGAAGTGCTCGCCGGCCGGATCGTGATCGAGGCTTGGGACGCGAGCGTGGAGCAGTGGATCGTGCGCGTGAACCGGCTGGCCGAGTGGTTTCCGGAGCTGGAGGTGAATGTGCTCACCGAGGCTGATCGCGGCACGCTGATCGAACAAATCTGCTTTGGCGAAACGAGTGCGCGCGCCGTGAAAGAAAAAGCCGTGATGCCCGTGCTGCGCGACTGGCTGACGGCAGAGCAGCTCGCCGTGATCGACGATTATTTACCAGAGAAGCTCACGATGGGGAACGGCCGGAAGGCGAAACTCACGTATCACAAAGAAGGCCCGCCGATCATGAGCGCGCGCATCCAGGAACTCTTTGGGGTCGAAGGGAAGTTCACGATCGGCCACGGCCGCGTGCCGGTGAAATTTGAAGTGCTGGCGCCCAATCACCGCGCGATTCAGGTGACCGATGATCTCACAAGTTTCTGGCGCGACATGTATCCAAAGGTGAAGGCCGAACTCTCGCGGCGCTATCCGCGGCATGAGTGGCGGTGAGCCGGGATTGTAGCTCGATAAAAATTAGACAGGCAGCGATCGTCGCGCCGTACTGCAAGAGCTCAGGCCCATGCCTGCAGGCTCTCCCGCCTCGCGTTCAGATGGAGGAGCAAGATGCCTTCGTACCGCCCGGCTTGATCCGAAAGCATTCGACCCAGCGCTCCCAGAACTTTGGCGAAACGCTGAGGAAGGCGTTTTCGTGACTCGGCTCGGACTTCCGGCGGTCAATGCGCGCCTTGATACCTGACTCGATCGATTTTCTCCAGCGCTCGAAAATCAATGTATTCCTTACAAAATCCTGCTTTCGGCGGACTGCTCTCGGGTTTTGGATCAAGCCTACGCCGCTTTTGCCGCTGGTCGTTCGGTTAAACTCACCCGGTTCACCTCGGCTTTCGCGGACAAGGTACATCGCGGCTGCAAAGGGGAGGGTGCCTTTGGTGCCGGCGCCGGCTCCGCCGACTTCTTCTTCGTCATGGTTGAGTCCTCTCTTTAACCCAACTCGTATCCGTCAAACTTGGGCAAACGCACCTTCACCCTCAGCGTCGTTTTGCTGAGGTTTTGAAATCTATTAACCGGCACCTTAAAAACAAAAAAGGCTGGCAGTGAAACACTGCCGGCCAAAAAGGAGCCCAGTTACTCAGGCGTCTGGCTTGGTCTTACGCAGCCCCGACACGCGATCGCCGGCTTTCCATTGGCCGCGTTTCTTTAGGATCTCGACCCGCTCGAAGCGCTTGAGGACGTTGCGTTTGACGACGAGACCGGAGATGCCTTGGAGACTTTTGTGCTGGGACATGGTGCTTAGAGTGGAGGTTTGAGACGAATTAAAGAGTGGGGACATCAACGTTCGTTCGCGCCCATGACAAGTATTTTTCTGAAACGGAAGTCGTGGTGACGACGACCCATTGCGGAATTGTGTAGGGATGCAGTGCGTGCACCCGGTGAGAAATCGCATTAAGATGCGCGGGTAGGCACTTGAGGGTCAGGCGGTACTCCTCGGCCTGCTACGGCTTGCCCTGCCACCGATAATACGACCGGATCGGCCCTTCGATTTGAATACAGATCGTCTCGCTCAGCAGGGTCGGATCGGTCGCGATTCGTTCGGCGTCGTCCGAGGTGCCAACGGTTGTCCAGGCGATCATGAGCATAATGACGAAAAAGCCGATTGAGGTGCGATGCGCAACTTCGGCGCCGCCAACGCCGCGATTTCCTCGGGCCGCGGATCAGCGCGAACTTTGCCCTTTACAGGTGCGAGGGCGTGCTCTGTTTTCTCCACTTCTCTTCATGCAAAAGACCAAAAAGTCCGTGGCCAAGCGCTTCAAGCTCACCTCAACCGGTAAGCTCGTTCGCCGCACGCCTGGTTTCCGACATCTGTTGGCCGCGAAGAGCACGAAGCAAAAGCGCCGTGCGTCCCGCGACAAACTGGTGGCCGAAGGCCATGCTAAGCCGCTCAAACGCTGTCTCCCGTTCGGCCTCTAAGCCGATCTTCAGCAGCAAAATAAAAACTTCGCTCGGCGGGTGAAATCTTAAGCCGACCCGCCAGCGACTAACCAAAAGGAAAATACAACATGGCTCGTGCAACAAACTCCCCCGCTTCCCGCAAGCGGCACAAGAAAGTCCTGAAATACGCCCGTGGCTATTTCGGCAACAAATCCAAGCTCTTCCGCTATGCGAAAGAAGCCGTTCAGCACGCGTGGCAATACGCGTATATCGATCGTAAAAAGAAGAAGGCCGACCGCCGCGGCCTCTGGATCGTGCGGCTCAACGCCGCCTGCCGCGCTGCTGGGATGACCTACAGCCGCTTCATCGAGGGTCTCCACGCCGCGAACATCACCCTCGACCGCAAGGTCCTTAGTGACCTCGCGATCCGTGACGAGATCGCTTTTAACGGCCTGGTGCAGCAAGCTCAGGACGCGTTGAAGGCCAAGGCCGCCGCAGCGCAGAAGGCCTAACCAAATCCAACGCGAGCCGGCCAGGCTCGCTCTCTGGAACCAATTTCAGAGGACGGGCTTCTCCGGAAGCGCGTCCTCTTTTTTTGTGTCGTCGATCCCCGTCGCTTTCTCGCCCGAGTTACCCGTAGCTCTGGCCGTGGAAAAAATCCTCGGCTGATCCCTTTATCTTTCTCCCATGCAAGACCAACTCTCCGCTCTTCTCGCCAAGGCCGTCGCCGAGCTTCCGGTGATCGCAGCCCGACCCGACTTTGAGGCCGCCAAAGCCCGCTATGTGGGACCCAACGGCGAACTGACCGCGTTGATGAAGCAAATGGGGGCTGTGCCCAAGGAGGCGCGGCCCGCCATGGGCAAGTTGATCAACGAAACGAAAGCCCAGCTGCAGACCCACCTTGATGCCGCGCTCGCTCGTTTGGAAGCGGGCGAGCTCGCCGCGCAGCTGGGCCCGGCGGTGGACGCGACCCTGCCTTCCCCTGATGCCGGACCCGGCACGTATCATCCGCTGACGCTCGTGCGTGAAGAGATGTGCCGCATCCTCCGCAAAGTCGGCTTTACCGTCGCGGACGGTCCCGAGGTGGAGACGGAGTATTACTGCTTCGATGCGCTCAATACGCCCGCGGACCACCCGGCCCGCGATGCGCAGGATACATTCTATCTGCCCGAGTCAGCGCGCTTCGCCAACGTCACCAAGAAGACCCCCGGCGAGAAATATCTTCTCCGCACCCACACCTCTTCGGTGCAGATTCGCACGATGCTCAAGGGCGAGCCGCCCATCAGGATTGTTTCTCCGGGCCGCGTTTACCGGCGCGATACGACCGACGCGACCCACTCGGCCAATTTCCATCAGTTGGAATGTCTTTACGTTGATAAGAATGTCACGGTCCGGGATCTGAAGGCTCTCCTTGATTACATTTTCGAATCTCTCCTTGGGAAAGACACCAAGACGCGGTTCCGCCCGCACTATTTCGGTTACACCGAACCCAGCTTCGAAGTTGATCTTAGCGCCAAGCACCTGCCGAAAGTGAAGAAAGAATGGATCGAAATCGGCGGCTGCGGCATGGTTGATCCCGCCGTTTTCGCCGGTGTCGGCTACGACTCGGAGGTTTGGACCGGCTATGCGTTTGGCATGGGGCTCGAACGCCTCGCGATGCTTCTCTATGGCATCGATGACATTCGTTATTTCTACCAAAATGACCTCCGCTTTCTGAAGCAGTTCGCCTGATTTCCTTCCGATGAAAATTTCTCGCAATTGGCTCCAATCCTACGTCGATCTCGGCGGTATCTCCGAAGACGAGATCTGTCGCGCGATCACGTTTCTCGGTTTCGAGGTTGAGAACGTCATCCGAACGGGCGCGCCGCAGCTCACAAACGTCCTCGTCGGTGAAGTTTTGACGCGCAATAAACACCCCAACGCCGACAAGCTCTCGGTCTGCACGGTCGCTCTCGGCGATACCCTCGGGGTGAAGACGATCGTGTGTGGCGCCCAGAACTACGTCGTCGGTGACCGCGTACCCGTCGCGTTGCCCGGGGCCGTGCTTCCCGGGAATTTCGTCATCAAACAATCGAAAATCCGCGGTGAATTCTCCGATGGAATGATGTGTTCCGCCAAGGAACTTGGCATCTCTGAGGACGCCACGGGCCTGCTCATCCTTGGGGACCGTCCGCTACTTGGCGCGCCGATCAACTCGGTTCTCCCGCCCGGGGACACGGTTTTCGATATCGAGATCACGCCCAACCGTCCCGATTGCCTTTCGCACCTCGGCATCGCCCGGGAACTTTCCGCTTGGTTCAAAAAGGACCTAGTTTATCCACAGGAGAATTTTCGGGGAGGTATTGCGAATAACGCGGCCACGCGCGCCGATCTGCTTGCCTCGGTCCGCGTCGATGCGCCCGAAGACTGCCCGCTCTACTTGGCCCACGTGATTTCGGGCGTTAAGATCGGCCCGAGTCCCGCGTGGCTTCAGCAACGCCTCTCTGCCGTCGGGCTGCGTCCGATCAACAATGTCGTCGATGTCGGCAACTACGTGATGCTCGAGTCGGGTCAGCCCTTGCATGCGTTCGATGCCCGCAAACTCGCCGGTGCGCAGATCATCGTCCGCCGCGCGGCCGATGGTGAAACGCTCAAGACGTTGGATGGGAAAGAACGCGCGCTGAACAGCACGATGCTCGTGATCGCCGACGGTTCGAAACCCGTGGTCATCGCGGGAATCATGGGCGGTGAGAATTCAGGCGTCGCGCCCGACACCGTCGATCTCGTGCTCGAAACGGCGATTTTCAAACGCCAATCGATCCGTGCGACCTCGAAACGCCTCGGGCTCACTTCCGATTCCGCTTACCGTTACGAGCGCGGAGTCGATCCGCACTCGGCCCAAGAAGCGGCTTGGCGCGCGATCGATCTCATTATTGAAACCGCCGGCGGCCAAGTCGTCGGCCCGGTCGTCAGAGTGGGCAGCGACATTCCTTGGCAGCGTGAGATCGTGGTGACGCATGACTACATCACCGAGAAGCTGGGTTTCGATATTCCAGCTTCCGAGATGCGCGCCGCTTTTGCAGCGCTTGAGTTCACGATCACCCGCGAAGAGGAGACGGTGCAGCCTGCCCGGGGGCCGGCTTGGACCATCACGATCCCGAGCTGGCGTGACGATCTTGATCGTCCAATCGACTTGGTCGAAGAGGTGCTGCGGCTTTTTGGCACGGAAAAAATTCCGGCCGCCGTCGTCTCATCGCCGGGGTTGGTGGGTGACGACGATCCCGTGGTGCGCTTCAACCGCCGTGCCACCGATTACTTGGTGGGCCACGACTTTCACGAGTGCGTCAACTACACGCTCCGGCCGGGGGCCGAGCTCAAGACCTGGGTTTCCGAGACGGCAGCGGCCGAGCTGGCGCTCGCCAATCCCTTCGTCGAAGACCAGTCGCACCTCCGTTCCACGCTCATCATGGGCCTGCTCGCCTCGCTGAAATTGAATCAAGCCCGGGGCGTTGCGGTCTCGCGCCTCGCCGAAACCGGTCGCGTCTTTGTCGAGCGCAACGGGCAGAATCTCGAGTGCGCTGCCGTCGGATTCATCATCGCCGAAGATGCCGCGCGTCACTGGCAGCCGCGGGCTGGCACCGATTTCTACCATGCAAAACATCATGTCGTTTCGCTCGCCGCGATGGCAGGTGTCGATCTTGCCCGGCAACCGCTCGCGCCGATTACCGGACCTTATTTTGGCTGGCAGGAAGGCCAATCCGCAGCCGCCGGCGAGATGCAGCACGGCTGGACGGCGCGGTTTGGGCTCCTGAACCTCGGGATGGTAAAAGCGTTTGGGGTCGAGGGCAAAGTCTACGCGGGAATCTTTGTCATTCTCCCGGAGAAATTGGCTGCCGCCACCGCTGCACGCAGGCGCTACGCCGATTTCAGTCTGCAACCTGCGGCGCTGCGCGACCTCGCGCTCGTCGTGCCGATCGCCGCTTCGGCCGGCGAAGTCCAAAAGGCCCTCGCCAAGTCGGCGCGGGCTGCGGTGGGCACTGCCTTCGTCCTTGAGGGCGTGACCGTTTTTGACGTTTACCAAGGCAAAGGGCTGCCGGAAGGCACCAAGAGCCTCGCGTTCTCCCTCGTGTTTCGGGCGCCCGACCGGACCCTGACCGACGACGAGGTAAACACCGTCTTCACGAAGATTCAGGACGACGTGGTCGCGACCTCGGGCTACCTCATCCGAAAATAGTCATGGCTGCTCCCTCTGATCTCAATATCGACCGGATCGCCGAGCTTTCCCGGCTTGCACTCACGGCCGAGGAAAAGGTGCGGTTTTCTGCCCAACTCGGCAGCGTCCTCGGGCACATTGAGCAACTCTCAAAGGTCGACGTCACCGGCATTGAGCCCACGGCGCACGCTTTCCCGCTGCACAACATCTGGGCCGCCGATATCGCGCGGCCCGGCCTCGCGGTCGCCGACGCCCTTCGCAACGCGCCCGCGCAACGCGAAAACATGATCGTGGTCCCGAAGGTGATGGAGTAACGCCGATGACTGCTCCGCTGCACTTTCAGTCCATCGCCGAACTTTCCGAGCACCTGGCGGCTCGCCGGATTTCCTCGGTCGAACTCACTCAGGCGGTGATCGCCCGCACCAAGGCGGTCGAGTCCCGCGTTCATGCCTTCAACTCTTTCGATGAGCCGGACGCTCTCGCGCAGGCGGCCGCCTCGGATTCGCGCCGTGCGGGCGGGCAATCCTGCGGGGCGCTCGACGGGATTCCCATCGGCCTCAAGGACGTGATTGCGGTCAGCGGTCAGCCGCTCACCGCATCCAGCAAGATGCTCGCGAATTTTGTTTCGCCCTACAACGCCACGGTGACCGAGAGCCTCCAGGGCGCGGGCGCTGTTCTCCATGGGCGCTTGAACTGCGATGAGTTCGCCATGGGTTCCTCCACGGAGAATTCTGCTTTTGGCCCCGCGCACAATCCTTGGGATCTGACGCGCACGCCCGGTGGTTCCTCGGGTGGCAGCGCCGCGGCGCTGGCTGCGGGCGCTGCGATTGCGACGCTCGGTTCGGATACTGGCGGGTCCATTCGGCAGCCAGCCGCGCTCTGCGGCCTGGTCGGGCTAAAGCCCACGTACGGCCTGATCTCGCGCTTCGGTCTGATTGCCTATGCCTCGTCGCTCGACCAGATCGGCCCCTTTGCCCGCACGGTGGAAGACGCGGCGATTGTGCTCGGCGCGATCGCCGGCCATGACCCGCGCGACTCAACCTCGTTTAAGACCGAGATTCCCGACTACAGGGCCGAACTAAAGCGCCGCCGCGGGCCGTGGAAACTCGGCATCCCGGAAGAGTATTTCGGTGCGGGCCTCGATCCCGAGGTCGGAGCCGCCGTGGAAAAAGCCATCGCCTTCTATAAAGCCCAAGGCTGCGAGATTCGCGAAGTTTCGCTACCGCACACCCACTACTGCCTCGACGCCTACTACGTGATCGCGACGGCCGAGGCGTCGTCCAACTTGGCGCGTTACGACGGCATCCGCTACGGGCACCGCTCAAGAGAGGCGAAGGACGTACTCGACGTTTATCAGAAATCCCGAGCCGAAGGTTTCGGCGACGAAGTGAAGCGCCGGATTATCCTTGGCACGTATGTGCTCAGTTCCGGCTACTACGATGCCTACTACCTGCGCGCGCAGAAGGTGCGCACCTTGATCCGGCAGGACTTTCTCAATGCCTACCGCGAAGTTGACGCGCTCATTACGCCGACGTCGCCCCTTCCGGCCTTTAAGCTGGGTGAAAAATCCGCCGATCCGCTCGCAATGTATCTCTGCGATATTTATACGATCGGAGTGAATCTCGCGGGCCTGCCGGCTCTCAGCCTACCGTGTGGATTCACCGCGGGCGGATTGCCCATCGGGCTTCAACTCATCGGTCAGCCCTTCCGTGAGGCCGACCTTCTCGCCACCGCTCACGCCTACGAGCAGGCCCACGACTGGCACACGAAGTTTGCCTCCCTTTGATGAACTACGAAGCTGTCATCGGCCTTGAGGTCCACGTGCAGATCAAGACCCACTCCAAGGTATTTACCCGCGTCGGCGCGGGCTACGGGCACGAGCCGAACACGCTCACCGATCCTGTCGTGCTGGCATTGCCCGGCACCTTGCCGGTGATGAACAAGGCCGCACTCGATGCGATCATCAAGGCAGGCCTCCTACTCGGCTGCGAGATTGCGCCGGTCTGCAAGTGGGACCGCAAACAATACTTCTATCCGGATTCACCGAAAAATTATCAGATCTCCCAATACGATCAACCGATCTGCATCGGCGGCTCGGTCGAGATCGAATTGCCCGGCGCCGCCCGCAATATCATGGGCGAGCATAAAAAAATTCCGCTCGCCCGGATTCACCTCGAGGAAGACGTCGGGAAGCTAAACCACCACGCCGCGGATTCGCTCGTGGACTACAACCGTGCCGGCACGCCGCTGATGGAAATCGTTTCCGATCCTGCGATGCACACGGCCGAGGAGGCCTACGCCTATCTCACGTCGATCCGCCACACGATGATTTACGGCGGAATTTCCGACTGTGACATGGAAAAGGGGCAGCTCCGGTGCGACGCAAACATCTCCATCCGCCCGGTCGGCGAGACCAAGCTCGGCACCAAGGTCGAACTGAAGAATCTAAATTCGATTTCCTTCGTCCGCGACGGCATCGCCCACGAGATCAAACGCCAGTTGGCGGTCGTCGCTGCGGGCGGGAAACTCATACAGGAAACCCGCGATTACGACGGGCAGACCGGCACGTCGCAGTCGCTCCGCTCGAAGGAAATGGCGCACGATTACCGCTATTTTCCGGATCCGGATCTCATGCCGGTCCAAGTGGACGCGGCGTGGAAGGAGAAACTTCGCGCCGAATGTCCCGAGCTGCCGTTCGACAAACAGCGCCGATTCCTCCGCGACTACCAAGTGCCGTACACGATCACTTCGGTGCTTATCCCCGAGCGCGGGCTGAGCGACTTTTTCGAGGCATCGGCCCAGCTCGCCGGTCCGGGGCGGGCGCAGGCGGTCGGTAACTGGATCGCCAACGATTTCCTCCGTGAACTGAGTGCCGCCAAACTTCCGCTTGGGGCGAGTAAGATTACGCCGGCCAGTCTCGCGGAACTGGTCGGTCTCGTCGAGGCCGGCACTTTGCTCAATACCGCGGCCAAAGAGGTGTTTGTCGCGATGTTCGCCACTGGCGAGGCGCCGGCTGCAGTGGTGGCCCGGCTTGGCTTGGCCGCGGTGCCGAGCGATGCGGGTGAATTGGAGACGTGGTGCCGCGACTCCATCGCGGCAAACCCGAAGGCGTTGGCCGAGTTCAAGGCCGGCAAAGACGGTGCTATCAACGCGTTCAAGGGCCCGGTCATGAAAGCGGGCAAAGGGAAGGCCAACCCCAAGCTAGTGGACGAGACCTTGCGCCGGCTTTTGGCCGGCGCTTGAGCAATTTCGGGAACCCCAATTTTTGCTCAGACCGTGCAGATTTTGACTGCCGCACGCAGCGAGGTGAGCGGATCGCGCTTTGGGATGAACTCCTGCGCGACGAAGCCCTTGAAACCGGTCGCGGCGATGGCGCGCATGATCGGCGGATAGTGGAGCTCTTGCTGATCGCCGGTCTCGAACTCGGCCCGGCCGGGATTTCCCGCTGTGTGGTAGTGCCCGATGTAGGGGTGGTTCTCCTGAATCGTGCGGATCACGTCGCCCTCCATGATCTGCATGTGGTAGATATCGTAAAGGAGCTTGAAGCGCTCGGAGCCGACGCGCTTCACCAGTTCCACGCCCCACGGGGTGCGGTCGCACATGTAGTCCTTGTGGTTCACCTTGGAGTTCAGGAGTTCCATGATGACGGTGACGCCACGTTTTTCAGCGACGCCCATGATCTGCTTGAGGCCGATGGCGCAATTCTCGATGCCCTGTTCGTCGCTGACCGTGACTCCGGCCTTGTCGGTGCGGTTGCCGGAAAAGACAATCACGCTGGGCAGGCCGGCGCCGGCGACAGCATTGATGCGCTCGGTCATGGACGCCACATACTTGGCGTGATTCTCGATCCGGTTGAAGCCGACGGGAATGGTCGTCGTGCCGGTGGCGAGTGCGCAGGTGAGTCCGAGTTTTTGGACGGTCGGCCAATCCTTGGGGTCGAGAAGTTCGACCGATTCGATGCCAAATTCTTTCACGGCCTTGGCGAATGCTTCGAGCGGGATTTTGCCGAAGCACCATTTGCAGACCGAGTGACGAATGGGATTGGGTGAAGCGGGCATGGTTGGGGTCGCAGGGGTTTGAGCGACGACGGAGCAAGTAGAGCGGGCGACGGCAGCAAGCGCAGCGGCGCCGGCGAATGAGCGGAGCGCGTTACGGCGCGAAATCGAAGGGGGCATGCTAGCAAGCACAGTATGGGGCGGACGACCTTGGCAAGCGCGCAACACCCGGTACGGCGGCGGGCCGGGGAAGAACGTTGCCTTCGCAAGAGGTGAACTTTTTCTGGCATTTGTTTTTCCCGTGAAGAAGAGCTTGTTCGCACCTGTTGGTGGCTTTGTCCTCGCCGCGCTGGCGATCACGGCGCTGCTGTATGTTGCCGCCCTTGCGCTGCGGCCGGATGTCACGACTCCACCGGCCCCGCCCCCGGCCAGAGAGCTCGCCGTGGTCGAGGCCGCCCGCCGTCGCGCCGAGATTCTGGATCCGGCCAAGACGCTGGTTCTGACTCAAACCGTAGATTACTCCGAGGGCGAAAAAGCGGCTTGGTGGCCAAAAGGTGAGGCCCCCGTATTGGCGGAACTGGTGCGGGAGAAAAAATTGCCGCCGGTCGCGTTGCGGGTGGGATCGGAGCCGATAGTCATCCGCGGAGTCGAGGGCACGGGGAACTATGGCGGCACTTGGTATCGCCTCGCCAACTCGATCCAAGATTTCACGACGATTACTTGGCGGCTGTCCTATGCGAATCTGGTTCGCTGGTCGCCGGAGGGTTACCCGCTCGTGCCGCACATTGCCAAGGGCTGGGAGGTCTCTGCCGACCAGAAGGTTTTCATCTTCACCTTGCGTCGCGGTATGCGCTGGTCGGACGGGCATCCGCTTACGAGCGAGGACCTGCGTTATTGGTATGAGGATGAGGTCGTCTGCTTTCAGGCTCAGCCACGTTTTTTTCGGGCGGGGCCGAGCTTGGGCCGGATTGAAGTCATCGACGAACTGCGGGTGCGAATTACATTTGAAGAGCCCAATCCCTTGTTTCCCGAGCGACTCGCTTCGATCGGGATGAACTACGAGGACTACACCGACTACATCGTGCCGGCGCACTACTTGCGGCGGTATCACCCGAAGTGGGGTGACCAAGAACTCATTCAGCGCACGATGGCGGCGTTCAAGCTTTCGAGCCCAGTCGCGCTCTATAAGCGGCTCAAGATGTGGACCAATCCCGAGCATCCGCGGCTTTGGCCTTGGGTTTACCGGACGTTTGCGCCCACGACCCCGCAGACGTTTGTTCGCAATCCCTACTACGGCGCGGTCGATCCGCAGGGCAATCAACTGCCTTACCTCGACCGACTGGTGATGGATATAAAGACGAACAATCTGATCGCGGTCTCTTCTTCCAATGGTGAGCCGTCGATGCAGGACCGTCAGATCCGCTACGAAGATCACACCCTGCTGCTGGGCGGGGCGGCGCGCAATGGCTACGAAGTTTATCATTGGAAACATGCGACGCAGTCGTTGTTCACGGTCTTTCCCAATCTCAACCGGCGCGTCGATCCCGAGCGGCCCGAGACCGGATTGAAGCATGAACTGCTCAACCAGCGCGCCTTTCGCCAAGCGCTTTCGTTGGCGATCAACCGGCGCGACATTATCGACGCCGAATTTAATGGTCAGACCAAACCGGCCCAAATCGATCCGGGGCCTGATTCGCCCTATCACAATCCGCGGCTTTTTGGCGCATTTACAGTTTATGATCCTGCTGAGGCTAACCGCTTGCTCGATGGCTTGGGGCTGACGCGCCGGGACAGTGAAGGTTATCGGACGTTTGCCGACGGCACGCGGATGACGTTTGCGCTGAATCTCACCGACTACACGATTTTGGGTCCGGCCCAATTCATTGTGGATGACTGGGCGGCGGTCGGGGTGCGCCTGACCATCCGGTCCCGGGCGAGAAAGTTGTTCGACCAGGAGAAACTCGCATTTGAGCATGATTTCACGGTTTGGGCCGGCGAGAGTGAGTTTTTTCCGCTGGTTGAGCCTCGTAATTTTGTGCCGACTTACGGCGAGTCATTTTTTGCGCCGCGTTTTGGAATTTGGTATCAGAGCGGAGGTTTGAATGGAGCTCCTGCGGCGCTCGAACGCCCGGCCGCGATGGCGCCTCCGCCGGATCATCCCTTGCTCAGGTCGATGCGGATTTTGGAAGAGGCTTCGGCGTTGCCGACCGAGGCGGAGCGAAGGGCACGGTTCAACGAAGCTTTGGAGATCGCGGCAGATAATATTTGGACGATCAGCATCTCGACCCCGCCGCCGCAATTGGTGGTGGTGAAGAATGGCTTTCGAAATGTCCCGAGACTCGCGCTCTTTGGCGCCGGTATGCAGTCGCCGGGCAATGCCGGGATTGAGACCTACTTTAGGGCTCGTCCGGCCGACGGGCCCGCCGTGACCGCTCAAATCAAGCGAGAGTTGGAGGCGGTCACACCATCGCCCAGCGCTCTCGCCCAGAGCGAGGCGGAGGCCGAAGGCGGCCCGGGCGCGGGCGAAGGCTTCGCTTTGACTTTGCGTACACTGTTTCTGCTGGCGCTGGGATTGGCGCTGATCCTTGTGGCGGTGCGGCACCCGTTTATCGGGCGGAGGCTTCTGCTCATGTTCCCGACGATGGTTGTGGTCTCGTTGATTGTATTCGTTTTGGTGCAACTGCCGCCCGGAGATTACGTGGCGACGCGGATCGCCCAACTCGAGTTGCAGGGCACGCCCAGCAACGAGCAGCTTGCGGCCGATTTGCGGAAGAATTTCGGTCTCGAGCAGCCCCTCTTGCAGCGTTACGCGCGTTGGATCGGGCTCACGTGGTTTACCTCTTTTAAGGCGGCTGACGCCGGGTTGCTGCAAGGCAATCTTGGCTTGTCGATGGAGCATGAAAAGCCGGTCAACGAAGTCATCGGGGACCGGATTCTGCTCACGTTGATTGTCTCGTTTGCGACGTTGCTCATGACGTGGCTGGTGGCTTTGCCTTTGGGTATTTACTCGGCGGTTAGGCAATACTCGATCGGTGACTATACGCTCACCCTGCTTGGATTCTTGGGCATGTCGGTGCCCGCGTTCCTGCTTTCGTTGGTGCTCATGTTTGCCGCCAAACACTGGTTGGGGCTGAACATCACTGGGCTTTTCTCGACGGAGTTTGCGTCGATGCCCGGTTGGAGTTGGGCAAAGGCCACGGATCTTTTGAAGCATCTGTGGTTGCCGGTGGTGGTTTTGGGCTTTGGGGGTGTGGCCGGTATGACCCGCGTGATGCGGGCAAATCTCTTGGACGAGCTGCAAAAACCTTATGTGACGACGGCCCGGGCCAAAGGGGTGCGGCCGGTGAGACTGTTGCTGAAATATCCGGTCCGGATGGCGCTCAACCCTTTTGTTTCAGGGTTGGGGGCGATGTTTCCCCAGTTGGTCTCCGGCGGTGCAATCGTGGCACTGGTGCTGAGTCTCCCGATGGTCGGCCCGACGATGTTGGACGCTTTGCTGGTTGAAGACGTTTACCTAGCGGGATCGATGCTGGTTGTGCTCAGCCTGATGGGCGTCGTTGGCACGTTGGTCAGCGACCTGCTTCTGCTCTGGCTCGACCCCCGGATTCGTCTTGAGGCTTCGCGTTGAGGAACGCCGATTATGCGGGTCAACGAATCGCAGATTCGGGCAACACGGCGTTGGTCTGCCGTAAGTGAGCTGGGGCCGTTCCGAAAAATTCGGCAATATGGCCGACATCGGTGTAGCCCCTTGCAAGCAAAAGGGTCTCGATGGCCGACAGAGCGGCGTGCAAGTCGTGGGTCGTCTCCGAGTCGAGCTCTTCGACCATCTTGGTGGTTTTGCTCACCACGTGGTAGCGGGGACGATCATCGACGTTGAGCGAGAACAGAGCGGTTCCGTTGTGCAGGTAGGAACGACGCACGATCCCAATCTCTTCAAAGGCAGCCATGCAGCGATAAACGGTTACCAAGTCGCAACCCCGGCGACCAAGATCCTCGTGGATTACCTCAATGCTCGCAGGCTGCCCCAGCTTTACCATGGCGGCCAGAATCGTCAGGCGTGGCCGCGTGATCCGCAGGCCTGCGGCCTTGAGCTGGGCGGTGACGATCCCCACCGGCGACTCGTCGCCGCGACCAGAAATCGGTGCGTTGGTCTGGGTTGATGTGATCATGGAGCTAGGGACGAACCTGTAACAGCAGAAGGTGGTGGCGAGTGCGCTTTGTATGCATGAAGCATTTTTTTTTGGCGTAACCGAGGTAGCAGAAAAGGCGTTCTTTTGCTTGAATTTCGACCCAAAGATTGCACCCGAGCTGAGCGTGTGCCTCACTGATGTCTTTACATGCAAGACTTGGATTTCGCCGAAATTGTTGACCTGATCTGCAAAGAAGACCCTCGCTTTGATAAAAAGGCTTACGATTTCGTGCGCCAAGGGCTCGATCACACCGTTAAAGAGCTGCGGAAGAAGGAGGCCTCAAAAACCGAGCGTTCCCGGCATGTTTCCGGTCCCGAATTGCTGCACGGTATCCGGGTTTTTGCTTTGGATCAATATGGCCCCCTGACGAAAACCGTGCTCAATGCGTGGGGCTTGAAGCGCTGCCGGGACTTCGGTGACATCGTTTTCAACCTTATCGAGTATAATGTGTTCGCAAAAACGGAAAAGGATCGGCCGGAGGACTTTTCCGACATCTATTCTTTTGAAGATGCTTTTGTGAAGCCTTTCCAATCGGCCAAGCGGCGGGCGCCCGTCTCCGAGTAAGGCCGGCGGGCTTTCGCTGAAGCGGTGCCGGTGGTCTAGAACTCGATTTGCGCAGTCTTTCGTCCCAACCTCTTTTATCTTTCATGGTTTCTGTTTCATCGTCGGCTGATCTGAAATTGCTCGCTCCGTTTTGGAACGAACCGGTCGAGCGCACGGTGCTGCCAAACGGGCTGACTCTGATCATAAAGCCGGACCGATCGGCGGCGCTGGCCTCGGTGCAAGTCTGGGTAAAAACTGGCAGCCAGCATGAAGGCGCGCACCTCGGTGCAGGTCTCTCGCATTACCTCGAACACATGTTGTTCAAAGGCACGACGCGCCGCGCGGGTCGGGAGATCTCGGCCACCGTGCAGGCGCATGGCGGCTACATCAACGCCTACACGACGTTCGACCGCACGGTCTACTACATCGATTTACCCAGCGAACACACCGGCATGGCGGTCGATCTTTTGGCCGACGCCGTCCTGAACTCCACGTTGCCGGCCGACGAGACGGCGAAAGAGAAGGACGTGATTTTACGGGAAATCGCGATGACGAAGGATGAACCTGAGAACCGGCTTTGGGATGCGCTGTTTGGGACAGCGTTTCGTGAACATCCCTACCGCCAGCCGATCATCGGGCATCGCGATGTGTTCTCGGCGGTTACCCGCGAGGATCTCATGGGCTATTACCGTGAGCGCTACGTGCCGAACAATCTCGTGGTGGTGATCGTGGGCGACGTGGATCTGGCTGCGACCCGGGTTTTGGTGGAGCAACATTTCGGCGCGGCCCCCCGCGTGCGTTTGGCCCCGGTGCTGGTGCCGGCAGAGCCGGTGCAATTGGCCCCGCGTGAACTGCATCGCTTTGAAAAGGTCGAACTCTCCCGTGGCGCGCTCGCATGGCCGATTCCAGGCCTGACCCACGCCGATGCCCCGATGCTTGATCTGCTCGCCACCGTGCTGGGCGGCGGCGACAGCTCCGTGCTCTGGCAGGAGATTCGGGAGAAGGCCGGCCTGGTGCACAGCATCGATTCTTCGAGTTGGAACCCGGGCAGCAGCGGACTTTTTTGTATCGGCTACTCGGCGGACGCCGCGAAGCGGGTCGCTGCGATTGCCGCGATCATGCGCACGCTTGAGCGTTGTGCGACCAAGGGGTTCACCGCCGCCCAACTGAAAAAGGCGATGCGACAAGTCGTCGTCGGCGAGATCAACACGCGCAAAACGATGAGTGGCCAAGCGTCGCGCCTTGGGGCGGCGGAGGTCGTCGTGGGCGATCTCGACTACAGTCGCGCTTACTTTGAGCGCCTAAGAGCGGTCACTCCGGCCGATTTGAAGCGGGTGCTGCGGGCTTACCTGCGGCCCGAGCGGTTGAATTCTATTTCACTCAATCCCCTTGAGACGACTGCGGCCGCCGCTGCCGTAGTCGCCAGCCAATCATCTCGCCCGGATTTTTCTGAAATTACTTTGCCCAATGGGGCGCGTTTGCTGCTGCAGCCGGATCGTCGTCTGCCCAATTTGCACCTGCGCCTTGCCGTGACGGGCGGCCCGCTGTTCGAGGAATCGGGACAACGAGGCTCGTCGTCCTTGCTGGCGACGATGCTCACCAAGGATGCGGGCAAACGCAGTGCGGCCCAAGTCGCGCAGTTCATCGAAGAAGTGGGCGGGTCGTTCCATCCGCTCTCGGGCAACAACAGCCTCGGACTGGCGGCGGAGGTTTTGCCGCCGGATTTTGACCGGGCGCTGGCGGTGATCTCCGATGCGGTGCTCGCCCCCGCGTTCAAGCCGGGCACGTTCAAGCTCGAACAGGACGCGCAACTCGCCGGTCTGGCCGATGACGCGGACGACGTGGTGACGCTCGCGCGGAAACTTACCCGGCGGAAATTTTTCGGCGCCCACCCGCTGGCGTTCGATGCGAGCGGCGACGAGGCCGGAGTAAAGGCGCTCACGCCTGCGGCGCTGCGGGCACTGCACCGGCGCCTGTTTGTCGGGTCCAATGTGGTCCTCGCGGTCGCGGGCGATTTTGATCCAAAAAAGCTGATGCCTAAGTTGAAGGCATTTTTGAGCAAGATACCCCGGGGCCAGGTGCCCACGGCGCAACAAGGAGAGTTTCCGATCATGTTGCCGGCGGAAGCGGGCGATTTCGTGGAGAAACAACCGCGCGAGCAGGCGGTGGTGCTGCAGGCGTTTCCAGGCACGCGGGTTCATGCGCCGGACTACCATGTCGGCGAGGTCGCGGACGAGTTGTTTAGCGGCATGGCTTCGCGGTTGTTCGAGCGGGTGCGGGAGGAAAAGGGCCTCGCTTATTTTGTGCGCTCCGGCCGGGTGCTGGGGCTCGATACGGGGATGTTTTATTTCTTCGCGGGCACGCAGCCGGGGAAGGAAGGCGAAGTCTTGGCCGAGATCGACGCGGAGATCGCGCGCGTGCAAGCGGGCGGCGTTGAGGACGTGGAACTGCGCCGGTGTCAGGCGCGGTTAAAAGCGGGTCAACGGGCCGCGATGCAGACCAACGCATCGCGGGCGCTCCAAGCCAGCTTGAACGCGCTGCAAGGTCAGCCGATCAACGCCTGGAAAAACTACGACGCAAAGATCGACGCCGTAACGGTAGCCGATCTGACGAAGTTTGCCCGGAAGTATTTTCAGAAAAAACTCCGCACTCAGGTCGTGGTGCGGCCGTAGCGGGCGTGATCCTCTGAGCTCTGAGCTTAAGGCGCCTCGTAGACTTCGATCAGAAGCGTGCCGGTGGGGGCGGGGGGATTGGCCATGTTGGCGGGGACGGCGGCGGCGGTCGTCTGGATGTTGTAGCCGCCGGGAGTGAAGGCGTGGACGAGGACGGCATCGGCGCTGCCGGTTTTGAGCGGGAAGGCCCCGACCATCGGGAACGCAGCGGCAAGCGTCGCTTGGCTGCCGCCGGTGCTCCAATTGTTGTTGGCGGCGACGCTCGTGGTGGAGCCGGCGGCCAAGATGGTGACGTTGGGATCGGGCAACGTACCGGGTAGGCCAAGATCGGCGAGGCCGGGGCCGACGCCGCGCACGATCAACGTGCGGGGATTGCCACTCACGCTGATGCCGGCGGTGACGATGTCACCGGGGTTGGCGAGATTGGCGAGGGTGGCGAGGTTCGCGAGGCGGGTGCCGTTTTTTGAGATATCGTAGGCCTCTGCGAGAATCTCTCCCGTCGAGCCGTTGATGCCCTTGAATGTCGCGGTGTAGTTGCCGGGGTTGAGCTCGATGAGGACCGCGGCGTCGGCGCTGCCGAGAGCGATGGGAAACGCGCCGTTGGCGGCGGCGGCGGCGGCGATTGCAGGGCCGTTGCTGGGGGCCAGGTCCCAGCCTTCATTGACCGCGAGCAACGGCGGCTCGCCGGCCTTGCGGATTTCGAGGCGCGGTGCGCTAATCGTGTCCGGAACGTTGAAGGCAGCGAGGCCGGGGCCGATGCCGCGCACGAGCAAGGTTACTTTTTGCGAGCCGATCAGGCTGAAACCAAACGTGAGGGTGTCGCCGGCGGCGGCGAGTTTGATGCGGGTCGAAAGACTCATCATGCGACCGGCAGGGGCCGCGGGGGTCTCCGCGGTCCGGGCGCCGATGAACGAGACCACACGGGCATTGGCGTCGCTGGTGAACGCCTGCTCTGCATAGGCGGTCTCAAGCTGGGCGGCGATGTCGGCGCGGCGAGCTTGGAAAGCGAGGGGAATCGCGGCGACCAGCGCGGTCTCGGTGGGGATGGCCTTCACGTAATTGTTGACGTCGATGAGGCCGGCGGACTTCACGGCGTTCCAGACGGTGGTAGCATCGGTGTTGGTGAAAGCGGGGTTGGTCACGCCGAGGGCGCGGAAACGGCCGGGGTGGATCGGGGCCGCGAAGTTGTTGAACACGCTGGAGGCAAGGCCGCGACCGGCGAGGAGTTGGCTGTTGGTGCGGGCGGTGTTCGCCCCGTTGACCCCGAGGGTGCTGTCGTTGTCGGCGAGGACAAAAAGCGCGGGCACGCGCCCGACGACAGACGAAGTCTCGTTGCCGGCGTTGCAATACAGCACGGTGCCGCGCACGGGGCGGGCTGGGGTAGCGGCGATGAGCAGATCGGCGAAACGCGCGGCGGCTCCTGCCCCTGCGGCGAAGCCGATCATAAAGACGGGACGTGAGGCTGGCAGTAGGCCGTCGGCGGCAAACTTGTTGAGGGCGGCGACGTGGTTGAGCGCGTCGGGATTGCTTGCGAGGACGGGTTGGGCACTCCAATTACCTGCGGTGCGGTTGACGCTGCTGAGAGCGGCGACGCCGTAGCCGGCGGCGACGAGATCGCGCATGAGCAGGGCCGACTCAGGTGAGTTGAACCACGCGGCAGCGGAGCCGCCGGTGGCATGAAGGAAGAACACCACGCCGGTCGCGGCGGGTGGAATGTAGTAGGTGAGATTGGCGGTAACCGTGGTGGGAGCGGTTGCGCCTTGGGGTGTGAATTGCTGGGGATTGAACGAGGTGACGGTGAGCGGGACCCACGCCGGCGCCGCTTTGTAGGTCGCGGTGAGCGTCACGGGCGTCGAGGGTAGGGTGATTTGAATCCGGGAGTTGAGCGGTGCGATCGGACCGGTGCCGAGCACGGAGGTGTCGCCGGTCCAGCGGTCAAACACTTGGCCTGCGGCGGGCACGGCGGCGAAGACGTCAACCCGGGAGCCACCCGGGTAAGTGCCACCCCCGAAGCCACCGTTGATGGTGAGGGTGACAGCGGGCCCGGAGCCCTGCACAACGATAAACGAGCGTAATGTGACGGTGATGCGCGCGGCGGTTAAGGTGACGGCGCAGGTGAGTTCTTTGATGCCGGGATCGCCGGGGATGAAGGTGATTTGGTTGGTGTTGGCACCGGCAGTGATGCGAGCGCCCGATCCGGTGACGGTCCAGCGGATGGTGCGATCGGCGTTCTGGGCGGCGGGGACCGAAGCAGTGCCCGTAGCGGTGGTGGCGGCGGCGAGGGTCGGGGTGGTTGTGATCACGCCGGCGGTGGCCGGGTCGACGACCGTGACATCGGCGGTGGCGGTAAACGGTTGGGCACCGGCCACGGTGACTACGCAGGTCAGGCGGACGGTGCCGGCTTGGTCGGCGGTATAGTCGATGTTAGCGCGAGTGAGATCGGACGAAGCAAAGCGGCCACCCGTGATCGTCCAAAGGTAAGTCGCGTTATTATTAATGAGTCCGCCGCCGGCGTTGGGGATCACAACGGCGGCTGAAGCGTCGTCACCGATGACGATGGCGGTGCCTGCGATGATGCGAGGACCGGTGTTTGGGTTGATGACGCCGCCGCCGCCACCGCCGCCCCCTCCGGGAATGGTGGGAAGATTGATTATTTGGCCGCCGGGAAGGGTAATCGTTCCGTTTGGATTCACGGCGATCGTCTGGCCGCCAGGGAGGGTGATGGTGCCATCGGGGTTGATGACGACGCGGCCGATGCCCGGGATGTTGACGGCGTTGCCGCCCGCTTGGGCGTGTGCGGTCCCGAGAAGAAGGGGGGAAATGCAGCAGAGAACCAAGGCGAAGCGATGAAAGTGAGTCATGTGAACAAGGGGATGCGAAAGTGAGGTAGGTAGATGACGGATTAGCAGGGCGCAGGTTACGCCGGCGGCAAAGGACGCGAGGATGAGTACGGATGATTCTGCGGTGTCAGACAAGACTAGTCGAGCCAAGCGGTGAGGTCGGAATCGGTGGAGATGTTTTGGCCGAATTGGTAGTCGCGGGCGAGGAGTTGGGCGTAGCTGAGCTCGGCGAAGCGGCGGCAGTGGAGGAGGACGCGGGCGCGTTGGCCGGGGGCGCGCACGAGGCGGCCGAGGGCTTGGTTTACCTTGGCCATGCCGGGAATTTGGTAAACACGGCGGAAGGCGGCTTCGCGCCCGAGGTCGCGCTGTTCGGCGATCCGCGCGCGTTGGACGGCGTTCACCTCGGGGAGAGCGGGGCCGACGACCATCGCGTGGGTGACACGGCCGCCAAGCAGATCGATGCTCTCGGCAAAACTGGAACCTAAGACGAGAAAGAGCGCATCGGTGAGGACGAGGGATTCCTCGACCCACGCGGTTTGGGCGGCGAGGTCGGTGAGCCGAGGTTGGAGGGCGACGCGGACGCCGGGGTGGTCGCGGTCGATCTCGCGGGCGATGGTCTCGGCATAGGCGAAAGACGGAAAGAAAACGGCGACGGCGGCGGACGTGGAGCCGGGCTTGGGGGGCTGAGCGTTTAAGGAGCGAACGGCTGCGGCGTGAAGGACGGCAATGGTGGCGGCGGTGGTGGCGTGGTGTTGGGCGCGCTCGCGGAAAGACGTATCCACGCGGAGGTCGTAGGCGAGATCGTAGGCGTCGGCCCGCCATGGGGTATGGGCGACCACGGTCGCAAGACCGTGGAGTTGAAAGTTCGAAGTTGAAGGTTGAAGGCCGGAAGCAGGGAAACCGACGGCGGTGGCGAACTCGGCGGTGGGGGAAAGGGTGGCGCTCGCCAGCACGATGCCGCCGAACGTGCGGAGGGTTTGGCCGAGGGTGTCGGCGGCGTCGAGACAGGTGAAGGACAGCTCGGCGGGCCGGGGCGACCAGAGCAGTTTCTTGAGCAGCGGGTCGGCGAGCCACTCGACGAGTTGGGGCGTGGACCAAAGCAGGGAGGCGAAGTGCGGGCCGAGCGCAGCGGAATCTATCGGCTCGGTGGCGAGGGCGGCCGCGATGGAGGCGAGGGTATCGGCTACGTCGGCTTCGAGCGCGGGGTCGAGAACGTCGGCGGCGGGCAGAGCGGAGACCAAAAGTGCCCAGCTTTCCTATGCGCGGAGCAGGGGCTTGGGTGCGTGCAGGTGATCCAGTTCGGCAAGGAGCGCGCGGGCATCGGCGGCGTCGACGTGGTGGGA
>NSIG01000055.1 GCA_002737275.1 Opitutia bacterium
ATCTTTACCCACCCGCGCGTCGAGCTCGGCAACCGCCTCGCCAATTACCGCCGGGGCGGCCTCTCCTCCCGAGCTGCCCTCGACGGCCTCATCTTCAACTCCGACGGGGAACTCGGTGGCATCGCCTACGAAGACGAATATCCCGAAGTCAAATGGCTCGAGCCCAAGCTCGCCCAACTCTCCGCCGAGCTCAACGGGGCCCTCGCCGGCACCACCAACTCGATCGACAGCGCCACCGCCGACGGCAACCTCATGGTCGTCCGCGCTTTCAGCGACCGCGACCCCGGCACCTACTACCTCTACGACGCCGGCAAACAGGAACTCTCCGAAATCGGTCGCGTCCGCAAGGCCGTCGACCCGAAGCAAATGAGCGAGATGCGCCCCATCCGCTTTAAAGCCCGCGATGGCTGGGAAATCCCCGGCTATCTTACCTTTCCCGCCGGCCGTGGGCACAAAAATATGCCCATGCTGGTGGTCCCGCACGGAGGCCCCTACGGCCCCCGCGACTCGTGGGGCTTCAGCGCCGATGTCCAATTCTTAGCCAATCGCGGTTACGCCGTGCTCCAGATCAACTACCGCGGGAGCGGCGGTTACGGCCTTAAGTTCCAACTCGGCGGCTACAAAGGCTACGGCCGCCAGATGCAAGATGACCTCACCGACGGCGTGCAGTGGTGCATCGAGCAGGGCCTCGCTAATCCCAGTCGTGTTGGCATTTACGGCGCCAGCTATGGCGGCTACGCCGTCCTTGCCGGCCTCACCCTCACCCCCGAACTCTATTGCTGCGGCGTCAACTACGTCGGCGTTTCCGACATCGAGGGCCGCCAAGGCTCCCGTACCTACGCCGGACCGCGCGTGTTCAGGGAGGGGAACGCCATCCGCAACTTAGATCCGGTCAAGGACGTCGCCATCATCCGCGCCACCAATCCCGTCGAGCATGTCCCCAACATCCGGGTTCCGCTCTTCTCCGCCTACGGAAAAAACGATCCCCGCGTCCGTTTTGATCAATGGCTAACGCTTGAAACGCGCCTCAAACAATACGGCAAAGAATACGAAATTATGGTCGGCGAAAACGAGGGCCATGGTTTCCGTAAACTCGAAAACCGCCTCGAATTTTATCGGCGGGTCGAGGACTTCCTGGGTCGAAACATGAACACGCCGGAGGGCCGCGTAAAAATCGGCACTCCCGTGGTCAAACCGACCAAGGCCGACTGATCCCCCGCTTCAGAGCCTCCAGCCGAAGACATTTAGTCCCGCCTCCATCGCCACTCCTATGCCCGAGTTGGCCGCCATCGTCGCCCACCTCGCCGCCCCCGATCGCGGGCAAGCGGTCCTCGCCACCCTCATCGCCGTCGCGGGGTCTTCTTATCGTCGCCCCGGCGCCCGTCTCCTCGTCACCGCCGCCAGCGAACGTCTTGGCTCCATCAGCGGCGGCTGTCTCGAAGAAGATGTCCTTGCCCGCGCCCAACGCGTCGCCACCACCGGCCGGCCGGAGCTCGTCACCTACGACACTTCGGCGGAGAACGACCTCGTTTGGGGCGTCGGTCTCGGTTGCCACGGCGTCGTCCAAGTCCTGCTCGAGCCGATCCCTTCCCCTGCGCCCGCGTGGGTCGCGACCGTCACCGCCAATCTCGCCGCCCGCCGGCCCACCGAGCTCGCCGTCGTCTGGCAACACCCCACGTCCGAACCACCATTAGCCCTCGGCACTTACCTCGCCGCCGCGCTCCCAGCGGGCTTTGCCCCGGTCAACGCCGAGATTTTCCGCGAGTCGCTCCGCCCCCCGCCTTCGCTCCTCATCTTCGGTGCCGGCGACGACGCCCAACCTCTCGCCGCGCTCGCCGGCCAACTGGGTTGGTCCGTCACCGTCGCCGACCCGCGCGCCGCTTTCGCGACCGTCGCCCGCTTCCCCACCGCCGACCATCTCGTCGTCGCGCCCGCCGCCGATCTCGTCGCCCGCCTCGCGCCCGAGCCTGCCGCCCTCGCCGTGGTCATGACGCATCACTACGTGCACGACGTGCCCCTGCTCCGTGATCTGCTGCCGCTCAACCTTTCCTACCTCGGGCTCCTCGGCCCCAAGAAACGCGCCGATCGCATCCTCACCGACCTCGCCCGCGACGGCCTCACGCTGAATTCCGACCAACTCGCCCGGCTCCACGCCCCCGTCGGTCTCGACCTCGGCGCCGAGCGCCCCGCCGAAGTCGCCCTCGCGATCCTCGCCGAGATGCAAGCCGCTCTCACCCGCCGCGACGCCCGCCCCCTCCGCGAACGCACCCGCCCCATCCATGACTGACGTCGCCCCGCCCGCCCTTCGCTTCGGGGCCATCATCCTCGCAGCCGGAACCTCCACGCGCATGGGGTCGCCGAAACAACTCCTGCTCCTCGACGGGCAACCGCTCGTCGTCCGCGCCGCCACCGCCGCCCTCGACGCCGGTGCTTGGCCCGTCGTGATCGTCCTCGGGGCCCACGCCGAAAAGATCCGCCCCGTGCTCTCGCGCTTGCCCGTGCTCGTCGTCGAGAACTCCGCCTGGCCCGAGGGTATGGCCGCGTCGATCCGCACCGGCATCACCACGCTTGGCCAATTCTCCCGCACCCTCGATGCCGCCCTGATCGCCCTCTGCGACCAACCCGCGTTCTCCGCCGCCGTCGTCGCGCAACTGCTCGCCGCCCAACGCGCCACCGGCCGCAGCATCGTCGCCGCCCGCTACTCGTCGCGCCAAGGCGCACCCGCTCTCTTGCTGCGCTCCCATTTTCCCGCCCTCGCCGCGCTCACGGGCGAAGCCGGCGCGCGCGAGCTCCTCAACGGCGACCCCGCCCAAGTCACCGCCGTCGAACTCCCCGCGCTGGCCCACGATCTCGACACGCCCGCCGACTACGACGCCGTTAAGTCCGCGCCGTAGGAGCGCGCGCGGGCGATTTTGACCACCTAGCCGCAGGTTCCCGCAATTGGGCCCATCGCTCGCCAGCGAGTTCCTACAGCCGCGCCTTAAGCTCCCGCGCCCGCACCAGCGCCGTCTCCACGTCCGCCGCACGCACCGTAAAATGCCCCATTTTGCGCGCCCGCCGCGGCTCGCTCTTGCCGTAGAGATGCAGCTTTGCCCGCGGCTCCGCGAGCACCGCCGCCCAGTTCGGTAAACGTCGCGCTTCTCCCCGCCCCTCGTTTGTTCCCGCGCCCGCACCCGCCGCCGGCGCACACCACGCGTCGCCCAAAATATTTACCATCACCGTCGGCTCGCGCACGGCCACGCCGCCCAGCGGCAGCCCGCATACCGCGCGCACGTGCTGCTCAAACTGGCTCGTCTCGCACCCGTCGAGCGACCAGTGCCCGCTGTTGTGCGGCCGCGGCGCCAGCTCGTTCACCACCAGTTCACCCGCCGTCGTCAAAAACAGTTCCACCGCGAGCAGCCCGACGACCCCGAGTTTCTCCGCGATCTGCTCCGCCATGGTCGCCGCGCGCACCGCCACCTCCGCCGTGACCCGCGCCGGCACGATCGAGAAATCCAAAATGTGGTGCGTGTGGATATTCTCCGCCACCGGGAACGCCCGCGTCTCCCCCGCCGAGCTCCGCGCCACGATCACCGAAAGCTCGCACGTAAACTCGCACCACGCCTCCACCACGCAGCGCCGCCCGCGAAAAATCGCCACCGCCTGCTCGAGATCCGCCTCCGTCGTGAGCTTCATCTGGCCTTTTCCATCGTAGCCAAAATCCGCCGTCTTCACCACGCACGGCAATCCCACCTGTCCGACCGCCGCCGCGATATCCCCGTCGAGCGCCTCCGCGTAGGCCACATGGGGAAAACCGTTCGCGCGCAACCACGCCTTCTCGCGTTGCCGGTTCTGCGTCGTGTGCAACACGTCCGCCCGCGGATGCAGCGGCACCACCGCCGCGACCCCCGCCAGCGCCGCCGCCGGGATGTTTTCAAATTCATACGTGACGACATCGACCCCGCGCGCAAATTCCCGCAACGCGCCGGCATCTTCGTAGCTCGCGTTCACCTCGCGGTTMGCCACCGCGCCCGCCGGGCATCCGACCTGCGGCTCATAAACGTGCACCCGATATCCGAGCGCCTGCGCCGCCTGCGCAAACATCCGCCCGAGCTGCCCGCCGCCCAACACGCCGATAGTTTGTCCGGGAAGAATCATGATCAGCGGAAAAGCTGAGAGCTGAGAGCCTAGTGTCTAGAGCGAAGCGTGCCTAATTTCAACGGGAGCACGGCCGCCCTGGCCGCATCTTCGATCCCAGCGGCCAAGAGCGGCCGCGCTCCCATTCTGGCACTTTCCGGCTCTCAGCTCTGGACTCTCCGCTCTCAGCCTTCCCCACCCTCACGGCAACCGCGCCTTCAACACCTTCGCCGTCTGCGCCGCCCGAAATTTCTTCCACGCCGCGCGCGTGCCCGAGTCGCTCTGCGCCAACAACGACGCCGCAAACAGCGCCGCGTTGATCGCCCCCGGCTTCCCGATCGCAAACGTCGCCACCGGCACGCCCCCCGGCATCTGCACGATCGAGAGCAGCGAATCCATCCCCTTTAACGCGTGCGATTCCACCGGCACCCCGAGCACCGGCAACGTCGTCAGCGACGCCGTCATGCCCGGCAAATGCGCCGCGCCGCCCGCGCCCGCGATGATCACCTTGAGCCCGCGTTTCTCCGCGCCATCCGCATAGCTCACCATCAGCTTCGGCGTGCGATGCGCCGAGACGACGCGCTTCTCATACGGCACGCCGAGCGCCTCGAGCTGCGCCGCCGCGTGCTGCATCGTTTCCCAGTCCGACGTGCTGCCCATGATGATTCCAACGAGAGGTTTGACCATGCGCCGAGGCAAATTCCCCGCGCCGCGCGACGCAAGGCCGCAACGCGCCCCACCCCGCCACGTTCCGACTTGTCGGGGCGGACCTAGCATCCGCCCGCGCCGGCGTGGTCAAGCCCCGACCACCCCGCTCAACCAGCATGTATCCCGCCCCGCCACCTCCACTCGTGCGCTAATAACCACGCCTTGATCTCGATTCCAAACGCGAAGCCCGTCAGCGCGCCGTTCGCACCGATCACGCGGTGGCACGGCACGATCACCGCGATCGGATTGGTCGCATTCGCGCGCCCCACCGCCCGCGCCGCACTGCCGAGCGTGCGCGCGAGTTCGCCGTAGCTCCGCGTCTCGCCCGGCGGGATCGCCCGCAACGCCGCCCAGACCTTTTGCTGAAACACCGATCCGCGCGCCGCCAACCGCACCTCGAACTCACGCCTCTTCCCGGCATAATACTCGCGCAACTGCACCCGCACCGCCACCGACCCTAGCACATCGTCGCCGCGCCGTCGTCCGGATTTCGCCGGGATCATTTCTCCCACACGGCCCCAAGCGTGCCGTCGTTTCCGAAGGTTGCGACGATCACCCAAGCCCCTCCGCCGAGCCCCTGGCGCGGGAGCGGGTAACCGACCTAACGACTCCGCGGCCGGGCGAGCGGAAACAAGCCCAGCAGGTGCGCCTGATTGACCGCGGCCGGGGCGTTGCGCACTCCGAGTCGTTCATAAATATGGGCCACGTGCTCATCGACGGTCGCGTAACTGATCTTCAAGCGGTCCGCGATTTCCTTCTTCAGCAATCCTTCGCCCAGCAGCCCGAGGATTTCCCTCTGCCGCTCGGTGAGTAGGCCTTCGGCGTCGCTTTTGGGCAGCCGAGTTTTCAGCGTGTTCAGGATAAAGCGTGCCACCCCGGCATCCAGCGAGGCGCCGCCCTTCATGAC
Source organism: Opitutia bacterium (assembly GCA_002737275.1). Classification (GTDB taxonomy): domain Bacteria; phylum Verrucomicrobiota; class Verrucomicrobiia; order Opitutales; family Opitutaceae; genus Tous-C4FEB. The sequence goes on from NSIG01000055.1 coordinate 5,732, forward strand.
GGAGCGGATTCCGTCGGTAATCGCACTGACGGTGGACGATTTCAACAGGTAGCCGGAGGCGCCCAAGGAAATCGCCCGCAACACATCAGCTTCGCGGTCGGACTGAGTTAGAATCATCACTTTCACCTCAGGTGCGGCGGCCAGAAACTGGGGCAGCGCCTCGAGTCCGCCCATGCCGGGCAGTTGCAGGTCCAGCAGCACGCAGTCGGGCAACTCCCCTCCCGACCGATCCTTCAAACTGCGCAAAGCGATCTCGGCGGTGCCGAATTCGCTGGCGAGCTGGATGTCCGGCTCCTGTTTCAGCGCGAGGGCAATCACCTCGCGATAGCGGGGATTGTCCTCCACCAGCATGACCCGGATTTTATTTTTCATGGCAAAAATCCGAACCGGCGACGTTTCAGCCGCAACACGATGCGGGCACCCTTCCCCTCCGACGAACCGGCTTCGACCTCGGCTCCCAGCAGGCGCGCCCGGCGCTCCAATGAGGCCGGCACCCGACCGTCAAGACCGCGACCGTTGTCCGTCACCTCGAACGTGATGGTGCGTTCGACCGCCGTCAGGCGCGTCCGGGCGGAGGTGGCACCCGAATGACGGATGATATTGATGAGACTTTCCTGATAAAACAGCAGCAGGTCGATTCGCTTGCGGGGACTGAGCCGCCGCAGCTCGGCCTCGCCCCTGAATTCGATGTGATGCTCCAAATCCGCCAAAATGCGGGTGGCGGCGCGGCGCACGTCGTTCACGAGATCTTCGTGGAGATCGTCGGCTTCGAGCAGGTTGGTGCAATGGCGCGCCGCCTGGCCGGTGCGCTCGGTGAGCGACCGCATCCGCCGCAACAGATCGTCCAAACGCTCCGGCGCCTTCCGGGCCGACAGCGCAAGATCGCTGAGCAGGCCGATGGCGTGCAGGTCGGCCCCAAGCTCGTCGTGCAGGTCGGCCGCGATCCGTTTGCGGGTCTCCTCAATCGCGCGTTGTTGGCGGCCACGGTTGACGAGGACGATGATCACCACACCGCAGGCGAGAGCGGCCGCCAGCCCGGCCAAGCGCGCCACATTTACTTTCTGCCGGACATAGCGCCGGTTGAGTTCCGCGCTGACCAGCGGCCGCTCACGCTCCAGCTCGTGCCGCTCCGCCAGGTGGTTCAACCAAGTACGGACCGGCAAAATCGTGCCGTAAAAATTCCGGCCATCCGTCAGACTGGAGAGGAGGCGGGCGGGATCCTCGGTCTTGAAGTTGGCGACGACCGGTTGATGCAGCGCGACATTGCGGCCGTTCGAAAACAATTCGATCTCGGCAAAACCCAGCCGCGGGGCGACCGACGGAAAGTTCGGGTCGCGGTTCATCTTGACCGCGACCAGACGCACGTAGCGGCCATGAGCGACGGGGAACGTCTTCATCAGAATCGGCCCCACGTCGTAAAGGGTGTCGCGGCGCAATTCGACCAAGACCCGGGCATCCGAGAAATCGGGCGCGCTCGCCGCCTCGACGCGGAGCACGTGCGGCATGCCCACATCGCCGGCAAAAGCCTGCGGCACCGTGTCGCTTTGGTCCACGGCATGAAGATGAAGCCGGGAGAGCGGAAAACTCGCGCCCAAATCGACGGTCAGGGCCGGCTGATCGCCCAGCTCCGACGAGCTGAGATAGGCCACACTTTTGTTGCCCATGGCGGCCACCATTAAATAGGGCAGGAACCCATCCACGACCGCCCCATCCGGCCAGCCGGGCGCAATGCTGCGCTCGTGGTTGCCGGGGTAGCGCACGGATTTGTGCAGGGCCACGTTTTCCTCGCCGCTGAAGGCCAAGATCTCGGAAAACTGGAGGACAAACTTCGCGTCGAATTCCCGCCCGGAAAGGATCGTGGCCTCAATGCGCAGCCAAGAAGCATTTATGCCGTGACAGGGTATGACCAACGGGGCGATGCGAGGCAGCAGGCCGTCGCGGCCGGTAAATTCGCCGACGATTTTCCCCGTGCGATCCGCGCCGGTCCCGACCCGCAAACGAAAGGACCGGGGAAAGCCGTCCGCTTGGAAGCCGTTGACTCCAGCCCGTCGGATCGCGGGCACCAACACGACTTGATCGAGTGTCACCGCGTCGCCCAGTTCGATTTCGATCCACTCGTCCTGCTCGGCGGTATCGTAGCCACTGGAGCGGGAGCCAATGGCCCCGACCCCGCCGCTGAGGTTGTAATTCGCCAGCTGTGCCAACTGACCGTCGATCTCACGCACGCGGTGCTCCAACGCGGCCAGAGAGAGATGCTCCAGCGGGGCGGCGGCGGACACCGTGGAAAGCGTCACCGCCCACCAGCCCATGAACCTTCTCGTGACCATTCCAGACATCCACCCCTGATACGGGCGGCCGTCTCGACAGTCTAGCCGATCCTGTGGCTACGGCGTCCACTCCATCGGTCGCACCCCGCAAACACAGGGTAGGCGCGCCGTTGTTCTTCGTGTAGGGTTCTGCCACCCCTATTCTGCCCCACCACCCGGTATTATAACCCTACCGCGTCTCGTTACCCTCCCCTTTTTCTGCGGGTTAGCGCGCGGTGTTCACTCCAATTCCAACAATGAATCCTATGAAATTCGTCCCTACGCAGTCATGGCTCACGCCCCTCGTGATGCTTCTCAGCTCCTCCGCCGTGATCGCCCAAAACGTGCCCCCCCAACCACGCGTCGCGGCCGCCGCTGCTGGGACCATCGTCCTCACGCCCTTCGAAATCTCCTCCGCCAAGGATAACGGCTACGCGGCGACCGAGTCGCTCGCCGGCACCCGCTTGCGCACAGAACTGCGCGACATCGGTGCTTCACTCAGTATCCTCACGCCCGAATTCATGCGCGACCTCGGAGTCAACTCCTTCGACCAAGCGCTCCTTTACACCCCGAGCGTCGATGCCAGCGAGGGCGACAACACCGATAACGGTCGCGCCTCCGGCAACCAGATGCGTTTCGGGACCGGCCAGTCCTATTCGATCCGCGGCTTCAACACCAACGCGGGCAATCAATCCGCTTCCCATGATTTCTTCACCGCGCTCGACCCAGCGGACAATTACAACCTAGAGCGCGTCACCCTCTCGCTCGGGCCAAACGCGTTGTTGATCGGCGTGGGCAATCCGCAGGGCACCGCGGTCACTTCAACCAAACGGGCTATCCTCACGCGGAGAAAATTCGACGTTCAGACCCAGTTCGACACCAACGGATCCCGGCGCGCGGCGTTCGACTTCAATCAGCCACTGCTCAAGGATAAATTAGGCATTCGACTCAATGCGCTGCACGACGAAGCCCGGGAATTTCGGAAATATGAAGGCAAGAACCAAGAGCGAATCACGCTCAGTGTCGCAGCCAAGCCTTGGGCCGATACCAAACTTACACTCAACCACGAGGGCTACTCGCTGGGCACGAACGCCGCGAGTTTGACCTGGGGCTTCGACAGTGCAGCGCTGCGCTGGGCGGCGGCCGGAAAGCCAGCCATCACGTTTGTTCCTATTCCGTCTTGGACCACTACCGCGACCTACGTCGATGCTGCGGGTAACCGCATTCCGGTGGCGCGGGGCGTTGCGGACGAGGACGGATTTGTGGATGCCCGGACCGACTTCGACCCAAACCTCGTGTTGAACCAAAATACTGGTAACTCCCAAACGTGGGTCGTCGGCCTCAATGTGCCCAACCCGATGATGAACTTGCGCTATCAGGCCAACCTGGCCAACGCCACGTTCAGCGGGCAAAACAACGCGTTTATCCATTCGAAAGATCCTTGGGCTACCTTTGGCTTGGCTAAGGACGCGTATCTTTATGGTGGCACCTGGGACGAGCCCTCCAACAAGCAGCACGGCCGCTGGAGCCAGTTCCTCGTCGAGCAAAAGCTGGCCGAGAATCTCTTTCTCGAAATGGGGGCCAATCTCGCGCTGCACAAGCAGACGATGGATACGACCAACTTCATCAGCGTCTCGATCGATCCGAACCGTTATCTACCCGACCGCTCCCTCAATCCCGGCTACCTCGTGCCCTTCGCCACCGCCAACGCGCAGCAGCGCCCGGTCAAAAACCGCACGGCGGAATACCGCGCCACCCTTTCCTACGAACTCGATTTGACCAAGCGCCACCGCTGGTTCGGCCTGCACAATTTTTCCGGGCTCTGGCAACACACCCGCAACGATGCCGAACAAGAAGTCACCGGCCTAAGCAACCTCGCAAGCGTCAGCCTTCCTGCTACGGCTGCGACCGGTTGGTCGGGCGATGTCTTGAACGGTGCGAACGCCGTCGGCTTTCGGGCGTATTTTGTGAATGGCAACGTGCCCATCCTCCCCGACCTGATCCAGGCCAAGAACAACATCCCGCTGCTCAACAGCTACGGCAAGCTCGTGGGCTATAGCGCGAACGAACAGGCGCCGATCAATCTCCGCGCAATGACCAGACTGAATGTGCTCAAAAGTAAATTCTTAGACGATGCGATCTCGCTCGGCTGGCAGGCCCGCTGGTTCGACAACCGCCTCGTCACGGTCGTCGGCTATCGGCAGGACATGACCAAGAGTTTCGGCGTGCCAACGGTGCGCAATGTCGTGCATCCCGAGATCCCCGGCTCGGCCACCGATCTGCTGAAGCGGAGCTTCTCCCCTGCCAGCGCCGTGGAATATAATCCCAACCCCTCGATTGTCTCAGACGGCCTCACGCGCACCTATGGCGGCGTCTATCATGCGTTGTCCTGGCTGTCGCTCACCTACAGTCGTTCGAGCAATTTCCTGCCGGTGACCAATGCCTCATGGGTCAACGCCCTGGGCCAGCCCGCTCCGAATTCGGCGGGCAAAACGGTAGATTACGGCTTCCGGCTGTCCCTCTTGCAGAACAAATTATCCGTGGGCTTGAGTAAATTCGAGACCTCCGCCGCCAATCAGGCGCGCAACGCCAACGCCAGCGTGGGCCCCACCCGCAGTATCCTTACGCGCCTGCGGACCTACAAGCTCGCCGGCGATCCCTACTTCGCCGATCTAGCAGCGGCGGGCGATTATCCCGTCGATACCGGTAACGTCTCGGACACCTGGAGCTATGTGGCCACGGGCTACGAGATGAATATCGTCTTCAACCCTTCCCGAAACTGGCGCATTTCTCTTTCTGGCAGCGAGAATGAGAACGTGCTGGGCGACCATCTGCTCGCCGTGGGCGCCTACCTCTATACCAATTCGAAATATCAGGGTCTGGGCACATGGAAAAAATTCGCGGCGGAGCTCCGCAAGATTGAAGCCGGCCAGCGCTCCTCGATCTTCTCGCTCAATCCGACCATCCCGGCCGATGTCACGCTGGCCGCCGCCGACGCGCTTTTCCTCGAACAACAGATCGCCGCTCAAGAGGGGTCTTATCTCGATGATCAGGCGCTCAACGGCGTGACGACCTCACGCGCAGGCAAATACGCGTTCAACGGACTTATCACGCGATCCTTTTTTGAGGGACGCCTCAAAGGCTGGAGCACCGGCGTCAACTTCCGCTGGCGCAGTCCCGGCAACATCGGCTACGAGCGGATCAAAAACTCGGCCGGCGCTCCCGTCGGCAACCTTGATGTGACCCGCCCGCTCAACGGGAAAGAGTCCTGGGATGTCGGGGCGATGATCGCCCACACGCGCCGCATTTTCGGCAACGTCAACTTGCGGCTGCAGCTCAACATTCAGAATCTGCCTAACTGGCAAACCCCTCAGCTCGTTCGGACCGGCTACGACACCAACGCGATCTACGGCACCACGAACGCGCTGGTCGGGACCAACTGGCAGCTCCGCCGGCCCCGGAACTTCATCCTGACGTCGACCTTTGAATTTTGACTCTTAAGGAGGGCAGGGTCTCCGACCCGCGCTGCCAAACCCTCGAAGGGCGGGGCCTCCCCCAGCCCGCGCTCCAGCGCTTTCTAACCTCCGCCAACAACCCCAAAAAACCTTGTCCCTCCATCGGCACCCGACCCACCGCCTAGCGACGCTCTTTTGCGCCGCGTTGCTTGCCGCACCGCTTCACGCCCAAAACGCGCCCACCCAACCTCCACCTAACCCGGAAACCCCCGCCAAACYTGCTTCGCCATCCGAGGTCGTCGCACTATCGCCGTTCTTGGTGAGCGAGGCGGCCGACCAGGGTTACTTTTCCGCCCAAACCCTCGCCGGCGGGCGCATCCGTTCGGAGCTGAAAGACGTGGCCACTTCCGTGCAGATCGTGACCGAGCTGATGTTGGAGGATCTTGGAGCAACCAATCTCAACGACGTCCTCGCCTACACGACCAATACTGAGGCTGTCGGCTCGATGAGCACCTTCACGACGGCGTCCGACAGCTTCGGCGACGGCTCGCTCGACCAATCGGCGGCGCGCCAGGATCCAGCCTCGGCCAACCGCGTGCGCGGCTTGGCTGCACCCACCCGCACGACCAACTACTTCGAATCGGCTATCCCCTTCGACAGCTACAACTCCGGCCGCATCGACATCAACCGCGGAGCCAACTCCTTCCTCTTCGGCCTCGGTTCGCCCGGTGGCATCGTCAATAACAGCCTAGCCACGGCCGAGCTGAACAAGGACTCCGTTAAGATCGAATACCGCCTCTCAACCGAGAACTTTGAAAACAATATTTCGAAGCGCGGCTCCCTCACTCTCAACAAAGTAGTCGTTCCCAAAAAACTCGGTTTCCGGGTAGCCCTGATGGACGACAAAAAAGAGTTCAGGCAGCAGCCCGCTCGCACCGATACGTCCCGCCACTACGGGGCGATCAAGTTCAAGCCTTTCGTCGCTCACCAGATCACCTTCAACGCCAACCTTGAGGCGGGCAAAATCTCCTCGATTCCCGTCGATCGACTTGGGCCTCTGACCACTCTCGATACTTTTCTGCAAGATCCCTACGGCAACAAATGGGGCGGGGTGAATTCGTTCCAAGGCGTGCCCGGCGTCGTCAACGCCGCCGGTCGCCGCGTCCAAGACCCATTCCGAACGGTTTTACAGAACAATATCGGTGGAGCGGCAGGCTACCTCGGGCGCTTCGCCAACGGCACGATTATCCCCGAGAATCCCTACGATAAATTTCTCAAACGCAACGGCTGGGCCTCCGTCTACGACGCAACTATGACCGCCGACGGGCTCCCGGGCCGGGCGGTCCATACGGGGTGGAACGGCGGGAGAGTTGCCTTGGGCAGCCCGACCTTTGACCCAGATCGGAATCTGTCGGGCGTGAGTCAGGCCGTGATCTCGCGTAATCTCTATTTCACCGAAATTCCCCTGCCGGCCTTTGACGGCTTCACCCGCCAAGGCCTGCTGGACTACGACGTCTTCGACTACAGCCGACACCTCCTCACCGGTTCCAGCGATCACGCCCGCAACCGGTTTCGGCGCGAGATGTATTCGCTCGAAGCAGTTTCAAAGAGCGGAAATTTTGGTTTGGAACTAGGCTACACCAAAGAGACTTGGCAGCGGGATAGCTTCGTTGCCGAGAGCCTTCCGGCCATCGATATCGACGTGAACTACACCTTTCCGATCGGTCCCAACTCTCTCTTCGGCGCGACCAATCCCAATTTCGGCCGGCTCTATTATTACGCCGCGTCGTCGGAACGGCAGGTAAACAACGACGAACGCGCGGCGATGCGCGGGACGGCTTTCGCCAAGTTTGATTTCGGAGAAAAATTTCGCGGCTCCGCGCTCAAGTGGTTGGGACGGCACAATCTCTCCGCCCTGGTCGATCGCAACGAAATCAATACCAACCGCGCGATTACCAAGCCGTATGTTTTCGGCAACGACGCGGGTTTTCATTTGCAAAACAACGACGCCACCATCTTCCAGCGCCAATGGTCGGGCATCTTCTACATCAGCGATCCTTACCTTCAGGCTTTTGAAAACTCCAACTTCAAATTGGCCGACTTCAGCACCAACGGCGCCCGGCCGAACACTCAAGTCGAGTTCCCGAACGGCTTTCAAATACCCCTCGCTTATCTCAACGTGGGCAACCCCGCCACCCAAGCCTCCGCGACGACGGTGCGCGGCGACGAAACCACCCAAATCGGTCAATACACTCCAGCCTTTCGAGCCTTCGGCGGCACGTTGACGAAAACCGTAACCACTTCGATGGCATTCAACACCCAGAGCTACTTCATCAAGGACCACCTCATCGCCAATCTCGGCTGGCGCAGCGACGAGGTCAGCCTCTATCGCAACACAACTCCGCCGCGTGGCTCCGAATCCATCGCGATCTTGACACCCGATATCTTCAACCTGAACGACGTCAARCCACGCGTAAAGCGCGACAAAAATTTCGGCTATGGCATCGTCCTCAAGGTGCCAGACCGTTGGTTGCGCGACCGCATGGGCGTCTCGTTGCACTACGGCTCCTCCTCGAACTTTGTCGCCAATCCCGGTGGCTTCGATTTCTACGGCAATTCCGTGCCGAGTGCGTCGGGCTCGACGACCGACTACGGCGTTACCATCAGCCTGATGAACAACAAAGTCGTCGCTCGGCTCAACCGCTACCGCGGTGCCGTCGAGAACGAGAATTTCTCCGGCGTGACCCGGCCCGTCGGCGTCTACGTCAACACTCTCGCCCGCTTCTTCGGCACCATGTTTGTCGATATGCAGGACTACGACGCGAACCGCGACGGCGTCTTCGACCTCGTGGCCGATCCGAGCAATCCCGGTGCCTTGACCGATCCCGATCGCAACAAAAACGGCTTCCTCGACAACTACGAGGCCGGCGGCCCCAACTTCCTCCCCGGAGCGCAATACATGTCGCTCGCCGACTACCGAAAAGTCTACGACGCTTGGGACAAGTATTGGAACGCCTTCGCGCGGGAGAAAGCCGAGATGATTTTGACCCCGAAAACCGAGACCGCTCCGGCGGCCGCTCAAAGCGGCGGCGGGTTGTCGTCGGTCCTGACCGACACGGTCGATCTCGTCGCGGAGGGTTATGAATTCGAGCTGACCTACAACCCTACCCGAAACCTGCGTCTCTCGTTTAATGCCGCCCAACAAAGCTCGGTGCGTTCCAACGTCGGTCCGCGGTTAGGTCGATTACTTGACGAAGCGATCGCCAACTATTCCGTCGTTCCGAACGGCACCCGCATCGCAGTCAACGACCCACTCACCACTCCGCTCGCGGCACCACTGGCCACGGGTACAGGCGCGGGGGATACCCTGCGGGGCGGCGCTGGCCAAGCCTACTACACTCTGGAGGCGCTGTCGGGCTCCGACAGTCCGGAAGTCCGCAAATATCGGGCGAACGTTCTCGGCAATTACTCCTTTTCCCGAGGTCCGTTAAAAGGCGCCAACCTCGGCACCGCCTTCCGCTGGCAAGATAAGGCCGCGATCGGATATCCCGTCGCCCGCCGAACCATCACCGGCACTAATGCGACCGTTCCGATCAAAGCCGTCACCCGCCCATTCTTCGACCAGGGCTCGGAATTCATCGATCTTTGGGTCGGCTATAGACAAAAACTCTTCCGCAATAAGATCACGTGGCGAATCCAATTGAATGTCCGCAACGTCTTCGCCGACACCGACCCCATTATCGTCCAAGTCCAGCCCGATGGTTCGCCCGCGCGCGCCCAGATTCCCCCGCCTCGTGAATTCGTGCTTTCGAACACGTTCGAATTTTAAGTCCTGAGTGGGGCCGGGTCTCCGACCCGCCCTCCCACGCCCACGCCTAGCAGGTCAGAGCCTGCGCCGTCCTCTTCAATCCGCCCGATGCACCACCTCCGCACCCTTCTCCCCCTCTCGCTTTCCCTCCTTCTCTCCCTCTCCGCCTCGCTGCCGGCCGCCACCCCCGCCTCTCGCCCCAATATCGTCTTCATCTTCGCCGATGATTGGGGCTGGGGCGATCTCTCCTCCCACGGCCATCCGTGGCTGAAGACCCCGCACCTCGACCGGCTTGCCCGCGAGGGCACGGACTTTCATCAGTTCAACGTCCTCAACCCCGTCTGCTCCCCGAGCCGCACGGCCGCGACGACCGGGATGTTTCCGTCCCGCTTCGGCATTTCTCAGCACTTCGCGGCGCCCGCGCAAAATCTGGCCCGCAACATGCCCGACTGGCTCGACGTCCGCGCGCCCAGCATCGCGCGATTTTTCCAGCAAGCGGGCTACCGCACCGCGCATTTCGGCAAGTGGCATCTCACCAATCGCAACACCCACGGCGCGCCAGAACCCACCGCCTACGGCTTCGATGAATTCGCCATCTTCAACGGCGGCGCCGAAACCGCCTCCGCCGATCTGCACGCCACCCCCGAAAACGCCGCGAAATTTATCGCGGCCAACAAAGACCGCCCGTTCTACCTCAATGTCTGGCTCCACGAGAGCCACCTGCCCCACGTGCCCACCAAGGCGTCGCTCGAAAAATGGTCGCACCTCGACGAGCAGAAACGCGTCTATGCCGCCGTTATCACCGATGGCGACAACGCCGTCGGTCGCGTGTTCGAAGCCCTCGATTCCGCCGGAATTGCCCAAAATACGATCGTGATCTTCTCGAGCGACAACGGCCCCGAAACCACCGCACCGGCCGCGCAACGCGAAGCCCGCGACAACGACGCGAAGGCCGCCGGCTACGGCGGCTACTACAGCGTCGGTTCCAGCGGCGGCCTGCGCGGCGAGAAACGCAGCCTCTTTGAAGGCGGCGTGCGCGTGCCCTTTCTCGTGCGCTGGCCCGGCTGCACGCCCGCCGGCGCGATCAACGACACGACCGCCTTCACCGCGGTCGATCTCCTGCCCACGCTCTCCGCCGCAGCCGGCATCACGTTGCCCGCCGACTACCGCGGCGATGGCGAAGATTTGCTCGCCGCGCTCAAGGGCCAGCTCGTCAAACGCACGAGACCCATCTTCTGGGACTGGACCGGCAAGGCCGCCGATCCCCACTGGTGGCCCCGCCTCGCCGTGCGCGACGGCGATTGGAAACTCCTCCTCACCGCCGACGCCCAGCGCGTCGCTTTGCACCGCCTCACCACCGACCGCGCCGAAGCCGTCGACCTCGCCAAAGATCACCCCGAAATCGTCGCCCGCCTCACCCAGCTCGCGCTCGCGTGGAAAGCCACCCTCCCCACCACCGTCGATCCTTCGTGCATCAGCGTGGCCGATCGCGCCGCCGCCCCCGCCCCTCTCCCCGCCCCCGCTGCACCGAACGCGCCCGCCAAAAAAGCCACGCCCGACCGTGTCGCCGCCTTCACGCGCATGGATACCAACCGCGACGGCCTCCTTACGCCCGACGAATACGTCGCCGGCCAAAAAGGCGCGGCGAACATTGAATCGCGTTTCAAGAATTTCGACCAAAACGGCGACGGGAAACTGAGCCGCGAAGAGTTCGTTACCCCGGCCGGAAGATAGCCCCCGAACCTGCCCGCATCCTCCATCATGACTTGCTCATCCTCCCGCCTCATTGGTCTTCTGCTCGCGGTCACTGCGCTCGCCGCTGCACCCGTCCGCGCCGCCACCGCTCCCGCAAAAGCCCCCGCCCCCTCCGCCGAGTTGTCGATGGACCAGATGTGGGGCGCCACGACGGTCAAGGCGGACCTCTCTTCCACCGATCGCGTCGCCCTCTTCCGCGACGGCAACTACGGCATGTTCATCCATTGGGGCATCTATTCGCACCTCGGCGGTCAGTGGAAAGGCCAGACGTTTTACGGCATCGGCGAATGGATCAAACGGCAGATGAAAATCTCCGAACCCGACTACATGGCCGAGGCGAAGAACTTCAACCCAACCGCCTTCGACGCCCGCGAAATCGTCCGCGTCGCCAAGGCCGCCGGCATGAAATGGATCATCATCACCTCGAAGCACCACGACGGCTTCGCGATGTTCAAGTCCGCCCACCCGTTCAACATCGTCGACGCCTCGCCGTTCGCCCGCGATCCCATGAAGGAACTCGCCAACGCGACCCGCGAGGCCGGCCTCGGTTTTGGTTTCTACTACTCGCACAACCAGGACTGGACCGCCCCGGGCGGAAACAACGGCCCGCAACAAAACGCCGACGGCTCGCCCGCCTCATTCGACCAATACTTTCGCGAAAAATGTTACCCGCAGGTGAAGGAAATCTGCACGCAATACGGCCCGCTGAGTTTTGTGTGGTTCGATACCCCGGGCAAAATGCCCAAAGAGCATGCCGAGAAACTCGCGGCCCTCGTCCGCGAGACCCAGCCCGGCGCCCTCCTCTGCAGCCGCGTCGGCTACGGCCTCGGCGACTACGTCAGCAAGGGCGACATGGAAGTCCCGCCGCGCCGGATGGAGGGTCTGTGGGAAACCTGCGATACCACCAACGATTCGTGGGCCTACGCGTGGTATGACCAAAATTGGAAGGACCAGAAAGAGATCCTCCACCGTCTCGTCTCCACTGTCGGTCGCGGCGGCACCTACTTGCTCAACGTCGGCCCCGACGGCACCGGTCGCATTCCCGCGCAGGCGACCAAATATCTCCTCCAAGCCGGCGAGTGGCTCCAACGCTACCCCCAGGTGGTTTACTCCGCCGGCGCCTCGCCGTGGGACCACGCGCAACCGTGGGGCGATGTCACCACAAGCGGCAATACGCTCAACCTCGTCGTCTTCGATTGGCCGTCCGACGGCAAACTGCTGCTCCCCGGGCTTCAGACCGAAATCGCCGCCGCCGGCCTCGTCTCCGGAGGAAAAATCCTCCCCGTCACGTGGAAGAAAAACGGCACGTGGACCGAACTTCAGCTCCCACCCGCCCCACCCGATCGCCCAGCATCCGTAATCGCGGTCAAGTTGCACGGCGCGCCCAAGGTAGACCAAACCCTCGGCGTGCATCCGAATGTACCTACCCCACTCTTGCTCGAATTTGCCGAGGTGATCGACGCCACGAAAAAAGAAATTCGCTGGATGGAGAAATTCGGCGAGTGGAAAGCCGCCAATCAGGTCAGCGACTGGCAACCCAGCGGCCGAGCGATCTGGACTGTCGATGTCGCCGCCGCCGGCGACTACCGCCTCGACCTCACCTACAAGGGCGAAGGCAAGCTGGTCTGGCGCATCGAAACCGGCGAGGGTGTGACGCTCCAAAACCAGCAAAACTCCTCGCCCATTTATCACTCGCACCCCTTCGGTTTGCTCACCTTCAAGACCACCGGCCGCCACACCATCGCCGTTTCTCTCGTCGACGGCCCGGCCGACAAAGCCAGCCTTCAGGCGATCCGCCTGAGCCCCGTCGAATGAAATCCTTCCGAGTTCTTCTCGTCGCGCTCGCCACCACCGCTAACTACACGGCCGGAGCGGCCACCGACTTCGCGCCGCTGCGCGAACAAATCGCCGGCCTCGGCACTTTGACCTCGCCGCCCGCCGTCCACCCGGCCGAGGGCTTCGCCGCCACCGGCACAATCAAACCTCTCTTCTTCGAGAGCCTGCCGTATCGGGGAAAACCCACCCGCGTTTTCGCTTGGCTCGGTCTTCCCGCCGCGCGCCGGGGTAAAGTTCCCGGTGTCGTGCTCGTGCACGGCGGCGGCGGCACCGCGTTCAAGGAATGGGTGCAGAAATGGAACGATCAAGGCTTCGCCGCGATCTCCATCGCCGTCGAAGGCCAGACCGATGAACGCATCGCCGGCGCGCCGCCGGGCGCCCAATGGAAACGCCACGCCACAGCCGGACCCGCGCGCACCGGCATCTACGGCGACTCCACCGAGCCGCTCATCGATCAGTGGATGTATCACGCCGTCGCCGCCACGGTTCTCGCCAACTCCTTGCTTCGCTCATTGCCCGAAGTGGACGGCCCCCACGTCGGCATTTGCGGCATCTCGTGGGGCGGGATCATTACCTCGACCGTCGTCGGGATCGATCCGCGCTTCGCCTTCGGGATCCCAATTTATGGCTGCGGCGCGCTCGATCGCATTCCCAACCAATACGGCCGCGCCCTCGGCGATCTCGCGCTCTATCGCGAAGTCTGGGAACCATTGCTCCGCCTGCCTCGCGCCAAGATGCCGCTGCTTTGGCTCACCGGTCCGCGCGACGCCCATTTTCCCCTCGACGCGCAACAGACCAGCTACCGCGCCGCCGCCGGCTCGCGCCTGGTTTCAGTTCCCTTCGACCTGAAGCACGGCCACCCGCCGGGTTGGAATCCGCCCGACAGCTACGCGTTCGCACAAGCTGTCGTCGAAACCGGCCGCCCTTGGGCGCGCGAGGTGTCGCAGGAATTCCGCGATGGGACCGCGCGCGTCGCATTCGAAACCACCCGCGCCGTTCGCAACGGGACACTCATCTCCAAACGTGACGCCGACTGGGAGAAACTCCCGGCTCAACTCGAAACCGTTTCCGGCCGCACCACCGCCTCCGCATCCATCCCGGCCGGCACCACCGCCTACTATTTCAACCTCGATGCCGACGGACTCACGCTCAGTTCGGAACTACAATCGATCACTCCGGCGACACCACGCCCGAC
>NSIG01000056.1 GCA_002737275.1 Opitutia bacterium
CCTGCCCCCGGCAAATCCATTCGTACCGCCGCCAGAAATCCGCATCAACCCCTCGCGCCCTCTCCTACTATTCCACTCACCTTCCCGGAAAAATGTCACATCATGGGTGACACGTCCCCTTCGCCGATCCCGCGATCATGTCACATCGACCACTTGCCTCAAGCACTCCTCTATCCGAATCTCTCAGCTCTCAGCCCTCATCTCATGCCGTCCGCCTTTCCTCATCTGCCGCTCGGTCAAGCCATCCCGCTTAGCCCTCATGGCGTTTCGTGCAGCTTGCCCACGATGCACTCCGTCCGCGGCTACGAGGAGAAAGACCCTGAAATCATCCGCCAACTCGCCACCGGCTACCCGCGCTTCGTCGTTCATCCGTTCGCGCTCCAGCTCGCCGCGCATTACTTCGCCACCAACCCCGCTCTCGCCGGCCAAAAGCTCTGGCTCACCTCGTCCCTCGCCATCGCCGAGAATCTCGTCGCCCACCTCACCGCCTCCGCCCCCGACTCCGCCCACCTCTTTATCGACACCCACGGCCTCCACGGCGTCGCCCACCCCGCCGCCCACCCCGCCCTCTCCGCCCTCGCCAAGACTTATCTGCAAAACCTCGGCGGCTTCCTCTCCTCCCGCGAAGCCGAGGATCACCTCGTCCGCCTCGGGCTCCGCGCCGCCGTTTATCCCGAGGCCACATTCGCCGGCGACGCCCCCGCCGAGATCCGCCGCCACCTCTTGGCCGTCCTCAACTCCGACCTCGCGCCCACCGCCACGCCCGTCGCCGACGCCGACCTTTTTCTCACCAACTGCGGCATGAGCGCCATCTACGCCTCCTTCCGCGCCGTCGCCGACCTCCAGGCCAGCCGCGGCCGCACCGTCTGGATTCAACTCGGCTGGTTCTACCTCGATACCATCGCTATCCTCAAAAAATTCACCGCCTCGCCCGCCGACTACGTTTACATCCGCAACCCGCTCGATTTCGACGCCATCGCCCGCATCTTCGCCGCCCACGGCACCCGCATCGCCGGTGTCGTCGCCGAGGTGCCCACCAACCCGCTCCTTCAGACCCCCGATATCCCCGCCATCTCCGCCCTTGCCCGCCGCCACGGCGCCCACGTCCTCATCGACGCCTCCACCGCCTCGCTCTACAACCTCGACGTTCTCCCCCACACCGACATCGCCCTCGCCAGCCTCACCAAATACACCGGCAGCGTCGGCGACCTCACCGCGGGCCTCGCCGTCGTCAACCCCGACTTACCCGACGCCCCCGAGCTCCGCCGCCGCATCGCGCTCGCCGCCGAGCCCCTCTACGCCCGCGACGCCGCCCGCCTCGCCCACGAGATCGCCCACACCGAAAACGTCCTCGAAAAAATCCACGCCAGCGCCCCCCGCGTCGTCGCGTTTTTGGAAAACCACCCCGCCGTCAAAGACGTCTATTGGGCCCGCCACGCCGCCAGCGTCGCCCATTTCGAAAAACTCGCCCGCCACCCCCACGCCACCGGCGGCATAATCACCTTTTCCATCCGCGAAATCGGTGGCCTCGAAAAATTCTACGACCGCCTCCGCCTCCCCAAAGGCCCGAGCTTCGGCATGACCACAACGCTGATTTGCCCGTTCATGTATCTCGCGCACTACGACCTCGTGGCATCCCCCGCCGGCCTCGCAGAATTATCCGCCAGTAACCTCGACCCCGACCTCCTCCGCCTCTGCGTGGGCTGCGAACCGGTCGAAGAAATTATCGCGGCGCTCCGTGAGGCGCTGGAGCACAGCACAGCCGCACTTTAAATAAAGTGGCCGATCCCCGAGCGGATGTGAGGATGCAGCGCAGCGTTCACCGAGGGTAGATCACTGGGTCGGAATCATCCACGGCCAGAGGTAGGCCTGGAGCATCACGAGCACGCCCACGAGCAACGCGAGCGCCACGCTGTGCCAGAAAACCGAGCGCAACACGGTACCGGCATCCGGGCTGTCCTTGTGCCCGCCGGTGGCGACCGCGGCCACCACGATGCTTTGCGCGTCGATCATTTTGCCCATCACCCCGCCCGAGCTGTTGGACGCCGCCATCAAAATCGGCGACAGGCCGAGTTGCTCCGCGGTCACTTTTTGCAGATTGCCGAAGAGCACGTTGGACGAGGTATCGCTACCCGTCAGCGCGACGCCCAGCCAACCGATGAGCGGCGAGAAGAACGGGAACCACCAGCCGGTGCCCGCCATGACCAAGCCCATCGTCGTATCGGTGCCGCTGAATTTGGTGGTGAAACCGAGCGCGAGCATCAGCGCGATCGTGAGCAACGAAACGCGCACCGACCAAAAGGTCCGGCCATACACCTTGACGATCTGGAGCGGTTTGAGGCCGAGCACCACGCCCGCCAAAAACCCCGCAAAGAGCAGCGCGGTGCCCGTGGCCGAGAGCGCGTTGAACGTGAAAATCGCCGACTCGGCCTCAGGCTGCACCACCACGGGCGGAACCCGCATGATCGCTTTGTGCAGCAGCGGCATTTCAAACGCCGGCGCAAACCAGGCGTTGAGCGCTTTCTTGATCACGGGCAGGCCCCACAGAAACACGAACACACTCAGAAAAACCCACGGCAACCACGCTTTCCACGCGGGACCGTCAACCGGCACCGCTTCAGGGGCCGCGTCCTTCGTCACGGCGTTTTCTTGCATGTCTTTTGGCCGCCAAAATTTCATCAGTACAACGATCGCGCCCATCGAGAAAATCGCCGAAATGATGTCCACGAGCATGGGTCCGATAAAATTGCTCACGAGGAACTGCGAGAGCCCGAAACTCCCGCCCGCCACCAGACACGCCGGCCACACCGCCACCATTCCCCGCCAACCCGCCTGCGCCGCAATCAGCCAGAACGGCACGATCAGCGAAAAAACCGGTAATTGCCGGCCGACCATCGAGCTCAGGAGCTGGAGATCGAGCTCGGTGATTTTCGCGAGCGTGATGAGCGGCGTGCCGAGCGCGCCGTAGGCGACCGGCGCGGTGTTGCCGATCAACGCGAGCTTCGCCGCCTCCAGCGGCCGGAAGCCCAGTCCGATTAACAGCGCGCCGCTGATCGCCACCGGCGCACCGAAACCCGCCGCGCCCTCAATGAAGGCGCCAAAGCTAAACGCGATCAGGAGCGCCTGAATCCGCCGGTCTCCCGACATCGCCGAAACCTGTTTTTGGAGAACCCGGAACTGGCCGGTCTCGACGGTGAGATTATAGATGAAGATCGCATTGAGGATAATCCAACCGATGGGAAATAACCCGAACGCCGCCCCATAACCGGCCGACGCCAACGTCAGCGAGAGCGGCATCTGGTAGACAAAAATCGCCACGCCGAACGCGACGAGCAACCCGGCCAACGCCGCGACTTGCGCCCGCACATGATAAAAGGCGAGCAGGCCGAGCAGAGTGACAATGGGTAGCGCCGCGACTAAAGCGGACAGACCGATGCTACCGAGCGGGGAGTAATTTTGAGACCAAGTCATAAACGGGGTGGTTAAAGCTGAGGGACGATCGGCAAACCCGGAGCCCGACCTCGAAGAGTTCGCGCCCGGGGCCCATCCCGTGGGATGGGGGCAACCCAAGGGCCTCTAACGTCAACCCATGCCGCCGCCGCTGGATAGCTAAAAATCGTTGGGCGTTACTTTTTCTTTCGCCAAGATCGCGTCGGGCCCGCGCTGAAGTTCTTGGGCTCGCCGTCGGGGGTGGTTTCCCGCTGCCTTGATGCCATTAAGACCCGCCCCACTTCGTTTCTCCGGCTCCTTTTGATCCAGCTCGGGCTGATGGCCGTGGGCGTCCACGCCGCGGCCCCGCTCGCGAAGCCCGCCAGCGCCATCGAGAATCCACCGCCCGTGCAACTGCTCGTGCCCGGGTTCACCGTCCGGGAACTGCCGCTCGCGTTGCGCAACCTAAACAACCTCGTCTACGCGCCGGACGGGCGACTGTTTGCCCTGGGCTACGACGGGAACGTCCACCAACTGAAGGACACCGACGGCGACGGCCTCGAGGACGCGAGCACGCTTTTTTTCGACAACACCCGCGCCGAGATTCCGCCCAGCATCGGCATGGCCTGGGGACCCGGCGGCCTCTATCTCGCTAGTCGCGGCCGCGTCATCCACCTCCGCGATCAGGGTGACGGCACCACGGAATTGCAGACCGTCACGGGCGGCTGGCTGCCGCCCACAGCCGCCGCGGGCTCAAACCTCGATGCGATCGGCCTCGCGGTCGATCCTGCGGGCAACATCTACTTTGGCCTCGGCGTCGATGCGTGGAACGGAGCGTATCGGCTCAACAAAAAAACCGGCCTCTCCGACTACAATCAGTTCAGCGAGCGCGGCACGATCATCCGGCTCTCACCCGACTGGAAACGCCGCGACATCATTTCCACGGGATTACGCTTTCCGGTGTCCCTCGCCTTCAACGCCGCGGGGGATCTGTTCTGTTCCGATCAAGAAGGGGCGACGTGGCTGCCCAACGGCAATCCGTTCGACGAGCTCCTCTTCATCGAGAAGGGCCGCCACTACGGATTTCCGCCCCGCCATCCCGTCCATCTCCCGGGCGTGATCGACGAGCCCAGCGTGTTCGATTACGGCCCGCAGCATCAGGCGACGTGCGGCATTCACTTCAACGAACCCGTGGCCGGCGGCGGAAAAATCTTCGGCCCGGAGTGGTGGCGCGGAGATGTCTTCGTCGCCGGCGAATCCCGCGGCAAGATCTGGCGCACGAAACTCGTCAAGACCGCCGCCGGCTATGTCGCGAAGAACGACCTCATCGCCGGCCTCGCGCTGCTGACCATCGACGCCGTGCCCACGCCGCAGGGGGATTTGCTCGTGGCGTGCCACAGCGGCGCACCGGATTGGGGCACCGGGCCGCAGGGGCAAGGCAAGCTGTTCAAACTCTCGTATGCGGACCCGGCCGCCCCGCAACCGGTGCTCGCCTACGCCGCGAGTCCGACAGAGACGCGTATCATTTTCGACCGGCCGGTGGAGCCTCTCCGTTGGAAAAATCTGTTGCGCCAAAGCACGCTCACGCAAGGTACGCACGTTGCCGCCGGCGACCGTTTCGAGTCGTTTGTGCCCGGCTATCAAGTGGTGAAGGATCAGTCTAAAATGAAACGCGCGGCACTTGCGGTGCTCTCGGCCGGAGTGGCGGCAGATCTGCGCTCGGTGGTGCTGCGCTCGGCTCCGCGCACCGCCTCCCTGAATTACGCCGTGACGTTACCCGACGGGCTCGCGGCGGCACGCGCCCACGACCCGGCCCGACGTGAGCTCCCGCAACACGCCGCCATGGATGTGCTCACCGACCTCACGGGCGTGGAAGCCGAGTGGCGCGATGCCGCGGGCCAAGTCGGCTGGTCCGGTTGGCTGCCGCACGTGGACCTCGCCGTGGCGCAGGCGCTCACCGGTCCGAGCGCAGAACACGCGCGTCTGTTTGCGCTTTTGAAAACCCCCGGCCGCCTCGTCCTACGCACGCAATGGGATCTGCATCTGATGTTGCGCCCGGCCATCCAACCCGGAGCGAAAATCGATTTCGAATATCCCGCCGAGACTGTGACCGTCGCGCTCAAGCCCGCGAGGGGCTCACTCTTGGCGGTCAATGCACCCGCCACGGCCCAGGTCGAGCGACGCGCCGACGGCGAAGTCCGGATCACGACGACCTCGCGCGAGAGCCGTTGGTGGCCAGTGGAAATCACCCTCACCACGGGCGGCACCGCTCCCGCGCTCGACGTGGCGTGGCACACCGCCGAGGACGCACGGCCGCGTGCCCTGCCGTTGCGCCGCTTCCTGCTGCCGTTCGCAATTCAGCCAGCGGATGCAACGAATGAACCCGTGGCCCGCACGGTTCCGGAGATCGCCGGGGGTGATTGGCTCCGAGGCCGCGAAATTTATCACGGCCAACAGGCCGCGTGCGCCGCGTGCCACCACGCCCACGGTGAGGGCGGGCTGATCGGCCCGGATTTGTCGAATCTCGTCTACCGCGACTACGCCTCCGTGATGAAAGACATCGTGCAGCCGAGCGCGGCGATCAACCCCGACCGCATCGCCTACGTGGTGACGTTAAAGGATGGTTCGTCGGCGAACGGCATCGTGCTTGAGGACACCCCCCAAGCCGTCGTGCTCGGACAAGTCTCCGGCGCAAACCTCACGCTCCCAAAAAACACGATCGCCGGGATGAAAGCGTCCGCCGTCTCACTGATGCCCGAGGGCCTGCTGCAATCGCTCAATCAAAACCAGATCCGCGATCTCATGACCTTTCTCCTCACGGCGCCGCCGACGGCCAAGCCGAACTAATTACCCATTCTCGGGCGGCGCGGAATCGGCGTCCGCCGGTTTGGTTGGCAGCCGCTCGATTACCCCCCCCGGCCGAGTTATCTCAGCTCACGCTTTTGCCCCGCGCACGCTCACCGCTACGGTCCCCATCCCCTCCCATGCTCCGCCTCCCCCACCCCCACCCTGCGGCCCTAGCCGCGACGCTCTGCACCGCCCTCGCCTTCGTTTTGCTCTGCCCCGCGCCCGCCCTCGCGGCCGAGCTCGCCGTCCAAGGCAAATCCGTCGTCGGCAAACTGAAGCCGATGGAGCGCAAGCCCGAGGCCGAGATCAACTCCGCCTCCGACGAGGGCCTGCTCGCCCTCCAACGCTTCAAACTCCCGCCCGGCCTCACCGTTTCCCTCTGGGCCGCCGAGCCCATGCTCGCCAACCCCGTGGCTTTTAACTTCGACGAAAAGGGCCGCGCCTTCGTCGCCGAGACCCACCGCTACCGCTCCAGCGTCCTCGATATCCGCGACTACATGTGGATCCTCGAAGACGAACTCGCCAACCGCACGCAGGACGATTTTCGCGCGATGATCATCCGCCGGTTTGGCCCCGAAGGCGTTGCGGAGCTCAGCAAGGAAACCGAGCGCGTGCGCCTCGTCGAAGACCGCGCGGGCACCGGCACCGCCGACACCTCCACGCTCTACGCCGAAGGCTTTAACACCGCCATCGACGGCATCGCCTCCGGCGTCCTCCCGCACCAAGGCACCGTTTATTTCACCAACATTCCCAGCCTCACCGCCCTCACCGGCGCGCAAAAAGCCGAGACCCGCAAAGACCTCAGCACCGGCTACGGCGTCCGCTTCAACTTCACCGGCCACGATATGCACGGCCTCATCGTCGGCCCCGACGGCAAACTCTACTACAGCATCGGCGACCGCGGCGCGCACGTGCCCACGCCCACCGGCGCCCTCGCCGCCCCGGACTACGGCGCCGTTTTCCGCTGCGATCTCGACGGCTCCAACGTCGAACTCTTCGCCACCGGCCTGCGCAACCCCCAGGACCTGCTTTTCAACGAGGTCGGCGATCTCTTCACCGGCGACAACGACTGCGACCACGGCGACATGGAACGCCTTGTCCACGTCGTCGAGGGCGGCGACTCCGGCTGGCGCGTCGGCTACCAACACGCCCCCATGGGCAACGCCGGCTCTTGGAACCGCGAGCGCATCTGGCTCCCGCGCTTTCCCGGCCAAGCCGCCAACCACCTCGCGCCCCTTGCCAACCTCGAGGACGGCCCCTCCGGCATCACTTACTACCCCGGCACCGGCCTCAACGAGTCCTTCCGTGGCGCTCTTTTCATCACCACCTTCGTCGGCAACGTCGCCCGCTCCGGCATCTTCACCTATAAACTGAAACCCAACGGCGCCACCTACGCCGTGGACACCGCCCAACGTTTCCTCGGCGGCGCGCTCCCGACCGACGTGAAATTCGGCCCCGACGGCCGCCTCTATTGGTCCGACTGGGCCGACGGCTGGCCGAAGTCCAAGCGCGGCCGGATCTACGCCGTGTCCGACCCCGCCCGTGCCAACGACCCGATCATCGCCGAGACCAAGAAACTCATCGCCGCCGACCACACCAAAACCTCCACCGCCGAGCTCGCCGCGCTGCTCGGCCACGCCGATGCCCGCGTCCGCCGCGCCGCGCAGTTCGAACTCGCCGCCCGCGGCCCCGCCGGTCTCACCACGCTGGCCCACGTCGCCGCCAATACCGACAACGCGCCTTACGCCCGCCTCCACGCCATCTGGGGCCTCGGCCAACTCGCCGCGAAGAATCCCGCCGCCCTCACCCCGCTCACCACCCTCGCCACCGACCCGACCGACGCCGAAATCCGCGCTCAGTCCGTAAAACTCCTCGGCGACCGCCGCGTCGCGTCCGCTTTCCCACTCCTCGTCAACGCGCTCACCGACGCTTCCCCGCGCGTAAAATTCTTCGCCGCCCAATCGCTCGGTAAACTCCGCCGCGCCGACGCCATCCCCGCCCTCCTCGCCGCCCTGCGCGCCAACGCCGACACCGATGCCTACCTGCGCCACGCCCTCGTGATGGGTCTTGTCGGCAGCAACAATTTGGCCGCCCTCAACGCCGCGATCCGCGACGCATCTCCCGCCGCCCGTCTCGGCGTCCTTCTCGCCCTGCGCCGCCTCGGCTCCGCCGACATCGCCCAATTCCTAACCGACTCTGATCCCTACCTCGTCCGCGAAGCCGCCCTCGCCATCAATGACGCCTCCATCGACGCCGGGACTGCCGCCCTCGCCGCCTTCGTCGCGAAACCCGTCGCCGACGAAGCCGTGATGCTCCGCGCCCTCAACGCCGCCTTCCGTCTCGGCACGCCCGCCCACGCTACCGCGCTCGCCGCCTACGCCGCCCGCGCCGATGCGCCCACTCTGCTCCGCGCCGAGGCCATCACCCACCTTTCGCTCTGGCCCACCCTGCCCCAGCGCGACCGCATCGTCGGCAACTACCGGCCGTTCACCCAAACGACCCGCGATCCCCAAGTCGCCGCCGCCGCCCTCGCGCCCGTGCTCGCGGGACTGCTCACCTTGGACACGCCCGAGAAGATCCAGACCGCCACCCTCAAGGCCGCCGAGAAACTCAACCTCACCTCTGCCGCCGACCCGCTTTTTGCCATCGTCAAAGACGTCGCCCAAAGCCCCGCCGCCCGGGCCGCCGCGCTCAACGCCCTGAAACACTTCAACGACCCGCGCTTGGCTGAAGCCGTGACCACGGCCGGCGCCTCCGACTCGGCCGACCTCCGCGGCGCAGCGCTGCCCCTCATCGCCGGCCTTTCGCCCGACCGGGCCGCTCCGGTGATCAAGAACCTCGTGAGCAACGGCGATATCGAGGAAAAGCGCACGGCCCTTGCCGCCCTCGCTGTCCTCAAACACCCCGAGGCCGACGCGCTCATGGTCGCCCAACTCGACTTACTTGCCGCCGGCAAAATCGCCCCCGCCGTGCAACTCGAGCTCATCGAAGCCGCCACCGCCCGCGCCACGCCGGCCGTGCAAGCCGCTCTCGCCGCCCGTGACGCCGCCCTCGCCAAAAACCCCGATCCGCTCGCGCCCTTCCTCGTTTCCCTGCGCGGCGGCAGCGCCAAAGCCGGCGAGGAAATTTTCCGCAATCAGCCCGTTATGGCCTGCGTAAAATGCCACGCCCTCGGCGGCGCGGGCGGCGGCGCCGGCCCCGAGCTCGACGACATGGGCAGCAAATACACCCGGGAGTATCTCCTCGAATCCATCATCAAGCCCAACGCCCACATCGCCCCCGGCTTCGACACCGTCGTCGTGACCCTGAAAAAAGGCGGCGTAAAGGTCGGCACGATTCGCGCCGAGACTGCGACCACCCTCACGCTTAATCCCACCGAGGGCGCGCCCTTCGACCTCGCAATCGCCGACATCGCCAAACGCGACACCGCGCCCTCGAGCATGCCGGAAATCTACGGGGCCATCCTGACGAAAGCCGAGTTGCGCAACGTCGTGGAATTCATGGTCCGCCAGCGCGCCAAGCCGCCCGTCGTCAGCCAGGAAATCCCCCGCGCCCTCCGCGACACCCGCGCCGACTACGAAAAACGCGCCGCCGAAAAGTCCGCGCAATGAATCCGCCGTAGGGGGGCGTGGCTCCTTCACGCCCTTGGGTGCCGACAAGCGGCACCCCCACCCCAGCAATCCTACCCCAGCGGACCGGCGACACTCCTATCGCCGAATCCTCGCCGCGCTCCTCCGCGCCTTACGCGCCCAGCGCCTGCGTGATGTCAGCCTGAATATCGTCGATGTGCTCGATGCCCAGCGACACGCGCAAGCCGCCCGGGGCCACGCCGGCCGAGAGTTGTTCCGCCGGCGAGAGCTGCGAGTGCGTCGTCGAGGCCGGGTGGATGATGAGCGTCTTCGCATCGCCCACGTTGGCCACGTGCGAGATGAGCTTCAGCGCGTTCACAAATTTCTCCGCGCGCGCGCGGTCGCCCTTGAGCTGGAACGACAACACGCCGCCGAAGCCGCGCGTCAGATATTTTTTCGCGGCCGCGTGGGTCGCGTGATTTTCCAGACCCGGATAATTAACCGACGCCACCTCGGAGTGCGTCTGCAACCAGCGCGCGAGCGCGAGCGCGTTTTCGCAGGTGCGTTCCACGCGCAGCGTGAGCGTCTCCAGCCCTTGCAGGAGCATAAACGAGTTAAACGGGCTCTGCGACGGACCGAAATCGCGCAGGCCTTCGACGCGGCAACGGATGATGAACTGAATGTTTCCAAACGGTCCGCCGATTCCGAAAACTTGGTTCAACACCATCCCATGATAGCTCGGCGAGGGCGCGGTGAATTGCGGATACTTGCCGTTGCCCCAGTTGAAGGTGCCCGCGTCGACGATGACGCCGCCCATGCTCGTGCCGTGGCCGCCGATCCACTTGGTGGCGGACTCGACGAGAATGTGCGCGCCGTGTTTCAGCGGCTGGCAGATCGCGCCACCGGCCCCGAACGTGTTGTCCACGATGATCGGAAGATCGTGTTTCTTTGCCAGCGCCGCGAAGGCCTCGAAATTCGGCACCGTGAGCCCGGGATTGCCGATCGTCTCGAGGTAGATCGCCTTCGTCTTCGCGTCGATGAGCGGCTCGAAGCTCGCCACGTTCACGCCGTCGGCAAAGCGCGCCTCGACCCCGATATTTTTAAAGGCGTTTTTGAATTGGTTGTAGGAGCCGCCGTAAAGGTGCGACGTCGTGACGAAGTTATCGCCGACCGAGGTGATGTTGTTGATCGCGAGAAACTGTGCCGAATGGCCCGAAGCGGTCGCGAGCGCCGCCACGCCGCCCTCGAGCGCAGCGACGCGYTTCTCAAAGACATCCGTCGTGGGGTTCATCAACCGCGTGTAGATATTGCCGAATTCCTTGAGCGCAAAAAGCCGCGCGCCGTGCGCCGAGTCTTTGAACTGGTAAGCGGTCGTCTGGTAAATCGGCACCGCGCGTGACTGCGTGGTGGGATCGACTTCTTGGCCGGCGTGCAACTGGAGGGTTTCGAATTTCATGCGGTGCGGGGATTACGGTGAAAGAAAATACGGGGAACGGAAACGGTTCCGATTCTACGCCGCGCCGCAACCCCGGAAATGCGCCTAGCTTGCCGGAGCGGCGGCTTTCCAGCCGCCGACCTCGGATTGTTCCCGTTTGCGTTCGATCCAAAACGCCAGATGCAGGAGCCCGCTTGCGGGCGATCTTCGCGCTCCGAGCCCCATGTCCCGAATCGCCCGCAAGCGGGCTCCTACGGCCGTCGAATCGGTCCTAAATTCGCCCCGCCCCACCCTCACTTCAGTGAAGGCGCCAGGGTCGTGACCACCTGATACAGCCCGACCGCCGTCATCGCCGCCGCCGAAACCCACAGGCCGGCGCGCCAGAGATTTCCCGAGCGGAGGGCCGGATCGGCGCGGCGGTAATTCAGCCACAGCGCCGCGAGCGCGAGAAACGGGATCATCATGCCCTGCGCCACCGCACCCACAAAGACGAGCGTCACGGGCGAACCCCAAATGATGTAGAGCAACGTCCACGCCGCCGGCACGAGCACGCAGAACCACCGGATCATTCGCTGCCGGTCCGCGACGGTCGGATACTGCTTCACTTTGAAAACGACCAGCGCATCCGCCATCAGCCGCGCGTTCGACGCCGTCGCCACAAAGATCGTCGAATAGAGCACTGCCACCGCCCCGAGCAGAAACAACCACAGGCTCCACGCGCCGAAGGTTTCCACATACATCGCGGAGAGCGTTTTGATCATGTCGGCGTTGGTCACATCGAGGCCCTTGGCGTGCAGCACCGCCGCGCCGAGCACGTAAAACGCCAGCGTCGCGCTGGTGTAAACCGCACACGAGACCCACGAATCCGCCTTGAGCACCCGCATCCACCCGCGCGCCCGCTCGGCCCACGCCACCGTGCCGTCGGCCGGACCGACGTGCCGCGCGTAACCTTTTTCCAGTACCCAATACGGATAATAAATCAGCTCCGACGCGCCCACGCCGATGATCCCGAACGCCGCAAATGCGACCGTGAACGACCCCGGCAAATTGAAACTAAACCCGTCGGTGAGGTTCTTCATCGTCACCGCGTAGGGCGTGAACTGCAGCGCGATCACCGCTACCATCGTGCAGAGCGTAAACGCCACGACCATCCACGTCGCCGCCGTCTCGACGAGCTTGTAGCGGCCTACCACGAGCAACACGGCCGTGATGATTCCAATCAGGACCGCGATGACCGAAGTCGAAAGATTCAGGCCGGCGATCGACAATACGCTGGCGACCCCGCCGACCATGCCCGCGATCTGAAAAATCGTCGCCGCAAACATGATCGCCCACAACCACAACAGCCACGACACGACGAGGCGCGGGCCAGGCACAAGGTTCAGCGTTTCGAGCGTGGTCACCCCCCGCGCGAGCGTGAACCGGCCGAGCTCGATCTGGATAAAAACCTTCAAAACGCAGCCGAGGATAATGAACCAGAGCAGCGTAAACCCAAAGCTCGCTCCGAGCTTAGGCGTGACGATCAGCTCGCCCGAGCCGACGATCGACGCCGTGATGATCAGGCCCGGCCCGAGCTGCCGGAGAATACCGCCGAACGAAGTCGGCGCAGGTTGGGTCGGCGAAGGCGAGGGCGTTGACGTGGGGGAGGACATTTTTGGAGCGTTTTTTCGGCGCGGAGGCTGGAGTGGGGCGTGAAAATAAAAGAAGCAACCGCACCGCCGGCACAACCCAACATTATCCCGGCGGCCAGTACGACTTGGACTTGTTCGGCGAAAATGGGTCACCGGGTTTGTTCCTCGCGGGACACGGTTGTCTCGCCCGTGAACGAGCGGACTTCTTGCCCTGTAGTTTCCGATCCCATGAGCGGGACGCCCGTGCCACTTCTATCACCGACGTCGCTTACCGTTGCACCCCTTCCGCGCCGCGACGGATGCCTGGTCTTGCCTTCACGGCTCCGGCCCTATTCTCCCTTTTCTCCTACACCGCACTCGCCGCCGCCTATGGTGCGCGTCTTGCACCCCACTCCACTATGTCCGCCGCTCACGCCCATCCCAGCTCCGCTCCGCACCCCACTGACAAAAAGACCCTTTGGAAAGTCATCACGGCCTCCTCCGCCGGCACGCTGATCGAGTGGTATGATTTTTTCGTTTACGGCGCGCTCGCCACGCTCATCGCCGGACATTTTTTCCCGAAGGACAATCCCACCGCCGCATTCTTGCTCACGCTGGCGACCTTCGCGACCGGCTTCGTCGTTCGCCCGTTCGGCGCGATCGTCTTCGGTCACATCGGCGACCTCGTCGGCCGTAAATACACGTTTCTGCTGACGTTGCTGTTAATGGGCGGGGCGACCTTCGCCATCGGCCTGCTGCCCGACTACGAGACCATCGGCATCGCCGCCCCGATCTGCCTCGTGCTGCTCCGCCTCGTGCAAGGTCTCGCCCTCGGCGGCGAATACGGCGGCGCCGCTACTTACGTCGCCGAGCACACCCCGCGCGCCCACCGCGGTTTCTACACCAGCTTCATCCAGATCACGGCAACCGGCGGCCTGCTGTTGGCCATCGTCGTCATTCTGCTCGTGCGCCAAGTCATCGGCGTCGAAAAGTTCAACGACTGGGGCTGGCGCCTGCCGTTTCTCCTCTCGATCATACTCGTCGGCCTTTCCTATTACATCCGCATCAAGATGGAGGAGTCTCCGCTCTTCGCGAAGGCCAAGGCCGCCGGCAAACTAGCGGTGAACCCGATCAAAGAGAGTTTCATGAACCCCGAGAACCGCCGGCTCGTGCTGATCGCCCTCTTCGGTGCGACCGCCGGCCAGGGCGTCGTGTGGTATACGGGCCAATTCTACGCCATGTTCTTCCTGCAAAAGGTGCTGAACATCGGCTATGAGGCGTCGCTCATCTTGATCGCCACCGCCTTGGTGCTCGGCACGCCGTTCTTCGTCCTTTTCGGCAGCCTTTCCGACAAGGTCGGCCGCAAGCCCGTCATCCTCGGCGGCATGTTACTCGCCGCGATCCTCTACATCCCGCTCTTCATGGGCCTCTCGCACTTCGCCCAGCCGCTCAACCACGTCATGATCGTGGCCATCTTGCTCGTGATGGTGCTACTCGTCGCCATGACCTACGGCCCCATCGCCGCCTATCTCGTGGAAATCTTCCCGACCCGCATCCGCTACACCTCAATGTCGCTGCCCTACCACGTCGGCAACGGCATCTTCGGCGGCCTCACTCCGTTGATCGCCACCTCGATGGTCGCCCACTTCGGCAATCCCTACGCCGGCCTCGCCTACCCCATCGGCATCACGCTCGCGACGACCATCATCGGTGCCATCTACCTGAAGGAGAGCCGGCATTCCGAGATGGAGTGAGCGGCGCTTTAAACCGAGTTTTGGCTTGGGTCTGCAACGATGCCGCCTCTGCCCAAGCCTTTTTTTGGTTCCAGTCGCGTCGCCTTGGCCGCGCGCTTAAATTTACCTCAAAAAACGAGCATAAACGGCCGGGCGCGCGCTGCCGTCACGCCGCCTGTCGTGGAGTCGCTCAATCCACGTAGAGCTCGATGATCGCCCACCAGCCGTCCAGGCGCTCGGCGACGTTTTTGATGATCACGTAACGGCCCCGCGTGCCCGCCGGGAGCGCGATCACCGTCTTGCCCGTCTGCCCGGTGCCCGTCGCCACCGCCGGGCCGGGGTTGGCCAGATCATTTGTGACATGCACCGCATACGATTCCGGAAAGTCTCCCGTCCGGCCGGATTGGTCCAGCGTCAGCCGCTGCAACGGCCGCGCGACTTTGAAATCAATCTCCACCCACTCCTCGCCGACCTGCGGCACCGTCCAACGGGTGTCCGTTTTGCCATCCATAATGTTGCCAGCACCCGACGGCGACGACGCCCGCACTTTGGCCGGGCCCGCCAGATTGGCCGTGATGATTTCGACCGCTTCGCGCGCGGCCGCGCCCACCGCGGCATCGGCCTTGAGACCCGAAGCCAACGCCAACGCCGTCGCGTCACCCGCCCTACTGAGCAGCTTCAGCAGCCGGCCGCGCACCGCCGGATCGGCCACCACCGGCAGCAACCGGGCGACCACCGCCGTATCAGCCCCGACCCACGCCGCACGGGTGCGTTCGAAATAAGCAATCACGCCTTCAACCGCCGCCGTCCGGGCCGCCGGCAAAGTCGTCTTCGCGGCCACGCCCGCGAGTGCGGCCAACGCCGTGGTATCGCTCCAACGGGTCAGCGCCGCGAGCGCCGCTTCCGCCACCTTGGCGTCCGGCCCGAGCGCGAGCCGGGCGGCCGCTGCGGCACTGGGCTCGCCCCCGATGCGCCCGAGCGCGGGCAACAAACGCAGCGCCGCTTCGGCACTCGCGCTCTCGATCGCCGCATACACCGGCGCGCCACGGGTCGCGATCATGGGGTTGCGCAACGTCAGCGTGACGAGCGCGCGCAGGGCGCGGCTTTGTTCGTTGGCGTCGGTCGCCGCCAGCGTCCAGTCGAGCAAGGTCTTCACGTCGGTAATCGGCGCGAGATCGCCCAACGCCGAGGCCGCCGCCGCGCGCACCGCCGCGTCCGGATCGGCCCGCAATTTCAAGAKCAACGGCAGGCCTTCGGTCTGATTGCGCAGGGCGATTTGTTCGATGAACGCAGTCCGCAGGGCGGCTTCGCCCTGCTCGGCGCCGGAGAGAACGGCGGCGCTCACGCCCGGACCATTCAGGCGGGCCAAGCTGACGCGGGCTGCCTTTGCCTCCGCGGCGTCGGAACCGGTCACGATTTTCGCCAGCACCCGCGCCGTCTCGGCCGAGCCCGGAATCGTGCCCAGCGCCGTGATGGCGGCGCCGCGCACTTCGGCGTCGGCCTGCGCCGTCGCCGCGACGGCTGCCGCTGCTGCCGTCGCCTCGCCCCGACGGCCGAGCGCATGGAGGACGCCGCTCTGCGTGGGCGCATCCCACGAGGCGAGCGACCCCAGTAGCGCCGCCGCCAAGCCAGGCGCGCGCGAGGCGTAAAGTGATTCGAGCGCGACTTGCTTCATCGCCCAATCATCGCCGCCGAGCACTGCGACCGTCGTGGCCGGAGCGTTAACGGCGTCGATCTCGAGGAGTGCACGCAACGCAGCCGCGCGGTGCACGGGATCGCCGGCCGCAGTGCGGATGCCTTGGAGCAAGGGCACGGCGGCGGCCGCCGGCAAACGAGTGACCGCGATGAGTTTCGCGGCGGTCACGGCCCGCGGTGCGGGCTCGGGTGCCGCCTGTAGGGCGGCGAGCGCATCGGAACCGCCAATCGCGCCAAGCGCTTCCGCGGCAGCCGCGGCGGTGGGCGCATCTGAGTTTGCGAGGAGTTTGGCCAGCACCGGGACGGCGGCCCCGCTCCCAAGGCGGGCGACCGTAGCAATCAAACCGAGGCGCGTGCGCCCGGAGGTTTTACCGAGCGCGGTCACGAGCAACGGATCCGCCACGTCGGAGGCAACCGGCTCGAGCGCCGAGCGGGCGAGATCGGAATCGCGTTCGTCGGCCAGCATCGTGCCGAGCAGGCGAAGCGTGGCGGCGGTCGGCTTCACCGGGCTGAAGGCGAGAACAAGACCGAGGCGCTGTGCGGCGGCTTGGCGCGCGGCAAAGGTGGCGATTTTGTTCCGCAGCACGGCGAGCAGGCGCGCTTCGATCGCCGCGAGCTTGGCGGGATCGGTGCCGGCGGCTTTGAGGTCGCCGTCCAGCGCCTCGAGGGCGGCTTGGCTGCCGGAAAAACCGAGGGTGGGTAGCGCCGAATCGGCGGCGGACAACGGGAGCACAAGCCCGGCGCAGACCAGCAGAGCGAAGGGAAACGGGGAAAGGGAGCGCGACATAGCGATAATGTTTCGAGGGTTAGAGGGCGTAGCCGGCGCGACGGGGGCGGTCGAGCAGCCGGGCGGCCATCGGGTCGTCGACGATCTTCTCGGCGCGAGGATCCCAACGGATCGCGCGGCCGACTTGAGCAGCGATGGCGTTGAGGTGACAAATGCTCGCGCTGCGGTGGCCGGCCTCGACGTCGGCGATGGGGCGTTGGCGGGTGCGCACGCAGTTGAAGAAATCGGCGTGGTGGTCGTCGCTCGCGTAGAGATGAATGTCCTCGCCGCGCAGGGGGCGGGAGGCGAGCTCGGGCGGATCGGAGAAAAACTCGTCGTTGCGCGAGACCCAGACCGTGCCCTTGGTGCCCTGAAACTCGATCATGCCCTTCAGGCTCGGGTCGTCGAAACGTTCGACGCGTACGCCGTTCGCGTAAATGTGCGTCTGGAATTTGCAGCCTTCATGGCCGATGGGGATGAACTCAACCGGGCCGGAATCGTCCGTGCCGAGCGCGGTCTGGATGATGTCAAAATGGTGCGCGCCCCAGTCGCCGTTCTTGCGGCTGCCGTATTCAAGGAAGCAGCGCCAACCGCCGCCGTAGTCACCTTTGACCCGCTGCTCGTTATAGGGGCGCCACGGCGTGGGCCCGAGCCAGCGGTCGTAGTCGAAGCCGGCGGGCACGGGTTCCTCGGAGAGCGCGGGCGCGGGCAGGAATTCGCCGAGGCGGGTGCGGATGAGTTTGATCTCGCCGATCCAGCCGTTGCGCACGATCTCGGCGGCCTTGCGGAAGGACTTGTTGGAGCGTTGCTGTGTGCCCGTCTGGAAAACCCGGCCGGTGCGCCGCGCCACATCAACCAGCACGCGGCCTTCGTGGACGGTGAGCGTCTGGGGCTTCTCGCAGTAAACGTCTTTGCCCGCGAGCATGGCGGCCTTGGAAACCGCCGCGTGCCAGTGGTCGGGCGTGCAGACGAAGACCGCGTCGATGTCCGGACGCGCGACCAGTTCCTCGTGCGTCGCGTAAATCTCGGGACCGGTCGCAGGCGCACCGCTGGCCTTGCGTTTGCCGTAGGCGACGCCGATGCGGTCGCGCATTTTTTCCGCCTTGCTGCGCATCACATCGCAGGTGGCGACGATCTGACAATCGTCGGGCCGGCCGAGCAGGGTGCCGGCGTGGGAATTACAGATGAGGCCATTGCCCACGAGACCGACATTGAGGCGATTGCTCGGAGCGCCCTTGCCGAAGAGCGACGAGGGGAAAATGTTCGGCGCGGCCGCGTAAGCGATGATGCCGGCGAGACCGCGTTTGAGGACGAGACGACGGGTGAGGAGAGTGCTCATAGGGGAAAAGACGGGGGACAGCTGGGGCAACCGGGATGGTTCGGGACGAAAACCGGACAGGATAACGCAGCCGGTTCATCAACAAATCAAGCCTGTCCAAGGCCCGTTCATCGAAACTGGCTCAAACGAAAGTGACGTTGATGCTTAACGTGGCATGGGCGTCCCGCCCATGGGTTCGGAAACGACCCGGCAATATGCCCGCCCCTTTACGTGCGAGACGCCAGGGCCACGCGCGCGGTCGCACCGGCTGGAACTATCGCGCCAGCGACTCCGCCCGCTGCAGTGGGGATCGACGCCCACCGCAACCGCCCATCGAAGTTCCCCCGCCCGGATTTGATTCGGCTTCGCTCCGCCCGGGGCCCTCGCCTGCCTCAACCCACTTTTTTAGCCGATCCACTTTGGCTGACCTTGACGGCCCCAATCACTTGATACCCGCTTAAACGAGCGAGCTCCATCTCGGGCCCGCAAGCGGGCTGCCCGGCCCCACCCTGCCGCACTTCTGCCCTTCGAATTCCTCCCCTCGCTTCCTCCCTCCCGAATTCCCCACGCCTACCATGTCCACCCGTCGCACCTTCCTCAAAGCTTCCGCCGTCATCGCTACCGCCCTCCCACTCGCCCGCTGGCCACTCGGCGCAGCAGAGACCGGCGGCGCCAACCCGGCCGGCGCGCCCACGCAAAAGGGCCTGCTCTTCGCCCCGTCCGACCTGCCCCGCATCCGGGCCAACCTCGAACTCCCCCGCCTGGCCGACATCCGCGGCCAGTTGCTCAACGTCGATTTCGCCGCCGACACCAAATTCCTCCGCGAAGAACTCCGCCTCAACAACCACGTCGCCGATTTCATGCGCGCGTGGAAAATCGTCGAGCGCAGCGCCTTTGCTTTCGCCGTGTGGGGCGATCCTCGCCAACTCGACCTCGCCCTGCTCGCGCTGCGCCGCCTGTGCGACTACAAGCGCTGGGACTACTTCCTAGAGGGCGGCAAACACACCATCGGCCTCCAACGCGCCCCCGAGGCGACCATCGCGTGTTGCTACGCCCTCGACTGGCTCGGGGATAAAGTCCCGGTCGAGCTCGTGACCGCCGTAGAAGCCAAGATCGCCGGCGAGGGCGCGCCCGCGTGTTACCGCACCCTTTACGGCATGAAATTTCCGGATCGCGTGCAGGGCTGGGGTTTCGATCCCGAGGATGATTACCAATTCCGTTTCGATCTGAGCCGCTGGCCGTTGATTCTCAACTCCACGAATCTCAAAATCATCCCCACCTGCGGCCTCGGCCTCGCCGCCGTTTGGCTCCAAGGTCGCCACCCCGAAGCCCAAAAGTGGCTCGAAATGTCGCGGCAGAGCGCCCAGGCCTTCGCGGCGATGTATGGTGCCGACGGCTCCTTCGACGAGGGCGTGGGTTATTGGGGCTACACCACCTCCCACCTCGCGATGCTCGCCGACGCCATCTACCGCCGGCTCGGCCTCGACGATCGCAAACTCATCAACTACCCGGGCACGGTCCGCTACGCG
This sequence comes from Opitutia bacterium, assembly GCA_002737275.1. Classification (GTDB taxonomy): domain Bacteria; phylum Verrucomicrobiota; class Verrucomicrobiia; order Opitutales; family Opitutaceae; genus Tous-C4FEB. The sequence goes on from NSIG01000056.1 coordinate 19,932, forward strand.
CTCGCGATGGCCATGCCCTGCGCCGCCGAACCGATCGACCGCAAAA
>NSIG01000057.1 GCA_002737275.1 Opitutia bacterium
GATCCGGCCTACGGGCTTTTCTTGCCGCGTCAGCGGCGGGCGGTTCCACTTCGCGCATGATTGGAATCCAAGAGGGCGCGGGGGCGCGCACCAAAAAGAAAGCCGCGGAACGCGTGTTCCCGTTGCACCTGAGCTTGGTCGGCAGCGAGCCACGCGTGTGGCGGATGGTGCTCGTGCGCGAGACGATGTGGCTCTCGCGCCTGCACGACTGCATTCAAGTGGCCTTCGATTGGTTCGATTATCAGACCCACGCGTTCAACCTCGACGACCTGCGCTATGGCAATCCGCTCAAGCGGGATGAGCTGGTGATCGAGGACGACCGCGACATCGCGCTCTCTGATCTCGATCTGGAGAACCGCGCGCGATTTTCATACGGTTACCATTTCGCCGAAGGCTGGCAGGTCGAAATCCGCGTGGACAAGCCGGTGGCGATGGAGAAGGGCCTGCGTTATCCGTATTGCGTCGGCGGGGAGCGGGCCGGGCCGCCCGAGGACTGCGGCGGGCTCGAGGCGTTTCACGACATGCTGGCGTGCTTGAAGGAGCCCGACACCGAACTCGGCCGCGAATGGCGGGACTGGATCGGCCCCGACTACGACGCTGAGGTGTGCAACGTCGCGAAGATCAACCAGTCGCTGCGGCGATTAACGAAGTAATTCGCGTTCAAGCCACAAAGTGCTCCTAACCCGACCATGGGGCTAAAGTGGGCCAAACGTTTGCCCGCATTAATTTCATGAATACACTCCTCTTTGAAAATCCATCTGCCCCGACCACGTCCTTGTTCACAAAATATGAGTGAACAACGCTGTTTAAGGCCTTTTAATTTTTCGAAACCACACGTTACCCATGACCCTACAACACAAGCCGGGAACCACCTGGGACGACGTCTATCGTCGCGCCCGCCAAGCCGCTCCTGAGGCCTTTGAGGCCAACCGCATTGCCAACCTGATCGGCGGCGAGTGGAAGTTCGTCGGGGAAACCCGCCCGCACGCCTTGGCCATCGACGCCTCGTTGATTCCCGGCCCGCCCCGGATCGATAAACTGACGGCCGTCTCGGCGGTCGAGGGGTCTGCGCGGCAGCATGCGAAATGGTCTAAGGTGCCGCTGGACGAGCGCCAGCGCCGCGTGCAAGCGGCTCTCGGGCTCCTCCGCGAGCACCGCGACACCCTCGCCCTTCTTCTGATGTGGGAGATCGGCAAACCCTGGCGCATCGCCTGCGCGGATGTGGACCGCTGCGTCGACGGGGTGGATTGGTATATCAAGGAAATTGAACGGCAGATGGAGGGGCGGACGCCGCTGACGGGTCCCGTTTCCAATATCGCCTCGTGGAATTACCCCCTGAGCGTGCTGGTCCACGCCGAACTAGCCCAACTACTAGCGGGCAGCGCCGTCATCGCCAAGACCCCTTCGCAAGGCGGATTCCACGCTTTGACGCTGGCGCATGCGCTGATGGCACGGGCCGGATTGCCCGTGACGCTGCTTTCCGGTATCGGGGGCGACCTCAGCGACGCGCTCATCTCTTCTCCGCAGCTCGGTGCGCTGGCGTTCGTCGGCGGGCGCTCCAACGGCCGCAAAGCCGCGAGTACCTTGGCTGATTTGCGTCGTCGGCACATCCTCGAGCAGGAGGGTCTCAACACCTGGGGCATCTGGAATTTCTCGCAGTGGCCGCTGCTCGCGGGCCATCTTAAGAAAGGTTTCGAATACGCCAAGCAGCGCTGCACCGCCTATCCGCGCTATGTCGTCCAACGCCGCCTCTTGCCCGACTTCCTCGCCACTTACCAAGAAGTAATCGCCTCCCTGAAATTCGGGAATCCCTTTGCGGTTGCCGCGCCGGGCGACCCGTTGCCGGAGCTGGATTTCGGGCCGGTCATCTCACAGTCCAAGGCCACCGATCTCCGGGCACGGTACGAAGAAGCCATCGTGGCTGGCGGCATCCCCTTGATCCGGGGCGGCCTGGGAGTCGGTCGCTTCATCGCGGGTCAGGACCAGTCGGCCTACATCGCGCCGGCCTGCGTGCTTAATCCGCCGACGGGTTGGTCCTTCCATCACAGCGAGCCTTTCGGACCGATCGACTCGATCGTCATCGTCGATACCGAGTCCGAGCTCCTGTCAGCCATGAATGTCTCGAACGGTGCCCTAGTAGCCTCCATCGCGACCGATGACCCTGCTTTCGCCGCGCGGCTCCGGCCAGACGTCCAGGCTTTCAAGTTTGGCGTCAACGCCCCGCGGAGTCGCGGCGATCGCGAAGAAGTCTTCGGCGGCCGGGGTGCCTCGTGGCGCGGCGCCTTTGTGGGCGGAGATCTGCTGATCTCTGCCTTCACCGACGGCGATCGGCCGCTCTGCGGCAACTTCCCCAACGGTTCGCTCTACCCGTCGAACACCTGACCAGCGGGTCCGGCGGGCGGAGCTCAGACGGATCATCTCCCTTTATCGGCAGCTCTTTTGTCAGCGGCGGCTTCGTCGCTGCTTGTCTTGGCTTCGGTAGTCTTGGCCATCTTGCGGAAGGCAGACATGGCGGAGTAGAAGGCGATGCCGAACAACACCATGATGAAGCCCGCGAAATAGAGAATCAGCTCATTCATTTTTGGAGGTTCCGATGAGTTTGAGGTAGATACCGAAACCGAGGATAGAGGGCACCCAGAGACCGACAAAAATAGCCTCCGTTTTGTGGCCGCCGAAAAAGGTGATTTCAGCGAAAATCAAGGACAAGAAAGCAGAGACGAAGAGTAGTTTGTCGGTGAGGGTGAACTTTGAGAACATGATGTTAGCGTTGGAGGTGTTGAGTGGGAGTTATAGCTGATAGGAGACTGGATTTTTGGGGGATCGGATTCGGGAGGGGTTTTCGTAGAGGCTGGATTTGCAAACTCTCGATCGGTTTTGAATCATTGCAACTAGGACTCGCGTTCTTCGTCATCGAAAATTTCAGGCATTTTTTGATAAAGGTTGTGGACCGTAAGGATGAGTAGCCCAAACAAAACTGAACTTACAATTAAGACGACGTTGACCAAACCCTCAGTCGAAAATGATAACCGGATTAAAATGGTTGAGACGATGAAACCAGAATTGCGAATGACCGTGTGGAATCTCTTGGTAAGAAAAAAAGAGAAAAGGAGTAGGATTACATCCACCACAATCAAGATCGTGAAGAATTGATCGAAAAAAATACTGTTGATATTTTTGAAAGCCAACGGCGCGGAGGTAGCTGGAGAAAAATTATCGATGGACCAAGTTACGAAGGTATAAAGCGCTAAGCCTAATAAGACCGGAATTAAAAGGACGGCTAGACCCTTCTTAAATCTGATGAAGCGAGCTAAGTTGGCTGGCTGAGGCCAAACCTCAGATTTCACCGGCACGGCTTGCTTTCCCTTCAAAACAAACAGGTAGAGAAGATAAAAAAGCACYAGTGATGCGATGAGATCATAGGTGAATTGAAGGTCCCCGCTGATGTCGAACCAGTTGGACGTGATCTCGAGATTGCCCAAATCTTTAAACAGTCGGCGAATGATGATCAGGGTGATGATTTCATACTGTTTACTAATGTAAGTCGTGATCGACCTCGGAAGATAATAAACGAGCATGTAGACCTCGTAAACGATGATAAACGAAAACGGGGTATAGGTCGCTACGATGGGATTGCTCAACATTTTTGAGCCAGCTCCTAATGTAAAAACTCCGAAATCGGCTAAAATGATCAGAGTAAGATGCACGAGAAAGCCAAGGATGGCGATCGCGAGGATGGACCGCTCTGCCCCCGCTCTCACCTTCACGGAGAGAAACGAGTTATAAGCTCGATCGAGAAAAGAGAGAGCAGGCACGGAAGTATAAGATTCCGAAAGATTCGGCAGGTCAAATTAAGAGGCGGGATATCAAATCTTCTTCGAGGTTACGGCAAGGGGGCTGACTGCTAGAGCATTTTAAATTAAACTGTAACCACAATGGGCAAACCAGCCTTTGGCGTCATTGGCCGTGACGGCGGCGAGGGCTAGGGCGATTGCCTGCAGGAGGGCGGACTCGGAGCGTGCTTCGGCGGCGCGCAAGAGAGCTTTGACCTTGCCCCACATCAATTCGATGGGGTTCAGATCCGGCGAGTAGGCGGGCAGAAACCGGGTTGGCGCACCGGCGGCGGAGATCTCAGCGAGGGTGGCTTCGTTTTTGTGGGCCCCGAGATTGTCCAGCACGACGATGTCGCCAGAGCGCAGGGTCGGCACGAGGATTTCCCTCACGTAGGCTTGGAAGACCTCGGTGTTGGTCGCCCCTTCGATGGTCATGCAGCGGGGTAGGCATAGCTGAGCGGAGGTTTCGTACCACCCCAGCCCAACACGGCGGTGCACGTTTTGGAAGTCCGCGCTATGCACAAAGAAGTGACGAATTCACACCTGCGGCGCCGCGTCCTCAGGGGGGAGGCCACCGCGGCCGCCACGGCTGCAGCCTTCGTTTCCAAATAGCTCAGGCACTCTGGCGAACCACGCCCGAGGTCGCGGCAAATCTCCGGCCGATTCTCGTAGATGGTGCAAAAAAATTCCGTGGGGCCGGAAAAAGGGGTCAAACTTTGCACTTTGTCAGCTCACGCATCGCTTTTGAGCACATAGACGGCGCCTTTTTCGGAGCCGATGGCGAGGAGGCGGTCGTCGGGGGACCAGACGAGTTTCGTCGCGGCGGCGGGCATTTTCACGGTGGTGCGGAGGGGTTTGGCGCGTTCGGGGCTCCAGAGTTGCACGACGCCGTCGAGGCTCGCGGTGGCGAGGAGGCTGTGGGCGTGTTGGAAGGCGACGGCGCACACCGGCGCGTTGTGCGGGAGCATGGCGGGTTCGCGGCCTTCGGGGCCCTCACCGGCGCAGTCCCAGATGCAGGCGTCGCGGCCGCCGCCGGTCGCGAGCCAACGCGAGGTGTGGTCGTAGGAGAGGTGTTTCACTTTCGACTCGTAGCCGCTCATGTGAAGTTCGACGTCGGTTTCCGGAATCCAGAGGTGGACGCTCGGGTCTTGGTTGCCGGAGACGAGCCATTTGCTGTCGGGCGACCAGACGAGGGCGTGGATGCCGTTGGCGTAGGGAAACTCTTTTTGGAGGATAAAATCATCGGCGTCCCAAAGCTGCACACCGCCGAAGTGCGAGGCGGCGACGCAGCCGCCGGCGGGCTGGGCGGCGAGGGCGGAGATGGATTTGGCGGCGGGCGGAAAGGTGTGGGCCACGGAGCCGTCGGCGCGGAGGGCAGTGAGTTTGCGGCCGGCGGCGGCGAACAAGAGCTGAGAGTTGAGAGCTGAGAGCTGAGAGCCGGAGACCGCGCCGGGGGCGGGCGCAGGCACCCAGACGAGGTGTTCGACCCAGGCGGTGCCAAGGGCAGCGGTGGCGGTGTGTTGGCCGGCGGTGGCGTCCCAGAATTTCACGGCGCCGTCTTGGCCGCCGGTGGCTAGGTAAAGTTGAGAGTTGAGGGGTGAGAGTTGAGAGCCGGAGGTTGAGGCGGAAGGCTGCCATGCGAGGCAGTTGGTGCCGCTGGCGTGGGCGGGGAGTTCGTGGAGTTTCTTTCCCTCAGCGGAGGCGAAGAGGGAAACGGGGCCGGCGGAACTGGCGGCGGCGAGTTGGATGCCGTCGGGCGACCAAGCGAGGTCGATGGCGTAGTCGTCGAGTTGGGCGGCCCAGTGTTTGGTCAGTTGCATGGAGGGAGTAACGGGTAGTGAGGACCGAGTGGCGGGTAGCACAAGCCCAAGCGGGCCGACGGGGACTTTCGGTTTGCGCGGCCGGGCGCGCCGGACAGCGCCGCCGCTCAGGATTTCTCCAGATACTTCGCCGGCGCGCGGTTGAAGGCGGCGGATTGGCCGGGGCGATACCGAGGTTCTGTCAGCGGGTGCCTATGGCGTGCGCAGGGAGGTTTTCTCCGGCGCGGGAAAATCGGCGGGGACTTTTTTGGTGACGGCACCGGTGGCGGCCCATTCGGTGTCGCGTTGGAGCGTGACGGCGAAGCCCGTGCAGGCGATCGCGAGAAAGGGGGCGGGCTCCTTCTAATTCACGTGGCCAAAGGTGGTGTGGAAGATGCGGCCTGTGCCGTAGGAAATGGTCATGAGCATGGGCTCGTTTTCGCCGTTGGCGTGGGGCGGATACTTGGCCCGGTCGGGCTTGGTGGTGGCGAGCACGGTGACGTTTTTCGCGGGGCCGCGGAGTCGGCCGTAGATTTCGTCGCTGGCCTTTAGCCACGTCGCGGGGAGGCCGCGCATGATGGGATTGTCGGGAGTGCGGGTGGTGACAAGGAAGTCGTGGCGGGGCGGGTGGGTGGCGTTGCCGGGGGTGGTGGAATCGAGGACCATCTGGTCGTCGCGCCAACGGATCATCGGGCCCCAAGTCTTGTCGCGCGCGCCGATGTTACCATCGGCTTTGAAGCCCCAGCCACTGACGCCGATCATTTCGTTCCACTCGGGCCAATAGGGAAAAGCGTTGTTGGTGTCGTGGACCGCGACGAGACCGCCGCTGTTTTTCATGTAGTCAACGAAGGCGGCCCTCGTCGGCGCGGGCCACTCGGCGCCCTCGGAGACGATCACGACGGCGGCGTAATCGGAAAACTTCGGCGCGAAGCTGGCCATGTCGGCGCCGGCGGGAGGCGTGGTGACCACGTCGACGGTGAACATTTTCGCCTGCTCGAGGTAGGTCTGCACGAGGGGCTAGCTGCGGGTCCAAGCGTGATACGGGTTCGATTGGCCGGTCAGGAGCATGATCTTGTGCATGGGGGCGGCGGCGGAGGCAGGGGTGAACCCCGCGAACACCGAGAAAGTGGCAACGGCGATCAGCGTTGGGAACGAGCGCATGGCGTGACGGGATGGGGCGGGGCGCGGCCGGCGGCAAGCCTGCGGCGCAAAAGCGATGGGATGCATAAGCGGGTAAGATTATTTCGGTAGTACGCATCACAGGCGTTGCATTGGGATAATTTTTTCTAACCGTGATCACGGGTCCTCGGTGGCGAGCGTCTGGCTCTCCGATCCCCTCAATCCCCCTAAGTTATGAAAGAATCATCCTCAAATCATCTCAATCGTCGCGACTTCATTGCGTTTTCGGCTGTCGCCACAGCCATGCTCGGCTTCGCCGGCTGTGCGACGCTCGCGAAGAACCCGCGCAAGCCCCGACCCATTGCGGCCGGCGCCAAGATCCGCGTCGCGCAGATCGGCTGCGGCGGTAAGGGCTACTCGGATATCATGGCGCATAAAAACGAAAACGTGGTCGCGCTGTGTGATGTCGATTGGAGTCTGGATGGCGCGCGCGGCGGCAACAACCGGAAGAAGTTGATCGCCGATTTTCCCAACGCGAAACGTTACACTGATTTTCGGAAGATGCTGCTCGAGATGGACGAGCAGATTGACGCGGTCTGCGTCTCGACGCCGGACCACATGCATTTCCTGCCGGCCTATATGGCAATCATGCTGGGCAAACACGTTTACGTGCAGAAGCCGCTGACGCAGACCGTCGGCGAGGCGCGCGAGCTGTTGCGGCTGGCGCGCTTGAACGGCGTCTGCACCCAGATGGGCAACCAAGGCCACGCCGGCGAAGGTATTCGCCTCGTGCAGGAATGGTTCAATGCGGGCGTGCTCGGCGAGGTGCGCGAGGCGCAGATTTGGACTAATCGCTCGGCCGCGATGGGACCCGACGGCAAAGAGCAAGTCGTGTGGCCGCAGGGCATGCAGGAATGGCCCAAGGCGGACACGCCGCCAGAAGGTTTTTCGCAGGATCTCTTCCTCGGCCGCGCGCAGGATCGTACTTATAGCAACGCGATCCATCCGTTCAAATGGCGCGGGTTTATCGACTACGGCTGCGGTGCGCTGGGCGATATGGCCTGTCACATTATGGACGCCGCCTACTGGAATTTGAAACTTGGCGCACCGACTAGCGTTGAACTCAAAAAGATCGTGGGTAAGAGCCCGATCGCGTTCCCGAAGGCGGCCATCGTCGAGTATCAGTTCCCCGCGCGGGGCAACCTCCCGCCCGTCAAACTCACGTGGTCCGAAGGCGGCGAAAAGCCCGCGAAGCCGGCGCAGATGGAAGAGGGTCGGCAACTTGCCAAGGGCGGCCAGCTCATAATCGGCAGCAAGGGCACCGTCTATGACGGCAACGATTACTGCAATAGCCCGCGCTTCATCCCGGAGTCGCTGCACAAAGAGCTCACGCCGTCGTTCCCGGCCAAGACGATTCCGCGGGTGCCAGAGAACAACCCGCACACCGAGTGGACCGCCGCGATCCGGGCCAACAACCCGCTCGCCGCCGGTTCGAATTTTGAATACTCGGTGCCGTTTACGGAGATGGTTTGCCTTGGCACGATGGCGATTCTCGTGGGTGGCAAGTTCACGTGGGATCCCGTCGCGATGAAGACGAACAACCCCGAGGCCGACAAATTGATCTACCCGACCTATCGTAAGGGCTGGACGATCGCCGACATCGCCTGAACGAACTGAGCATTCATCGGGCGATTTTCGCCTAAAACCTTTTCTGGGTTGCCGCGAAGCCGGGGTTTTAAGAGCCTCGGCTTCGCTTTTTTATGATCTACCCAACCGTCCCATCCACCCGCCGTTCCTTTCTTAAATCTGCCGCCGCCCTTGGTGCCCTCGGTGCACTGAGCCCGCTCGCCCGCGCGGCTGCGACGCCGGCCGCAAAATCCGCCGCTTTCAAAATCTCGCTCGCGCAATGGTCGCTCAACAAGCGCTTCCTCAAGCGCGCCGGGGCCGAGCCGCTCGACAATCTGGAGTTCGCGAAGATCGCCCGGTCCGTCGGAATCGACGGCGTCGAATACGTGAACCAGATGTTCAAGGACAAGGCGACGGACCAAGCCTACCTCGGGGAAATGAAGAGCCGCGCGGCGGGCGAAGGCGTCGCCAGCCTGCTCATCATGTGTGACGGCGAAGGCAGCCTCGGCGCGCCGAGCGAAGCGGGTCGGCAAAAGACTGTGACGAATCACTTGAAGTGGCTGGATGCGGCGGCGTTTCTCGGGTGCCACAGTATCCGCGTCAACGCGGCGAGCGACGGCACTCTCCCCTGGGACGAGCAGGCAAAACTCGCGGCCGCTGGACTTCATCAATTGTGCGTCGAAGGCGACAAACGCGGCCTTTGGGTCGTCGTCGAAAATCACGGCGGACCTTCCTCCAACGGCAAGTGGCTGACGAACGTCATGAAGTTGGCCGACCACAAACGTGTGGGCATCTTGCCTGACTTTGGGAATTTCTACACCGACCGGGTTAAGTCCGAGCTCTACAATCCCTATCAGGGCCTCCGCGAATTCATGCCGTGGGTGAAGCAGGCCGTGAGCGCCAAGTCCTACGATTGGGACACAGGCGCGGGCAAATTCTACACCGAAGACCGCCGCGAGAAACTCGAGATGACCCTCGATTTCGAACGCCTCGTGAAGATCACGGTCGGCGCCGGTTACAGCGGCTACATCGGCATCGAATACGAAGGTCACAAGCACAGCGAAATCGAAGGCATTAAGCGCACCAAGCAGGCCCTCGAAGAGATCCGCACGCTCCTCTGAGCGGCCCTTTTTACCACCCGGCCCGGCCGCTCGGCGGTGGCGGCGGTTGTCCCGTCGAAAAGCAAAACGCAGTCGGTTTTTCTAGCCCGATTCTCACCGGCGACCCTTCCCCTTTTAACCCCATGAAACTCTATTCCTCGCTCTGTTCGGTTCGTACCTTTCGATTCGGGTGCGCCGTTGTCGGCCTGCTCGGCACCTCCTCGCTTTCGGCTCAACTCGCCGCGCCGCCCCCTCCGGCTGCCGCCAAGTCCGCGGCTGGGAAATCGACGGTGATTCCGGGGGCGGTCGCAGCCCCGGTCGTCCCCGATCCTGACGAGATCATGAAGCTCTCGCCGTTCGTGGTCGAGACCGACACCGACAAAGGCTACCAATCGGCCTCGACGCTCGCGGGCACGCGCCTGCGCACGGAGCTTCGCGATGTCGGCGCGGCGATCAGCGTGGTGAACGCCCAGTTTTTGGCCGACACGGGCTCGACGAACACCAAGGACATTCTCGTTTACACGACGGGCACGGAGGCATCCGGCCCCGGCGGCAACTACTCGGGCGTCAGCACGGGCAATAATTTTTCCAATGCGGAAGCCAATCTTCAGAGCCCGAATGTTTCGACGCGGGTGCGCGGACTGAGTGGCGCTGATCTCACCCGGGATTTTTTCCCCACCGATATCGGGCTCGATTCGTATAACACCGAGCGCGTCGATATTTCGCGCGGGGCCAATGCCATTCTGTTCGGCCTTGGTAGCCCGGCGGGCATTATCAACAACCAGCTGAAGGTCCCGAACCTGCGCAAAAACGCCTTGGTATTTCAGCAGACCTACAGCCGATACGATTCGCACCGCGAGGTGCTCGATCTGAACCAGTCCATCATGAAGGACCGGCTGGCGGTGCGCGTCATCGGCCTGAACGACGACAAGAAGTTTCGCCAAAAGCCCGCCTTCGAGGACGACCGCCGGCTCTACGCGGCGCTGCGCTGGGAGCCGCGCTTGTTTCGCGACGCGTTCACGCAGCTCAACGTGAGCTATGAGACCGGGGACATCTCGGCCAACCGCCCCCGGCCCACGCCGCCGCAGGACGGACTCTCGGTTTGGTTCAACGTGCTGAACAAGGTCGCCATCGATCCGAGCCAGCCCACGACGGTGACCACCAATCCGCTGCTCGCGGCGCATCTCGGCTCGGCGGGCCGATGGTTCGGCCAAGTGGGCGGCGTCTTCACCGATCCCGGTTCCGCTACGATGGGCGGTCCCGGCACGCCGGCCTTTATGCTCAGCCGCGGCGGCAATCCGTTTACCCAATGGTTCGGCGTCGGCAACTACACGACGCAGGGCAACAACCCGCTCTTCTTTCTAAACCAACAGTTCGCGCCCGCCGGCCAAGCTTACGCCGGGCTTTGGAAATATCAGGAGATCCGCGATCCTTCGGTCTTCGATTTTTACAACACGCTGCTCGACGGCCCCAACAAGCGCGAGGCCGCCAAGTTCAATGCCTTCAACGCCAGTTTCCGGCAGACCTTTTTCAAAGACGTCCTCGGCTTCGAAGTTGCCTACGACGAGCAGAAGCAGGACCGCGCCAACACCAGCATCATCGGCTTCGACGCGGCGACGATCCATGTCGATATGCAAAGCCGGCTCGTGAACGGAGCGGTCAACCCCAACTTCGGCCGGCCGTATTTCGCCTCCGATTCCATCGGCAACAATTTCTCCAACAGCCGCCGCAAGGCTTTCCGCGCTACCTCCTACGCCACACTGGATCTCACGCAAAAATCCGGCCTCTTCCGCCATCTCGGCAAGCACACGGTCACGGGCGTTTACAGCGACCTTGAGAGCTCCACGTTCTCCCGCAGTTACCAGGGGTTCTCCTACACGACCGACCTCAACGCCTACGCTAACAATCCCGCCGCGCTGACTTACCCCGACTACGCCGCGATCCACTACCTCGGCGGCTCGCTGGCCAATCGCACGTCGGCGGCCGGCGCCGGTATCCAAGGCCTCACCGCGCCGCACATTCCCCGGAGCAATGGCACCGCGTTGCTCTTCGACAATCGGACCAACGAGTGGGTGACCAACGCTCCCGTGACCGTGATCGGACCGGAGAGCGGCCTCGACAAACTCTACTCCAACGCCTCGCGCGCGCGGAACCAGACCACGAGCTACTCCGCGATCTGGCAGAGTTATTTTCTCAACCGCAAACTCGTCGGCCTCGTCGGCTGGCGCGAAGACGAGTTTTCGCTCTTCGACCGCGGCGCGCCGGTGCGGGTCACGGCGACGAATCAGGTCGATCCTTTCGCGGCGTCGTGGATCTCGCCCGCCAAACCCAACATCTACGCCAAGGATCGGACCGTGAGCTGGAGCGTCGTCGGTCATGCGCCCGATTTCATCAAGCAGCGCCTCCCGCTCGGGATGGACGTGAGCCTGTCCTATAACCGCTCGGAAAATTTCCGGCCGTCCTCCACGGTGGCCGATGTTTACGGCCGCCCGTTCAGCCCGCCCGCCGGTTCCACGGTGGACAAGGGCCTCACGCTCTCGTTTGCCGACCAGAAATTCGTCCTGCGCGTCGTGAACTACAAAACCACGCAGGCGAACGACGTGAGCACCTTCTACAATACCTTTTGGCCGGGCAACGACGTCACCCGCGCGATGAACGGGCTGCGCGGCTCCAACACCAGCGAGGTGCTCATCAATAAATGGTTTGGCTTCGCGCCCAGCGATTCGCGCTACCTCCCGCTCCGGGCGTCGCTCACCGCGCCGGCGCAGGCGGGCAACGCGAATCCCGCGCTCACGGCGGCCGAGACCACCGCACGCAATCTTTGGTTCACCCAGCGCACGGCCGCCGAATGGCTCCGCCCCGTCGATCCGGAACTCGTAGCGTCGTGGGCCTTCACGCAGGCCGCCGGCGGCGGAAACTGGAGCGCCACGCGCCCGCCGAATGTGGGCAATATCTCCGACACTACGGCGGAAGGCTGGGAATTTGAGGGCACCTACAATCCCCGCCGTAATTGGCGCATCACCTTCAACGCCGCGATGCAGGAAGCGGTGCGCGCCAACTACGGCGCGGACTTCGCGGACTTTGTGGCAAAAAATCTGCCGCTTTGGTCGGATGGTGACGGCATCGCCGCCACGAGCATCCGCGCGCAGCAAGGGTTCGAGGACATTCCGTATTTCAACAGTGTGACCGGCACCCGCTTTGGCGGCGCGACGACCAACAACATGTATATCCCTTACCTCAACGCCCTCGCGGCCAACGGCGCCGCGGTGCAAGAGCTCCGCAAGTGGCGTTTCAACGCGGTCACGAACTACGACTTCGTCACGGGACCGCTCAAAGGATTCGGCATCGGCGGCGCTGCCCGCTGGCAGGACCGCGTCGCGATCGGCTACGGCGTGAAGCGAAATTCGATCGGCGTCTGGGTCTCCGACATCACCCAACCGTTTTACGGCAGTGAGCAGCTCAACTGCGACGCGTGGCTGCGCTACGGCCGCAAGTTCAGAGACGGCAAGATCGGCTGGTCGATCCAACTCAACGTCCGTGATTTCTTGGGCGACGACGACCTGATCGCCGTCACCGCCCAACCCAACGGGCAAGTCGCATCGGCGCGGATTCCGCAGCCCAAACAGTGGTCGATGACCAATACATTCACCTTCTGATCACGGGCACCGGTTTGTTCGAGCCGGGGCGGTTTTGGTAGCAATAGCCCGCTTAGGCCCGCCCGGGCGGACCCACGGTCGGCCCCTACGCAGGGCAAGAAACTGAGATGCGCCCGTCCCGTTACGCCCTTTAATCGGCGCTAAATTTCCCTGACTTCGAATCGGGCGGCGAACAACTTTCCGACGATCGGCGCGTCTGGTCTGTCTGTAACCCGGCTTTGCTTTTTTGGCTCTCATAATCATTTTCCCCGCTTCCCCCTTTGCGTTCCCCCCGCTGCAATTTCCTTGGCCCTCTTCTTGGGCTCGCCGTTTTCGGCGGGTTGGCGGATAGCCGGGCCGCAGACCCGGCTTTGGATTTCTTCGCGAAGGAGATTAAGCCGATCTTGAACGAGTATTGCTACGGCTGCCACGGCGGCGGCATCGACAAAGGCGGCGTCACGCTCGACGAGTTTGCGAGCGGCGCGGACCTTAAGGACCACGCGCTCTGGGTGCGGGCGCTGCGCAACGTCCGCACGGGCATTATGCCACCGGCCGACGAGCCGCGGCTACCGGCGGAGCTGGCGGAGAAGCTCACCAAATGGGTGAAGCGCGATGTGTTTGAGCTCGATCCGGCGATGCCGGATCCTGGTCGGGTGACGGTGCGCCGGTTGAATCGTACGGAGTATCGCAACACCGTCCGCGATCTCACCGGCGTCGAAGTCGACACCAAGGTGGAGTTTCCGGCCGACGATTCCGGACACGGTTTCGACAACATCGGCGATGTGCTCACAGTCTCGCCCTTGTTGCTCGAGCGTTACCTCGACACGGCGCAGCGGGTGATAGCTTTGGCGGTTCCGACGACTGCGAAAGTGGTCGATGAAACGACGGTGCCGGGGCGCAAATTTGAGTCGTCGGCTCCGCCCGTGGCGGTCGACCCAGCGCGTGGCCGAGAGCGCGGAGGTGCGGCACTGGGCTCCACTTTGGAGTTGTCCTATTATGTGCCGACGGTCGCGACGACCAAGCACCGCGTCGCTGTGGCCGGCAGGTATCAACTGGTGCTCGATCTGCGGACGGTCGAACGCTTCGTGGAGGACAAATTCGACCTCAATCGGGCTGTGCTCATCTTTCGCGTCGGAGGCGAGTCGTTGCTCGAACGGGAGTTCGCTCGGGAGGGCAGCATTCCGCATGAGTTTACTTTTGACCGTGATTGGTCGGCGGGAGAGCACGAGCTGTCGGTGGAGATTAGGCCGTTGGGCGACGCGTTGCCCCAAGAGCGGCAGCTGCGGATCCGACTCAACGGCGTGACCGTGAAGGGACCGATGGCGCCGGAGCACTGGGTTGCGCCGAAAAATTACGCACGGTTTTTCCCGAAAGCCGTGCCGGCGGAGTTGGCCGAGCGGCGGGCTTACGCGGGCGAACTATTGGGGCAATTTGCGACCCGCGCGTTTCGACGTCCGGTCGACGAGTCTACGGTGAAGCGGCTCGTGAGTTTGGCCGAGCGCGTGATGACGCAGGCCGACGGCAACTTTGAAGCCGGCGTCGCGCAGGCGATGGTGGCGATCTTGGCGTCGCCCCGGTTCATTTTTCGGGAGGAAGGCGTGGAACCGATTCGGCCGGGTCAGCCCCATCCGCTGATCGACGAGTATGCCTTGGCCTCGCGGCTGTCGTATCTGTTCTGGTCAACGATGCCGGATGAAGAGCTGTTTCGGCTCGCGCAGGAGCAGCAGCTTCGGGCATCGCTTTCCGGGCAGATCACCCGGCTCATGGGCCATCCGCGCTCGGCCGAGTTTGTGCGGAATTTCACTGGCCAATGGCTGCAGTCGCGCGACATCGCCACCGTGGTGATTGACGGCAGTGCGGTGTACCTCCGAGAGCATCCGCCCAGCGCGGCGTTTCAACAGGCGCGTGCGGTGATTCGCCGGATTTCGGATATCCCGGATGTGCGGCGCACACCGCAAGATCTCGCCGATCTCGCAGCGGCGAGACAAGTGCGGACCGAAGGGAGCCGGCAAACGGTGCCCCAGCTCACGGGGCCGCTCCGGCAGGCGATGTTGGATGAGACCGAGATGGTTTTTGCGCATATCCTGAAAGAGGACCGTCCGCTCACCGAGCTGATCGACAGCAACTATACCTTTCTCAACGAGGAACTGGCCAAGCACTATAGCATCCCCGGTGTGACAGGACGGGCGATGCGCAAAGTCATCTTGCCGCCGGATAGCGCGCGGGGCGGCGTGCTGACCCACGGCAGTGTGCTGGCGGTAACGTCGAATCCCACGCGCACCTCGCCGGTGAAGCGCGGCGTCTTTATTCTGGAAGCAATTTTGGGCACACCGCCCGCCCCGCCGCCGCCCGATATCCCCGGGCTGGAAGATGCCGCCAGCCCCGAAAAACTCGCGCAGATGACGCTCCGCGAAACCATGGCGCTACACGCCACCAACTCCACCTGCTATTCCTGCCACAGCCGCATGGATCCGCTCGGACTCGCTCTCGAAAATTTCAACGCCCTCGGCCAATGGCGCACCGCCGAGGCGAACCACGAGATCGACTCGACCGGCCAGCTCATCACGGGCGAAAAGTTTTCCAATATCCGGGAGCTGAAACGCATCCTCGCCACGGGTCACCGGGGCGATTTTTATCATAACGTGGGCGAAAAACTTCTCACGTATGCGCTCGGGCGCGGGGTCGATTACACCGACACTGACACGCTCGACCAATTGGCCGCCAAGCTCGAAGCGGCCGGCGGCCGCCCCTCGGCTCTGATCCGCGGCGTCATCGACTCCGCTCCCTTTCAACAACACCGCGCACCCGTCCGCGCGGTCAACGTCAGCCTCAACGCTCCCGCCCCATGAAAGCATCCCCGCCCGATTCGTTCACCGCCGAGCAGCACACCCAAGCCATGAACCGCCGGCATTTCCTGCGCGGTCTCGGCGCGTGCATCGCGTTGCCCTCGCTCGCTTCACTGGTGCCGTCGCGGCTGTTGGCGGCGCAGGCGGCCAAGGGTCTCGCTACGACCGCGACCGGCGCGCCGTTGCGCACGGCGTTCGTCTATTTCCCCAACGGGGCGATTCCCTCCTCGTGGTGGCCCGAAGGCGGCGGCTCGAATTTTCGATTCGGACCGACGCTGGAGCCGCTCGCGGCGTTGAAGAACCAGTTGCAAGTGGTGAGCGGGCTCGATCACGCCAACGCGAAGGGCGGCAAGGACGGCGCCGGCGACCATGCGCGCGGCAACGGCGTCTTTTTGACCGGGGTGCGCCTCAATAAGAGCGCGACCGAGATCCGGGCGGGCATTTCGATCGATCAGGTGATGGCCGGCCAAGTCGGCCACCTCACGCGTTTCCCCTCGCTCGAACTCACCTGCGACGTCGAGCGTCGGTCCGGCAGCTGTGATTCCGGCTACGCCTGCGCTTACCAACACAATCTCTCGTGGCGCTCCGCGACGACGCCCATGCCGCCCGAATCGAATCCGCGCCTGCTCTTCGAGCGGATGTTTGGCGGCGGCGCCCATGGCGAGCGCGCCGAGAACGCCCGCCGCCGCATGGAGGCGCGCCGTTCGGTGCTCGATTTCGTCAACGAAGACACCCGCCGGATGCAGGGTCGGCTCGATGCCCACGACCGCGACAAACTCGACCAATATCTTACCGGCATCCGTGACGTTGAGATTCGAATCGGAAAGGCCGAGCAGTTCGGCCTCAACGTCGACCCCGACATCGACACTCCGGTGGGCGTGCCGCGCAGTCACGGCGACCACGTCCGGCTGATGTATGACATGCTGGCGCTCGCGTTTAAGACCGACTCGACGCGCATCGGGACGTTTACGCTGGCCCACGACGGCAGCAACCGCTCCTTCGGCGAGATCGGCGTCTTCGAAGGACATCATGATCTCTCGCACCATCAGGGCAATTTGGAGCGCATCGCGAAGATTGAGAAAATCGACCGCTGGTATGCCGAGCAGTTTGCTCGCTTCTTGAAGGATCTGCACGAGACGCGCGACATCGACGGCAACTCGATTTTGCATAACACGCGCATCGTGTACGGCAGCGGCAACGCCGACGCTAACCGCCATTCGCACGACAATCTCCCGGTGATTTTAGCGGGCGGTGGCGGCGGGCTTTTGACGCCGGGCCGCTACGTGCAGCACGGCTCGAAGCCGATGAGCAACCTCTTCCTCACGCTCGCCGACCAAATCGGGGTGACGAAGCTCGACCGCTTCGGCGACTCGACCGCACGGTTGGGGAATGTGTGAGGCAGGCGTAGCGTAGACGCAGGTTAGGAGCCCGCTTGCGGGCGATAGCGAGGAGGGTTGGTCCGGCGGTGCGTATGCCATCGTGCGCAAGCGTACGCCATCGCGCGCAAGCGCGCTCCTACCGCGGCGACGAGCGCCGGCCCTACGCCAAGCAGGCCTTAAACGCTTCCGTGAGGGCGGGTCGGTCGAGGTTTTTGCCGATGAAGACCAAGGTGTTTTGGCGGGGCTCGCCCGACTTCCACTCGCGGTCGAATTTCGCGTCGAAGAGCATGTGCACGCCTTGGAAGACGAGGCGCTTGTTGGAGCCCTTCACCGCGAGCACGCCTTTCATGCGGTAGATGTCGCCGCCTTTTACGCGCAGGAGTTCGCTGATCCAGTCGTTGAGTCTTTTGCCGTCGAGGTCGCCTTTTTCGGTGATGCCGACGCTCGTGACGGCGTCGTTGTGGGTGTGCGCGGCGTGGAAATCTTGCTGCCAGCACGGCTTCGCGGTCTCGCCCATCACCTGGATGTGGAGCGGGTCGTGGCCGCAGGATTCAAAGACGAAAAAGAAGCCGGGGTCTTTGATTTTAAGAACAAACTTGCCGTTGCCCTCGGTGAGCAGCAGGCGGTGGAGCGTCGCGCCGGGGACGACGGTGTCCCCCTCCTTGAGGCGGGCTTCCCAGTCGGCGAAGACGTGGACGGCGGCGTCGCGCGCGGCGGCGAGGGCGGCGAGCGAGTCGGCGGTGGTGAAGTCGCCGTTGACGGGTAACTTCACGGGCATGACGACGACATCGAGTTCGTTGGCGTTACCGTGGTGGTGATGGTGGTCGTGCTCGCCGTGCGCGTGGTCGTGGCCGTGATCGTGACCGTGATCGTGATGGCCGATGATGAGTTCGTGCGCGCCGACGGGGAGCGCGTAGGCGCCGGCCCATTCGAAGGGATATTCGGGCTCGAGGAACTTCGGGTCGACATCGACGGCGCGGCCGAGGTTGAAGCCGCCGATGTTGAGCACGTGGTCGAGGGAAACGTTGGCGTTTTGCGCGCGGTGGATTTTCGCGACGGCGTTGATCGCGCGGATGCGGAGCTCAAGTGCGTCGAGTTCGGCGGGAGCGACGAGGTCGGTTTTGTTGAGGATGATGACGTCGGCGAAGGCGAGCTGCTTCACGGATTCATCGTCGGTGCCGAGGTGCTGGAGGATGTGTTTGGCGTCGACGACGGTGACGATGGCGTCGAGCCGGAAGTGGGCCTTCATTTCGTCGTCGGTGAAAAACGTCTGGGCGACGGGGCCGGGATTGGCGAGGCCGGTGGTCTCGATGAGAATGCCGTCGAGGGGCTCGGTGCGCTTCATGAGGCGGCCGAGGATGCGGATGAGGTCGCCGCGAACGGTGCAGCAGATGCAGCCGTTGTTCATCTCGAAGAGTTCTTCGTCGGCTTGGATGACGAGCTGGTTGTCCACGCCGACTTCGCCGAATTCGTTTTCGATGACGGCGAGTTTTTTTCCGTGTTGCTCGGTGAGGATGCGGTTGAGGAGCGTGGTTTTACCGGCGCCGAGGAAGCCGGTGAGAACGGTGACGGGAATGGGCATCTGGGAGATTTTCGATTTTGGAATGGCGATTTTCGATTGGGCTGACGGCGGACGGATCAGTCGGGTGCGCGTGGATTATCGGATCCAATCCACGGGCAAGATGCCCGTGCCACCCGGAAGGCGGCGTTACTTCGGCAGGGCGAAGCCCACTTTCTCGAACTTGGTGCCGCGGATTTCGACGGTGACGATGCCGGAGAACGGGCCGGAGGTTTTGAGCCAGTCAGCCTGGACCTCGAATTGGGAAGTGCTGCCGACGGTCTCGCCGGTGGCGGGGTTGGCGACGGCGGCGAGGGAGAGCGGGGTGAACTTGCCGCCGGGCATGGCGACGACCTCGATCGCGGGCGAAGCGATGCGGACGAAGTTCTCGGCGTGGGCATCGAGAATCCAAGCGGTGAGCTTGCCGGTGGCGGGGTCGCGGAGGAGTTCGACGTTGTAGGCGTGGTCGCCGAGCTCGACGAGCGTGCCGCCGTGGGGGGCGGCGTGGGCATGGCCGCCGTGATTGTGGCCGGCATGGGCGTCGCCGCCGGGGACTT